>JAEZCB010000100.1 GCA_023412755.1 Bacteroidota bacterium
GGTTGTGTGGGCGCGGCGGGTGATGATGAGATCAGTTTCTTCAGTTTCAAGCCGATCGTTCCAGGTACCAGCATCATTATCACCGACAATGGTTTTGAACGCTGCAATGCTGGTCTGTGGGGCAACAGTGAAGGCACTGTGCGCATGACACGGACAGGGATCGCCATACCTGCAGGGCAGGTGATCACCTTCCGCTTCAACTCGGGCTTCGGTCCTGGTAATGTGAGCGGTGTCGCTCCGGACAATGCTTGGACATGCACTTCACTGAATGGCAACACCAGTGTAAACATGAACGCCGGTGGTGATCAGATCTTTTTCATGCAAGGCGGCATTTGGAACATGGGCACAACCAATGGTCACAATGCCAGCTATAACGGCACCATCCTGTTCGCCTTTTCCACGAACCCCACCTTCCCCTGGTCCGCCTCATGCAATGCCAGCCCCAATCAGCGAAGCAACCTCCCTCCCGGTATCCAGTGTTTCAGCATGGCGCCCACCCTGGCCACCGATTTCAACAAGTATGTCGGTCCCATCACCGCGGCCAGTCAGCGTAACTGGATCATCAGATTGGAGAATGTGGCCAATTGGGCCACTTATGCCAACTGTAGCGACTATGCGTCCCAGGGGTACAATTGGCTCACCGCGCCTATCATGCCGATCACGGCCGCCACGTTCGAACCAGGCAAATGGACAGGCGCGATAAGCACGGACTGGTTCGATTGCAAGAATTGGGATGATGCGCAGGTACCGACCATCCTAACCGATGTGCTCATTGATGAAAGTGCCTTACAAAGCTGTGTAGTTGGGCTTGCGGCCGGTCTCTCACCTGCCGGTACGGGTGAGTGTGCTTCACTCACCATGACCAATGCTGGCGCCAGCCGCCACCTTACACTTGATGCCAACAGCACATTGAATGTGGATGGTCCGGTGCTGGTGGAAAGGACCGCTGGCACAGGAGCGCTGAATCTTAACCTGCAGGCCGGAGCCACACTCAACGCCACCGATATATTGCTCCAGAGCGTGAATGCCGGAGAAGCCAGATTGAACTGCAACACCGCCACCAGCCTGGCAAGCTTGGAAGGCAACCTTACGATGGGGGCAGGTGGTTTCGTTTCGCTGGGTGCGGGTGGCACCATCCAGCTGGGGGGCACCTGGAGCAATTTCGCCGGTGAAGCACAATTCGTGGAGAATGCCGGACGGGTACGTTTCAACGGACCTAACGATCAATACATCATGACCTCCGGTTTCGAGGAAGTGTTCTTCAACCTGGATGTGATGAAGACCGGTGGGGGGCTGCAACTCTCCTCCCCTGTGGCCGTGCGCGGCACGCTTCAACTGGACTTTGGCCTGGTGCATAGCTCTGCCGCAGAACTTCTGAGCATGCGTGCGGGTAGTGTGGCCGCCGGATACAGCGACGTCAGCTTTGTGCATGGCCCTCTGCAAAAGATCGGTATCACGCCCTTCACCTTCCCGGTGGGTAAGAACAACAGCATGCGCCCTTGCGGATTGCGCAACCATGTGGGCACAGCCAGTGACGCTTTCATCGCCGAGTACTTTGCCGCCAGCCCCATCACCACCTTCAACGACGTGAAGGAACCTTCGCTGGACCACATCAGCGATTGCGAGTACTGGACCATAGATCGCAGCATTGGGAACGCCAATGCTGTGGTGGAACTGACCTGGGATACGCCTGAAAGCTGTGGAGTGACCGACCTGCCGAGCTTGCGCGTGGCACGTTTCGATGGTACCATGTGGCGCGATCGCGGGAATGGCGGTGCTACCGGTACCACGGCGAATGGCACAATACCTACGGCCATTGTGCAGAACCAGTTCAGCCCCTGGACCCTTGCCTCGAACAACTACACGAATCCGCTGCCTATAACGCTTGTATCCTTCACCGGTAAAGCAGAGGGTGATGTGGTCAGGCTGGAATGGGTGACCGCTTCGGAGCAGAACAATTCCCACTTCACGGTGGAACGGAGCCGTGATGGTATCGCGTTCGAAGACATCCTGATGGTACCCGGTGCCGGCAACAGCCAGTCGATGCTGTACTACCATGATCTGGACCGGTCGCCCTATGATGGGATCAACTACTATCGTTTGCGACAAACGGATCATGATGGTACCACGGAGACCTCGGGTATGATCAGTGTGGTATTCAGTGGCGGTGAAAGGCCTCTGGTGGTGTACGGCACGGCGGATGTGATCACGGCATTGCACCGGATGGATGCTGACAGCCAATACGAGATCATGGATATGACAGGCCGCCTGGTCTTGCAAGGCCGTTCCGGCATGGATGGCCGTGCGGATGTGCCTGCGGTTGGTATGCCCCGGGGTGCCTACCTCTTCCGGATCACCGGGAATGGACGAACGGAAAGCGTGCGCTTCGTCTACTAGACCTGTTCCTCATCGACCATAACGGTGAACTGCCCTTTCAACGGATCCAGGTGCTCCAGGATCATATCAAAGAAGGCGCTCCCGTAGGTTGTTTGGAATGCCATGAAATTCTCCCTGCGTTCTTGAAGACCTCCACCTGGGAAGAGCGTATCCAGGACCATGTCCAGCCTTTCCAGATGCATGCTGGTCTTCTTTCTAGCCACCCGGATGAAGCGCTTTTCCAAATGACCCAAGGCTTTCAAGGCTTTGGAAGCCGCACTACCCGCCGATCCCTCCAATGTGGGATCGATCGATCCAGCCCTTTGCTTCAACTTTTCGAATAGCTGTTGAAGTTCCGTTCGTTCCTCGCCAAGGCTGGTATCGAAACCGGCCTTTTCCACAGCGACCTTGCTTCGCAACAGATCCCGGTCCTGGAGGAGTTCGGGAATGCTCAAGCCTAGATCGAGTGCCCGTTCATGCTCCTTTTCCGGAAGAATGGAAAGTGAGGTCCGCAACAGGATCACCGGCATGGGGATCCCAGCCGCCTCGAACAGCGGTTTCAACTGGAGCCAATAGGCCAGTTCGCCGCCGCCACCCACATAGGCTATGTTGGGGAGTATGACCTCCTGATAGAGCGGGCGCAGAAGCACATTCGGAGAAAAATGCTCCGGGTACCGTTCCAATTCATCCAAGATCCCGGGCAGCGGCTCGAACCGCTCCTCCTCCACCACTCCAAATTCACCATTCCTGCGCGAGATCCTGTTCCGCTTTTCAGAAGCGAGGTGGAAAAGGTTGATCTCCCGAGGTGTGGCCTGCACACCATACTTCCCACTGATCACTTCGAGTTGTGGCCCAATGGATCGCACGGTGAATTCCTCCTGCAACTCCCGACGCATGTATGGTAGGAACAAACGCTTCAACCGGTGATCATCCGCATCCAGGCAGATCACGCCATACGCGCCGAATAACTCGTTCACGAAAAGCCGCGTCGCGTGGGCCAGTGTTCTTTCTTCCGAATAGCACCGGCGCATGATGGCCTTCAACGCCTCCGCATTCGTACCCGGTCCCAGTTGTTGCTCAACGGCCCTGATCACAGGTTCGATCCCGTCCAACTTCATCCTACCCACGGCACCACGCGGTGTCCCTGGCCAGGTGATCTTTTCACCATTCAAATGAACATGGTCGATCTCCTCCCGATCGTGATCTTCGGTCGCCATCCAGAATAGGGGGACCACAGCACGCCCCACCCGCTGGGACACTTCGCGCGCAAGGCGCACCACGTTCAGGATCTTCAACGGAACATACAATGGTCCGGTGAAAAGGCAGAGTTGATGACCTGTAGTGATGGTGTAGGTATCCTCCTCGGCGAGCACATCCAGGTGCTGTTCCAACTCATCGGAAATGCTGATCCCCTCGTATTGTTCCCGTAAGACCTCGCACAGGATCCTGCGCTGGCCACTTTCGAACTTTCTTTTCTCCGCAGCGGCCACCAGCCCTTCCATATCTGGAGTGAAATGCTGCAGCGAAGTCACGAATGGGTCGCGGGCCAGAAGATCGAGTATGATCTGTGAAAAGCGGCCCGTAATGGAAAGGTCGAGGTGATGGAACTCCATCTATGGCACAAAGGTAGACAGTCATTCAAGCGGTCCCTATCGCACGTTTCCAACATTGGTACACAGTGATGGCTTGCCACAAAAAGTGCATATCCTTAATTTCGGTGGCCCCTTCAGGTATCCGCTTTCGATGCTCCGCCTCCTATCGATCATTGCTTTTTGCGCTTTTGCCACCTATTGCGCAGGGCAGGTGCCACCCTCCCAGGTAGTGCCCCTTACGGCGCAGGTGGATGCGAACGCCCCTTCGATTACAATTCAATGGCCTGCCGCCGGTGATGCACCGTTCTTCCAGGTGAAGCGGAAAAGCCTTGATGCACCGCAGTGGGAGGTAAGAGCGGAGTTACCTGGTACTGCCACCACCTTCGTGGATCAAGAGGTGGCCATAGGTGAGGTTTGGGAATATGTGGTGGTGCGGTCGGACAGGTTGCCCACCATGGATACCGTGTGTGTGGCCGCAGGAACGAATATCACCTTCACCATACATGATACAGGCGGCAATGGCCTTTGTTGCTGGACCAGCGATGGGCATTGGGAGATCCACGCTTGCGGGGAGCTGATCGCGAGGGGCGGGGAGTTCGGTTTCCAAGATCAGTTTTCGTTCACCATGTGCGGCACCTCGCAATGTGAGGAACTGGTGGTGAAGATCTATCCAGACCATTCCTTCGATGAGATAAGCTGGCAGGTGACCAGCGATCAAGATGTCGTGCTGGGATCCGGAGTGCCGGGAATGGCGCCACGATTCGGATATATCCTGACCGGCATCGAGGTGCCTGCGGTGGAACAACAAGGTACACTCATAATGCTGGTGGAGGCGAGTGTTTCCGAACCACTAACAGAAGAGTTAGCGCGTTTGGAGAAGGACCTGATCGGCGAAGGTTGGCTGGTGGTGCGCCATGATGTGGATGCCGATCTACCGCCGATGAAGGTGAAGGACCTGATCCAGGCAACGGCCAATGCGACAGAAGATCTGCGCGCGGTGTTTTTGATCGGGCATGTGCCGGTGCCGTATTCCGGCAAGATCGCCCCCGATGAGCACAGTGATCATGTGGGTGCATGGCCGGCCGATCTATACTACGCCGAGTTGAATGGTGAATGGACCGATGATTCCCTGGTGTGGTCGCCAGGCTCGGTAAGCACGCGGAACCACAATGTGCCAGGCGATGGCAAATTCGATCAGAGCACGCTACCAAGTGATGTAGACCTGATCCTAGGACGTGTGGATCTACGGGATCTGCCCATACTAGGAGTGGATGAAGTGGAGTTGCTGCGGGAATACCTCGATCGGGACCATGCCTTCCGCAGCGGGGAGTCCCAATTCCAGCGGCGCGCGGTCATAGACGAGCATTTCTCCTCGCTGGATCATGAATCCGCCGTGTACCGCAGCTGCATTCCCATGTTCGGTGAGGGTCAAGTGTATGAAGCCCCTTTCATTGCAACGCTTTCCACCACTCCGCACCTATGGGCCATGGCCGGCGGACCAGGTTCATATACCAGCGCGGCCGGGGTGGGTTCCTCCACGGACATTGCGAACACCCAACTGAATGGTGCCTTCGCCCATTTGCTGGGCAGCTATTTCGGGGATTGGGATGTACCGAACAACTTCATGCGTAGCATACTCGGCAAAGGCATGCTGGGTGTGGTATGGGGACTGCAGGAAATGGCCTTCCACCATATGGCGCTCGGACTTCCGATCGGCGAAAGCGTGCGGAGATCCCAGAACTCCCACTACGAGACCTATGAACGGCATGGCAGGTTGGTACACCTGGCCTTGATGGGGGATCCGACACTTGCCTTGCTGCCGATAAAACGTGTGGATCACCTCATGGTGGATAGCACACCCAATGGCATATTGCTCAATTGGTCGCCCGTGGATGATGATATCCTTGGGTACCACGTGTTCAGGCGCGCTGCGGATACGGAGCACTTCCAGCGCATAACGGATACCCCTGTACAAACCACTACCTTTTTAGACCCCACCACCATTTTCGGCGATCTACACTACATGGTGCGGCCTTTGAAACTCGAGTTCACCGCGAGCGGTTCCTACTATGTGCTGGGCACGGGCGCGTTGGCCGAGATCTCCTACACCGTGGGCATGCAGGAGGAGCGGAGATCCGATCTGAAGGTCTTTCCATCCCCCAGCCAGGGAATATTCACCATCAGCATTCCTGAATGGGAACAAAACTGGGATGTCCGGCTGTTCGGCCTTTCTGGCCATGAAGTGACCATCCGGACCGAGCGCACGCGAACGGGTATGCAGGTGCATAGTGAGGCGGCCGATGGCCTGTACATTCTGCAGGTGGATGATGGTGCAGGCAACTCCTATAGAGTGCCGGTGACCATTGTGCGGTAGGATCTACTGTGCCGCTTCGGCCATCAATTCGTGCTCGCGGGCAGAAACGATCCGCACATCCGCCAGATCCCCGATCCGCATGTAGTTCCCTTCCGTAGGGATAAGGACTTCATTGTCCACCTCCGGTGAATCGAATTCGCTGCGGGCGATGTAATGACCACTTTCAGCCTTATCCACCAGTACGCGCATCACGCTACCCACACGCTCCTGGTTCTTCTCGAAACTGATGCCGCCCTGCAATTCCATGATCTCCTGCGCGCGCAGCTCCTTCACCTCGGCCGGCACGTCGTCCTCCATGCTGTAGGCATACGTATTCTCTTCGTGGCTGTAGGTGAATGCACCCAACCGATCAAAACGCATGCGCTCGATCCAGCGCAGATTGTCCTGGTGATCCGCTTCCGTTTCTCCCGGAAAACCCGCTATCAGCGTGGTGCGGATCGCGATGCCCGGCACTTGCTCCCGGATATGCTCCACGAGCGCCTCGGTCTTCTCCTGCGTGATGCCGCGGCGCATCCGTTTGAGCATGTTGGTGCTGCCGTGCTGCAGCGGCATGTCCAGGTAATTGCAAACATTGCTGCGTTGGCGCATCACATCCAGGACTTCAAGCGGAAACCCGCTCGGGAAAGCATAGTGCAGTCTGATCCATTCGATGCCTTCCACATCACTCAGCCGCGCCACCAGCTCGTGCAAATTGCGTTTGCCGTATAGATCGAGACCATAATAGGTAAGGTCCTGCGCGATGAGGATCAGTTCCTTGGTGCCATTGGCCGCCAGGCTCTGGGCGTTGCGCACCAGCTGGTCCATGGGCGTGCTAACATGCTTGCCACGCATAAGCGGAATGGCGCAGAATGAACACTTGCGATCGCAGCCTTCACTGATCTTGAAATAGGCGAAATGAGCAGGCGTGGTTAGCAGCCGCTCACCCACCAGTTCGGCCTTGTAATCCGCCTTCAGGGTCTTGAGCAGCCGGGGCAGGTCGCGGGTTCCGAACCAGGCATCCACCTGTGGTATCTCCGCCTTCAGTTCCGGCGCATAACGCTGGCTCAGGCAACCAGTCACATAGACCTTCTCCACCAACCCCTGTTCCTTGGCATTGGCATAGGCGAGTATGGTATCGATACTTTCCTGCTTGGCATTGTCAATGAATCCGCAGGTGTTGATCACCACCACATTGTGATCATCTTTCGCACTCTCATGCTCCACCTCGATGCCATTGGCCTGGAGCTGTGCCATCATCACCTCACTGTCGAAGGTGTTCTTCGAGCAGCCGAGTGTGACCACGTTCACCTTGGTGCGCTTGAGTGTGCGGACTTTCATGGGGGCCGCAAAGGTCGGGGTTTTCCGTTGGTTCAAAGCATTGTCTCGACATCCAAGGCTTCAACGTTGCAGAAATATGATGCTCATAAGTCCGTTCGAAGTCAAATAATACTGCTCGCATAGGACCTTTAATGTGTATGCCACCACATGGACGATGCAATATCATGCTTTGACCATTTGCCGCATATGTATGATGATACCTGCGGAATAAGACGAAGCGGCTCCCTGATCAGAAGCCGCTCCCCTATCTTATGTCCGGTGTCTATCGCACCACGCGATCCAGGCCCACCACCACCGATGCCAGCCGGACCGCATCGAAGATCTTTTCTTCGGTGCAGCCCAGGCCGATCAAAGACACTTCGTGGCTCTTTACGCATTGTTCACAGCCATTCACCGCGCTGATCACCAAACTGAGCAACTCGAAGAACTCTTTTCCGGTGGCAGGGGACATCATGATGTTCATGCGCAATCCCGCACGCAACTCATTGTACTTCTCCTTGCCACTGAAATGGCGGAAACGGTAAAGCACATTATTCACGCTCATCATGCTCGTTACCGCGGCCATCTCGGCCAGTTCCTCCGCTGTTGCTCCTTCCCTGCTGGCCAGATCCCTGAAATACACGGTCAATGGATCGTTCTTCTGGTTCAAGGCCACGGCCAACCCGATCAGCGCGGAATGTTTCACATCCAGATGCTGACTTTTCAGTACTGCCTTCAGGTTCAGCTTCAGGTCCCTGGTGTAGCGGCTTTCAAATCCGCCAAGCAGGTCCAGTGCCACACCCGGATGCGATCCCGAAAGTCCCACCTCTTCCAATAATCCTGTAAGGCCTTCTTCACGGCCGATCATAGTTCCATCCATGGTACCTTCTTTTCATAAATGCGCGGGACCCATGGCCATGGACCCCGCGCACCGTTCGTTCGTATCCGTTAGTTCAGCGTGGCCTCGCCCTTTGTCCAGTTACAGGGGCACAGTTCATCGGTCTGCAGTGCGTCCAGCACACGCAGCACCTCCTCAACGTTGCGGCCCACGTTCAGATCGTAAGCGCTCACCCAGCGTATGATGCCATCGGGGTCGATGATGTAGGTCACCCGGTATGCCACCTTTTCATCTTCTGTAAGGATGCCCAGATCTTCGGCGAGGGTCTTGCTGGTATCCGCGAGCATGGGGAACTTCAGGTCTTTCAGATCCGCGTGGTCCTTGCGCCATGCCAGGTGCACGAATTCACTGTCCGTGCTAGCGCCAATGATCTGTGTGTTGCGGTCCTTGAATTCACCCACGGCCTTGTTGAAGCCCGCGATCTCGGTGGGACAAACGAAAGTGAAATCCTTCGGCCACCAGAACATCACGGTCCATTGGCCCGCCTTTCCGGTGATGTTGTCACTGGAGATATCAGCGAATTCCTTCCCCTTTTCCGTGCTTACAACGGCCTTCTTCTTGAATACTGGGAACCTGCTTCCCAATCCTACCATGCGGCGCTCCGCCAGCTGTACGTTCTGTGTCATATTGTGAATAGTTCCCGTGTCTCCACGGGGCTTTGGTTTCCGGCCGCAAAGGTCGGGATCAGGCGGCCTGTGATCGTATGATGATCGTCAGGAAGCATGTGAATGATCGTGAACATCGTTGGCCGTCAAGGCTGGGGTCGGCCTATAAATGAAGAAGGCCCTTCGATCCCTCGAAGAGCCCATCCCCATCGTCGCGGCCGGTCACTGCCTTACGAGCCGCATATGCGCCAGCGGTCTGCCATCCGCATCCAGCGCAATGACCATATATACACCCATGGCCAGATGTGTAAGATCGTATCGCCCCATCACGGGTGCCTCCATCACCAGAGCACCCTGGAAGTCGTACATGCGTAGCGAACGTATGTCCGTGTTGCTCGCCGAATAGACCACCGTACCCGCGGTAGGGTTCGGATGCAGGAGGAACGATCCATCCTGTTCCATGCCATCGGCCATGCCCAGCAAGGCATATTGACAAACATCTCCGATACCATTCTGGTCCGCATCCAGCTGATCAGGATTGTACACCCAGATACAATTATCGCATGCATCACCGATGCCATCGCCATCGAAATCCGCCTGTGAGGGATCGAAAGCCGCTGGGCAGATATCAGAACAATCCAGCACACCGTCTCCATCATCGTCTGTATCCGGTTCAATGCCGGTGTCGCCACCGGAACAAATGCCGCAATCATCGATGAAGGCATCCCCGCCGGGTACTCCGGCACAATCGATCACAAGACCCTGGCACTCGCAGTAAATGTTCCAAACATCATTGCCCGTACCGGGATCACCATCATCACATGGCAGACCTGGTACCGCCATACCACCAGGCACACCCAGGCAATCTGTTACCATGGAAGGCGCACCCACACATTGGCAGTCATTGTTCCAGGTATCGTTCTGGGTATTCAGGTCATTGTCGTTGCAGGGTGTGCCGGGAAGCGCACTTCCACCGGCCACTCCAAGACAATCGATCACTTGGCCCACGCACGCGCAGTCGGTGCTCCAACTATCGTTGCCCGTATTTGGATCACCATCATCGCAGGGCGTACCAGGGAGGGCCATGCCATCCGCCACGCCCATGCAATCATAATAGACGGGTATGCCAACACACTGGCAGTCGTTGTTCCAGGTATCGTTGACCGTGTTCGCATCGTTATCATTGCAGATAGTACCCGGTAGAGCATTGCCACCGGCCACACCAAGACAGTCTATCACTTCACCTTCGCACACGCAATTGCTTTTCCAGGTATCATTCCCCGTACCCGGATCATTATCATCACATGGAGTTCCGGGCAAGGCACTTCCACCCGCCACACCGAGGCAGTCGATCAGCTGGCCCACGCATTCACAGTTGCCGGTCCATGTATCGTTGCCGGTGTTCGGGTTATTGTCGTTGCAGGGTGAACCAATTACCGCAGGTCCATTCGCAACACCCAGGCAGTCGAAGTTCGCAGGGGTGCCCGCACACTGGCAGTTGTTGTTCCAGGTGTCGTTGATGGTGTTCGCGTTGTTGTCGTTGCAGGCGGTACCGGGCAAGGCACTTCCACCGGCCACACCGAGGCAGTCGATCACCTGACCCACGCATTCACAGTTGCTGGTCCATGTATCGTTGCCGGTGTTCGGATTATTGTCGCTGCAGGGTGAACCAATTACCGCAGGTCCATTCGCAACACCCAGGCAGTCGAAGTTCGCAGGGGTGCCCGCACACTTGCAGTTGTTGTTCCAGGTGTCGTTGATGGTGTTCGGGTTGTTGTCGTTGCAGGCGGTACCGGGCAAGGCATTTCCACCGGCCACACCGAGGCAGTCGGGTTGCGCGAGTCCTGATGCGGTCGCTATTGCTCCCAAAGACAGGTTATGGAAACTTCCGCTAGTATTGCTCTCCAGTTTCACCGCGCGCACCATGTACTCGCGGCCCGCGATGAATGGAATGGCGGGATCGGCATGGGAAACCCCTGTTATCAGGTTCTGGCTGATCCTTGTGATCGAACCATTCGTTTCGAACTGATAAATGTGATACCCATCGACACTTTCCGCCGATGCGGTCCAGGAGAAAGATACATGGCCATTCACATTATTCACCTGCAGTGCGGAGGGTGGTGCCACCATGCTCATGCGCAGACTTGGATCACCCATCAGTGCCAAATGGATGCGCGTGATATTGCTACCCTGCCACCCATCATTCTGCGGGGTGTACAGGCCGGAATTATTCATTGTGACCAATGTGCTGTACCCGATGTTCTCTCCAAGGCCCATATGATGGAAGTACCATGGTGGCATGCCGGACCAGCAATTGGTGAGCGCTTCACCTTTGGCGATGGGTGCGCGCAGAAAGTTGTTCTTGTTGTCCCAGTCGCCGAAATAGCTACCCAACGCCATGTTGAACACCCCCCCCATGCTTGTGTTCGCCGCGTAGTCCTGGGTGGTGCCGATGTTGCCGGCCCCATTGAAGGTGACCACGCCATCCACCCACTGCTGGCCTCCGCCGCCGCTCGAATAGGTCCATAGGTAACTCTGATCATTGACAAGATGATGGAAAGCGGTTCCATGCTGATGTGCGTGAGTGATGTTCGATGGCCCTACCAGCGCTGAGATGTTTCGCCACCCACTTGCACCCAGAGGGTTGCTCACCCATTGCAGATTGTCCAGAATGAGGCCCCGCACGAGAGGACTCCATTGCTTTCTCTTATAGGCATGGGCACGTTGCAGATAGTTGCGCACCAACTCGATCTCGGGAAGGGAGAACGCGGGCATATCGTTAAGGTCCACGCGGCCCACCTGCAATTCCAGCGCTGAGGGGAACTGGCTTTGGTCAAATTTGCCATCGCCGGGAGCATTGTTGCATTTGGGGTAGGCGGAGGTCTGGTTCACACTATTATCCGTCCACACTCCATCGATATCGCCATAGTAGCCATCACAGGGCCATGCACCCTGGTGTTCAGAGTGGCCATCGGGTGCTATGCTTCCAGAATAGGGTACTGGCACATGGCCGATGATGTAAACGGCCTTCAAATCCCCGGGTGCTGAATTGTACTGTGCGACCACCGTGCTCTTCACGCTCGCGGCACTTTGTGTTGGTGAAACATCTTCACGCGCCACTGCCCATCCATCCGCACGCAGGTCCTGGGCCAATTGTTCCAACTCCAACGCTAGGCCGGATGCCAGGGTATTGTCCACCAACAGCAATATGCGTCCGCGATAATCCACAGATTGCACCTGTATGCCTGAATTCACATAGCCATTGGCGGTACCTCCGCCAGTGCGATGGATCCGGTATTCATAGCTTACACCAATGGCCACATTATCATCATGCCATTGGGTGGACGATGCGGATGGTGTCGCAATGGCCGCCCCCCAGGTGGTGGCGTTCTTCAGCTTTCTGTAAATGGTGACTGAACTGGTGCCCGGATGATGGACCCAATTCAATGTGATGCGAGGTGGCGAAGCCTGAACGCTGGCCCACAGTTTCACAGAAGCGTTCTCTGATGGTGACTGACCTAGAACGGCCAGCTGGCAAAAGAGGAACAGGATCAATAGTGCATGTCGTCCCATTGGCAGATGGTTCGGTTATCCCCGTACCAACCGCGACTTTTGGCAGTGATCCATCTGGCAGAGATGGACCGGGTCGAAGTGGTCGGCGAACCACTTCTACTTTTTCAGGAACAGAAAGGTTACGGATCCGCCGTTGTGACCTACTAGAGTTTCACTACGCGCACCATGCCTATGGGCCCACGATCGCGGTCCAGAATGGTGAGCATGTAGGTGCCCGCTTGTAACGCATTCAAGTCCATCACGCTGGTGTAGCGAACGTCCATGACGAGTGCACCAAGAGGATCATGCACCAACACATGATGCGCTTCCGGCGGATCCACGGTGAATTGGATGCTGCCGAAACTGGGATTGGGATGGACCATGAAAGATGGCACCATGCCCCATTCTGTGATACCAACCTCATCACAAACATCGCCTATGCCGTTGCCGTTGTGATCGGCCTGGTCCGGGTTAATGATCCATGGGCAGTTGTCACATACATCTCCCACACCATCACCATCATGATCGGCCTGGAGACTGTTGTAGACTTCCGGGCAGTTGTCATCGCAATCGAGAAGGCCATCGGAATCGCCATCGGGATCCGGGACCATACCCGTTTCGCCCCCCACGCAATTTCCACAGTCATCAATAAAGGCTGTTCCATTCACTGTGCCATTGCAATCCACCGGCATACCTGCACAAGTACAATCCGCCGTCCATGTATCCTGCACGGTCTCCTCCTCACCATCGTCACACGGAGTGCCCGGCCAGGCTACTCCTCCGGGCATACCTGCACAATCGATGGGCTCCCCGGCGCATCCACATCCACTGGTCCAAGTATCATTGCCCGTGGCTTGGTCACCATCATCACAAGGCGAACCTGGCAATGCATTACCACCTGGCTCACCCAGACAATCCAGCGGTTCTCCAGCGCAGAGGCAATCAGTTGTCCAGGAATCGTTGCCGGTGTTATCGTCACCATCATCGCATGAAGATCCGGGCAGGGCATCGCCTCCTGCTGTGCCCGTACAATCGAACGGAGCTCCGGCACAGGTACAATCGCTTGTCCATTGATCGTCGCCTGTATTCGGATCACCATCATCGCAGGATGCTCCTGGTAAAGCCTCTCCTCCGGGTACTCCCTGGCAATCGATCACCAGACCCATACATGTGCAATCGTTGCTCCATGCATCTTCGGCAGTGCCCTCATCCCCATCGTCACAGGGAGTTCCAGGCAAAGCGTCGCCGCCTGCCAAACCCTCACAATCAAGAGGTACACCTATGCATTCGCAGGTATTGCTCCAGGTGTCCAGAGCGGTATTGGCATTCCCATCATCGCACGAGGAACCGGGAACACTACCGCCTCCGGGAACGCCCAGGCAATCCAACGGTACACCTGCACATTCACAAGCCGCCGTCCAGACATCAGCGCCTGTAGTATCATCCCCATCATCACAGGGAGCACCGGGCAATGCAGGTCCACCAGGAACACCCAGGCAATCCGGCAATAGGCCCACGCAAGCACAGTCGGTGGTCCAGCTGTCCTGTATGGTGTTATCATCACCATCATCACAGGAGGTCCCTGGGAGAGCATCTCCATCCAATGTTCCCAGGCAATCATAAAGATCACCTTCACAAGCACAATCCTCTGTCCAGGTATCGTTCTGCGTCAGGCTCTGCCCATCATCACAAGGCGTACCAGGCAAAGCCGCGCCTCCAGGCACCCCTGCACAATCCGCAGGCGGAGGCATGGCATAAGAGATGCAGAGTTTCGGGGCCCTGGTGGTGCTTTGATCCCAGCTCCAGGAGGTCCGGCGCCCAACACCACTGACCATCACCACCATGGCATTCCCTGCCTGCCATCCCGGACGATCCACCACTTGTTGGATGATGGAGGAGAGATCGGGCGTGCGCTGCGCCGGCCCCATGGCATTGGGTTGATCCCATACTGGTGGGGTCCAATGGATGGGATTGGTCGTGGGTCGATCGGAGAAATTGTGCAAGTTGGAATAGAGCGGTTCACTATCATCAGCATCCTGGATCACGATGTCCAGCGCACACGGTTCAAGATCCACTCCGGTCCGGGCGGAGAATTGAACGTGCGCGTTGATGATGATGGCCCCTTGCGGCACTTCCACATCACTGAAACGCATGGCCGCTATCTGGTTCCCACGCCACGAACCCGGTTCGCTATCCCTCACCAGATCCAGTGCTCCCGAATTCATGTAGATGTTGCCGCTTTCCGCTTCTTCCCCATCGGGATTCAAACCACTATCCTGCACAAGCGGCACACAAATGGCCGCGTCTATGCACGCATTGGTGCCCCCACACACTCCACAGTCATCCACCACGGCTCCACCACCGGGCACACCTGCACAATCCAATGGTAGCCCGATGCATCCACAGGAAACATTCCAGGTGTCCAGCCCAGTATTCGGATCGCCATCGTCACAAGGTGTTCCAGGTAGTGCTTCCCCATCAGGAATGCCCAGGCAATCCGCGGTGGTTCCGGCGCATTCACACGCCGCGGTCCACATATCATTGATCGTGAGCACGTCTCCATCATCACAAGGGGTCCCCATCTGGGCACTTCCACCGGGTAGACCCATGCAATCAATTGGCAGGCCTGCGCATTGGCAGTCCAATGTCCATTGGTCGGCACCTGTATTCGGATCTCCATCATTGCAAGCCGAGCCTGGTAGTGCCGTGCCGCCCACAACACCGAGACAATCGATCAACATTCCCGCACATTGGCAGTTCGTCCCGATCACATCTCCCACGGTCATGGGATCGCCATCATCGCATGGGGTGCCCGGTTCAGGGGATCCGCAACCGCATATTCCTGCGGTCATCTTGTTCGCATCATTGGGACATGCGTCGATCGCATCACAATACCCATCACCATCGGTATCCGGCATGGGCGAGAAGATGCAGGTGCCATTCACACAACTGTTGCTGGTGCAGGGATCTCCATCATCACAGAAGACAGGTGAGCCTACGCACTGGCAATTGGCGTTCCATGTATCGTTGAGGGTACATGGGTTTCCATCATTACAGGGGGTGCCGGGTAGGGCATTCCCATTGGGCACACCGGAACAATCGGTAGGCACCGTGTTCAGATCCACCTGGCCGGAATTGCCCACACTCAGGTTATAATAGCTGCCACTGAATCCGGACTCCAGCTTCAAAGCACGAACCATGAATCGCTGTGTGCCGCTAAGGCCGTTCGCATCGAATAAGTAGCTGGTTCCGGTAACATGGTCGGTGGTGATCCGTTGCCATTGTTGTTGCGATCCACTCCAGCGGTATACGTGATATCCCAAGACCGCCTCCGCCGATGCTGTCCAGGTGATGTTCACCGAAGACGCACCAGACAGTGTGGCGGCCACATTGGTCGGCGGTGCCACGATGTGCATACGCAACGAAGGATCACCCATCAATGCGATATGGACCCGGCCGGCGTTCCAATTCTGCGGTTCATAATGGTTGGTTGAATTATTCTGCGAAAGCACTGTGCCATACCCAATGGTCTCACCCAATGCCATATGGTGCAGGAACCAGTTGGGATAACCCGCCCATATGTTGGTCAATGTCGTGCCGGAGGCCAGCGCGCAACGCAGGAAATTGTTCTGATTGTCCCAATCTCCGAAATAGCTGCCGAAAAGAAATGTAAAGACCGTGTTCACACTATTCGTGTTGAAATCAATACTGTTCCCGATGCCATTCGCACCGGTGAACCAGCCACCGCCACAACCATAGCTCCACAGGTACCCTTGTGAGGATAAAGTGCCGAAATAATCCAATGAGGAAACATTGTTCGGATGCACGAACGGTGCGAAGCCGCGCCATGCGTTCTGGCTGAAAGCGTCTGAATAACCGGTGAAATTGTCATCCACCAAACCTCTGAATGGAACAGTGAATACCTTCCTTTTCCAATTGCTCAATTTGGTAAGGTAGTTGGACATCAGTTGCACCTCTGTCTGTCCTGAAAAGATCGGGAGATCATACATATCCACCCGGCCTACGGCCAGTTCCACCGCACTAGGTATGTTGGTTTGATCGAATTTGCCATCTCCTGGAACATTATGATTACGGGGCCACGCACCGCCCGCATTCCAAACGGTGGCATCCGTCCAAGCCCCATTCACATCACCGTAATACACGTCCGCCGGCCACGCGCCCATATGTTCACCATGCCCATCGGGCGCGAGATTTCCCGAATAGGGCACAGGGACATGGCCCACCAGAAAGACCGCCTTCACGTTGTTCGGGTCGGCGTTGTAAGTGCTAACGATCAGGCTTTTTACGGTGGATACGGGAGCTGTGCGGCTTACATCATGCCTGACCACCTTCCATCCATCACCCTCAAGATCACTGCGCAATTGGGTGAGTTGAGTTGACAGGGGTGATGTAAAAAAGTCGTCCACGATCAAGATCATGGTACCACGATGCTCCACCATGGGCACCCTTATGCCAACATTCACATACCCATATCCTTGACCTAGATTCGAAGTGGTGCGAGCCACTTTGTATTCATAATTGGCTCCTACCTGCACATTGTTGTCCGTGTATTCCAGCGCGGTACTTCCAAGGCTTGCTATCGCATTCCCCCAGGATGTCCCTCCCTTCATCTTACGCCAGATCTGGAAACCTGTGGTGTTGGAATGTGGCTGCCACTTCAAGGTGATGGCCGGAGGCTCGTTCTGCACCTCCGCCCACATCCTTACGGAACGATCATGTCCAACCGTCTGTGCTTGTACGACCTCCAGGAACAGGCAAAACAGTATCGAAATGCAAAAGAAGATGGTTCGCATTCTGGTTTTCAAGGAGATGACTAAGACCGGAGTGATCGGCGGATCGGACCAAACAGACCTCCAGCGATCGGGATGCGAAGTTGATCGGACCGCTGATCCCACAGCGCCAGGCTGATAACTTCCTACCATACATTCGACTATTTGACCATTTCCATCGACATAGAAGTACATCAGAGCGATCAACAAAGAGTTTTTCACATCCTGCCTGCTTATCGATCCTTACCTTCGGGCTGGCGAACTTCGACGAATGAAACCTTGCGCCCGATGGATCGTTCCAAGAGGCTGCGACCGATGACCAAAGGAGTCGAAGTCCTGGCGATCAATGACGCATAAGTTCGAAGTACCCCATCTGCATCTGCTGATCTCGCAGCAAGCAGCCACTCAACCCAATTCGATCGCCGTGATGAACGGCGATCACACACTCACATACGATCTCCTCCTCCACAGGAGCAGCATCTTGGCTGGATCTCTAGGTGAGATCAAAGGCCAAACCGTCGCCCTCTGCCTCGATCGCTCCCCGGAGTTTATCATCAGCGTACTGGGCATCATCGAAGCCGGTGCCGCCTACGTCCCGATCGACCCTAACTACCCCACCGATCGCATCGCCCTGATGCTGGAGGATGCGAAGCCAGGTGTGGTGATCACCAGTAAGGAGCATGAACATCTTTTTCAAGGGACCGGGGCGAAGATCCTTCTGATCGGAGAAATGGACCTGATCGGAAATGAAGCTTCCTCAACAACCCCGTCTTCCGATCAAGCCACCCCCACCGATCCCGCCTACGTCCTCTTCACCAGCGGAAGCACCGGCCGGCCGAAAGGTGTGGTGATGCACCACGCCCCGCTCGTGAACCTGATCCAATGGCAGCTGCGCACCAGCGTTTGCGGCCCCGGCGATCGCACGCTGCAATTCGCGCCGATCAGCTTCGATGTGAGCTTCCAGGAGATCTTCACCACGTTCGCACAAGGTGGAACATTGGTATTGATCACCGATGAAGATCGATTGAATTCGACCCAACTTCTGCGGAAGATCATCGCCCAGAAGATCAACCGGATCATCGTGCCCTTCGTGGCGTTGCAATACCTCGCCGAAGCGGTAGAACGCACCGGCGAAGTACCCACCACATTAAAGGAGGTTTTCACCAGCGGCGAGCAATTGAAGATCACTCCGGCGATCGCGAACCTCTTCAAGCAATTACCGGGCTGTCGCTTCTGCAACCAATATGGCCCCACCGAAGGGCATGTAGTAAGTGAACTTGAACTTCAAGGCGATCCATCCACATGGCCTGCCCTGCCGAACATCGGCAAGCCCATCGACAATGTGAAGCTCCTGATCCTCGATGACGAGATGAAGCCGGTGAAAT
>JAEZCB010000237.1 GCA_023412755.1 Bacteroidota bacterium
CACTATTCAATTCGGCAGGTAACTGAGCAGCGATTGCCTCCGCGAACCTAACCTGCGGCTCCTGGATGAACTCGCCGTAAGGGATCACATGCAGGTAACGGTCACACTGGTCCTTGATGGCCCTGACCACTTTCGGGTGCCGGTGGCCCACGTTGTTCACCGCGAGGCCAGCGACCAAGTCCAGGTACTTGCGCCCATCGCGGGTGTGTATGTGGCAGCCTTCGGCCTTCAATACATCAAGGGCAAGGGGGTAGGGGCTGGTCTGGGCCAGGTGGTTCTGGAAAGATGGCAGGAGCGAGGGCATGGTGGGCAAAGTTGGGGAGGAGAGTGGATCGGTGGGTGATACAAGACATGATCGATGTATGTACATACATCGATCATGAGGTCAACGGTTTCCCGGAGAGATATGAATTGAGTTCAGGTTCACGGGTGATCCATGTATGTACATACATGGATAAGTTCCGGCTGGCCACAACTGGGATGCACTACACTTCAACGAACTTGTTGGATCATTGCATGTACATACATGCATTTTAGGCACGGCGAGTATCCATAGAACACTTTTTCACGCACAAGATCCCAATTGATCAATGTATGTACATGCAACGATCCTCTATCTTTAGGAACATGGCGAAAGACCTCCGTTCCGAATACAACACCTGCCTCTATCATTCCTCCTCCTCCCTTCACCGCCGGCTCGAACGGATGGCCGATGAGCATTTCAAACAAGTGGAATTATCCCCAACACAAGGCTTCATCCTTATTACCCTGAAAAAGGCTCCAGGGATCACTATCACCGATCTTGCCATGGTCCACCAACTGGACCCCAGCACCATTACCCGCATGCTCGATAAACTGCAGGATAAGGGGCTTGTTCAACGCGAGAACTTTGGGCGCATCACCCGTGTCTTTGCCACCGAGAAAGGCAGGCGCAAGGAAGCCGATGCAAAGGCCGCATGGAAGAAGCTCAGGTTCGACTATGGTCAGATCCTAGGAACTGAAGAGGTCGATCATCTATCTGATCGCGTGACATCGGCCATCGAAAAGCTCAGACTGAATATTGAGCGAAAAGACCAGTAGGGCTCCACTCCAACCCAACAATCGCCGTTTCCATTCCAACCCACCAAGATACCCCGCAAGTCCACCAGTGCTAGACACTACGCGGTGACAAGGGATCAGGATCGGAAGCGGGTTCGCACTACAAGCCGTACCCACCGCACGCGCCACGGTACCACCACCAAGAACCGTAACAAGCTGCGCATAGGTCGTAGTATTTCCATAAGGGATCGCACACAGCGCCTCCCACACGCGTTGTTGATAGGCCGTGCCCTTCGGCTTCAACGGAAGATCGAAGCTTTTCGCACGCCCATTCAAATAGGCCTCCAGTTGATCACGCGCCTCCAGAAGAATTGAAGCCCGCCCCCCTTCTGCGATCCCCATGGGTGCTGAAAAACATACCCGGGTGATATGCTCATCATCGGACACCACCCAAACATCCCCAAGAGTGGTCCTGCATTTGAACGATCGTTCCACTGTGCCAAAGATGCAAAGAAGGCCTGCATTAATAGGCCCCGCCTGTCCTTCAACGTCGGCCTGGCGGAATATGACGGGGACCATCACGCCCATTACCACGATCCCTGAAACGCCGCACCACCTCACGGTGGAAATCCCGCTCGGCCTTTAGCAACTGCACCATTTTCTGCGCACCGATAGCCTTGCGCAACTGCGGATCCCATTTGCGGCGGATCTGCAGGTCCTTTTCGTGCATCGCCAGTTGGCGGTCCAGCATTTCGTTCGCCTCTTTCTCGGTGAGTTCGCCCTCTTTCTGGCGCATGCCACGCACGTACTTCATATGCTCACGCCGCGTCGTCTGCAACTCCTCATCGTACTGGTTGTACAGGGGCCAGAAACGCTGGGCCTCCTCGGGGGTCAAGTTCATTTTGCGCGTCAGGTAAGCGCTCTTCTGCGCCTTTATCTCCTGCAGCCGCTCTTCGGGGATCTCCGGCTGTCCATCATCCGGCGGTTGTGCTGTGGCAGAGGGTACCACGGCAATGGCCATCCATAAGAGGAAGAGGTACAACAGCTTCTTCATCATTGTTCCAGCATCAACAGTTCAACATCCACGTTCTCGTGCTCCAGGTAGGCGATCATCTCGTGCTCCTCAAGGTCCAGTAGCACCTCGCTAAAAAGCGGCACATCATCCGCGTACACGTCCCAGACCAGGTGTTCATTCAGCGGAAGCTCCTCCGGATGCACATCCAGCGCCATTTCCTGCGGTGCCACCACCGGATCCTGCATAAGCGGCAAGGCGAACCATACAGCCAGCACCACGGCTACAACCCCGAGCGACCAGGCCAGCCGCGTCATCCATATGCCATCAACCGGCGCCGCTCGCCGCGTCACCTTCGCCTGCACCTCGTGCGGAAAGCGCTCGAAGAACCCGTCGGGCACCACCAATGGGTCCGCACCGCCCTTCAGCCCGCGCAACAGCGGCGCGTCGTCCAGCGGATCATGTTCCTCGTTCCTGCGCATCTTGTTCATAGGACGTACAAAAGTTCAAATGGTTCGATCTGTCGTCAGCCACTCTTCGATCTTCTTTACCGCGATGTGGTATGAGCTCTTCAACGCTCCCACGCTTGTGCCGGTGATCTCGCTGATCTCCTCGTACTTCAGCTCCTCGAAATACTTCATGGTGAACACCGCCCGCTGCTTCTCCGGCAGCCGCATCACTGCCCGCTGCAACTTTTTCGCGATCGCATCACCGCTGAAATGTTCACTGTCATCCAAAGTCGTTGTCAGCTTCTCCACGACGCTTTCATCGCTCACGAAAAACCCTCGCCGCATCCGCCGCAGATGGTCCAGGCATTCGTTGTGTGCAATGCGGTAGAGCCAGCTGTAGATCTTCGATCCGCCCTTGAAATTACCGATACCGTTGAAGGCTTTGATGAACGTGTTCTGCAATACATCCTGCGTCTCATCGGGATCGGTGATCATGCGGCGCACAAAACCGTATAGCCGCCGCTGGTATTGGCGCACGAGCAGATTGAAGCCATAGTTCCGCTGATCCGCATTGCGCAGCAATACCAGCAACTCTTCATCGCTCAGTTCGCTCATACTCCGGCCATCAGCAGGCGAAGGTCGTACCCGCGTAGGCTTCTGCTCTTGTACAACTTGCAATGCGGGAGTAGGACGGCTGGGAAAGCAAATGGTTTGAATGTGGGCGTGCCCCCGCCTCTCTATTACATGGGCTTCGCCCGCCAAAACTGTGAAGGCGGGGTCCGGCTCCCCGCAGTACTGCGAGGCGCTGCAACTCCTCGCTCCTCGTGCCTCGTCGCTGTGAGGTTTCCGCGTCCTCCGCAGTACTGCGGAGCCGTCACGCAAGATCCCGTCCCATTGCGCATCACTCATTCAACGACTTGATCCCCTGTTCCTTAAACTTCGCCAATCCATCCTTCATCGCCTGCACCTGTTCCGGTGCATGGCCCACCCAATTGGTGACTTCGCCCAGCACCTTGAACGGATGCTCCGATCGGTAGGACATGCTTGGGTTACCAGGGAACTTCCGATCGGTAAGATCCGGATCATTTTCGATCGGGCCGGTGGGTTCCACCAGGTAGATGCGTCCGGGACCATCGCCGTGCGCGAGTTCAGCGCCCCAGATCGCGGCATCCAGCGTTGCGGTTAGGAAGATGTACTTCGCTTTCTTCCGATAACCGTAGTTGGAGTTGTAGCCGGGCGCGATCAGGTCACCGGGTTT
>JAEZCB010000005.1 GCA_023412755.1 Bacteroidota bacterium
ATAGATAGCTACGCTCACTCATCAACAAGTCTTGAATATGCGCTATGCCACCATGTCCATCTGGTTGAAAGCCGCGATCGTACTGGCCTCCGCCATATGTTTCGATCTGCTTTTCTGGGAGCGATCGCCTGGCCTCAATGTGCCGCTTTTTCTTTTGCCAGTTGGCATGTTGCTCATGGCCATGCACGGGCTGCCACCACGGCCACATGTTTGGATCGCCTGGATCGGCATGGTGATCAGTGCTTTGATGGTATGGGTGCATAACAGCGGCATCGCCGTCTTTTCGGCGATCATATCAGGCATGGTCGCGGGCGCATTGATGCACAGTCCCAGGATAAGAAGTGTGGTGTACGCGTTGGCACAGTTCCTTTCGGATCTTCTGGCCGCTCCGCTGAAAGCCTGGGATTCGTTGGGCGGACTTCTGCGCATACCCGGGGGGCGCTCCTCCACCTGGCGGTGGGCACGCCATGCACTAATTCCGCTGGTGCTGGTATTCATCTTCATCCAACTCTACCGGGGTGGCAATGAACGCTTCGATGCGCTTTCCGCAAGCATCTTCGGTTCATTCTGGTCCTGGATCGCTGCTTTACTGGAAGACTTCTTCACGGCGCGTACGTTATTCTTCCTCTTCGCCCTTTGTTTGTGCGGTGCGCTGCTCTTCCGGCTCGTGTCCCATTCGGTATCGCAAGCGGAAGGGCAGTGGAGCGATGCATTGTTACGGCGCAAGCAAAGAAGGCCACACTGGTCGCCTGCACTTTCCATGGATCCGCTGGAGCGTGAACGGCGCAAGGGCATCCTTTTGCTCGCCATGGTGAACCTGGTGCTCGCGGTGGTGAACATCATCGACATAAGTTGGATCTGGTTCGGATTCGAAGTGGAGGAAGGAATGAGTCTGAAGGCATTCGTGCATGAAGGCACGTATATGCTCATAATAAGTATCCTGCTCAGCATGCTCATCCTACTCTACCTGTTCCGGGGAAATCAGAATTTCTACTGGCGCAGTGGTATTCTGAGAACGCTGGCCGTGGTCTGGGTGGCACAGAATTTCATACTGGGCACATCCGTCTTCCTGCGGAACTATCACTACATCAGCTTCCATGGCCTCGCGTACAAACGCATCGGCGTCATCGTCTTCCTGGTGTTGGTGCTGATCGGTTTGATCACACTGTTTCTGAAGATCCGGGATCGCAGGAGTTTCTTCTACCTGTTGCGTGTTAATTCTTGGGCGGCATTCACCGTGATGGTGGCCCTTACCCTGGTGGATATGGACCGGCTGATCGTGCGATACAATCTGGCGCATGAGAACCAGGGTGAAGTGGATATCGACAATTACCTTGCTCTTAGTGATCGCGTTCTGCCGCTGTTGTACGGAGATCTGGAGAAGGTTGAGCAGCAGATGCGCAGGCATAGCATGAACAGGGTGCGTTGGGTGGAGCATCTGGAGCCGGAACGTTTTCGCGAAGTGCTGGATCGGCGATCCAAATGGTTCATGGAGGAATACGGGAAGATGCATCCATTGGAAAGAAGCCTGGCGTTGGACCGCACCTATAAGGAACTGGAGCGGTTGCTCAGGGAAGTTCCTCAGACTGAAAAATAAGCCCGAGACCATGAGAACGAACAGCGATGTGAGCATGATCCGCTGGTGGCTCATCACCTTCATGATGGTGTTGGCGATCAGCGGCCTAACAGCAGTGCCGCTGGTATGGCTCACCGGCCTTTTCGCGAACATCACCTCCACCTGGTCCGGTCCATGGCATGATCGGGCCTCTTCTGCGGAAGCTGCCATGATCCATGTCGATCATACCTACCCGTTCCTCTTCTATGGCACCGACTGGCTCGCCTTCGCACATGTGGTCATCGCGCTGGCTTTCCTCGGGCCATACCGGGATCCCGTTCGTAACCGCTGGGTGATCGAATGGGCGCTGATCTCCTGTGCGCTCGTGGTAGTGGTGGCTTTCGCCTGGGCCCCTGTGCGTGGCATTCCCTTCTTCTGGCGCTGCGTGGATGCTTCCTTTGGCGTGGTGGGTGCCATACCACTGTGGCTGGTCCTACGCCGCATAGATCGTTTGGAAGCAATGCCCCATTCCCACCGATGAAAGATCCGCTCCGTCAGTTCCTCACAGGTATCCTGCTTCTTGCGGTGGCCACCATGCTCGCATTCGCGCCAGATGCATGGGTTCCCATGATGGCTCGCTCATTCATGCTACAATGGTCTTGCATACTTGCCATGGTGGCCTTGGTGACCATGTGGAGGAAGGCATGGACCATAACCGCTTGTGCGCTGGGCGGCATGTTGCTGTTATCCGCACAGGTAAGGCAGCCTCCAATGGCCTCCAGCGATCCCAGTGGTAAACCACAGCTGCGCCTCCTGCACATGAATGTGCTCCAGACAAATACCCGGCATGCCGAGATCCTGGCCGTGGCCCTGGCGAGTGATGCGGACATCATTTCTGTGCAGGAGGTGGACCATCGTTGGGCTGAATGGTTGAGTGAAGGTCTTTCCGATGCCTATCCCTACCATGTGATCGAGCCGCGGACCAACTGCTATGGTATCGCGCTTTTCAGCAGAATACCTCTGGAGTATGCACGGGTGATCGTCTCGCAAGGTGCGCCTTTCATAGAAGCATCGCTGACGGTGGATGATCGGCGTGTGCGATTGTTCGCGGTGCATACCACTTCGCCAGGCAGCTACGGGCATTTCCTCAGGCGAAATGCGCAACTGGTGGAGTTGGCCGGTATGATCCAGGAGCAGGATGCACCAGCCATGGTGATCGGGGACCTAAACACAGTACCCTGGGACAGAGCTTTTAGCCGTTTCTGCCGGAGCACGGCCACACGCACCGCCACCACTACGAATTCAAGGACCTGGCCCGTGTTCGGCCCTCTCGCGCTGATCCCATTGGATCACCTATTGGTCAGTGAAGCATTCATGATCACCTCCATGAACACCGTGGAACTGCCGGGTAGTGATCATCGTGGCCTGCTTGCCGATGTGGCCCTGCGTACGGATACAAGGCCTGCCGGATCCATGGCCACACTTGGGATCAAAGGGGGCCGAGCCAATGCTCACAAGGCCGCCCATTGACTTGGGATCCCCATATGCCCGAAATTTATAGCCCACACCATGCGTCCCTTGAGGAGCAACCATGCGCCCGGATCGCGTCTAATGGGAGGAGGAAAGAAAGATCATGGTAACTGAAGCGAGGATATTCTTGAGGTTGGTGCTCCTTTCATTTTTGGGATTCGCGTTCTATTATGGGCACTTGTATTTCGGCATTCTGGACAATGAAGTGTTGTTCAAGGTGCTCGCGATCACCTTTCTGCTCTGCACCATCCCATTGCCCATCATCGCGGTGAACAACAACAAGCTGTTCCCCGATCTATCCCGCAATGGCAAGAACTTGTTGAAGCTGGTCACGGCCATGTTGCTTTTCCATCACTTCCTGATGACGTTCATCTTCGTGATGTTCCTCAACTCCTGAGGGACCCGTTCCTTGTTCCAGCGCTTCCAGGTCCGATCTTCATCCTCATGTTGGAGATCGGAATTCGTTCAACGGCCCCGGACAAAGTGCGTGATGACCTGGCGTATTTGACCGGCTGTTTTCTGGAGGTGTTGGCGGGATCGGGCAGCGGGGATATCGCGCAGCTGATCCGCAACCTCACGCCATCTTTCCAAGACCACATCGATCCGGCGAAGGCGGCTCAGTCATGGTCGATCGTTTTCAGGCTGCTCACTTTGGTGGAGCAGAATGCCGCTGCTCACTACCGCCACCGGATGGAGGAGAAGTATGGTTTGGAAACGATACCCTCCTTGTATGCGGGAGCATCGAAGGCCGCCCTGGACGCGGGAGTGCCAGTGGAAGATCTTGCCAGCGCGATCTCCCGATCGCGTGTGGAACTGGTCTTCACCGCACATCCCACGGAAGCCAAGAGAGCCACTGTGCTGGAGCACCACCGTCATCTACGCCTGTTGCTGGAAGAACGGGACAGCCAAATCTGGACACAGGCCGAGCAGGAGGCGCTTCGCGATGAGGTGAAGGCATGCCTTATGCTGCTATGGAGAACGGGTGATATTTTCCTGGAAAGACCGGATGTCGCGTCTGAGCGTCGGAACGCGATCCATTATTTGCGGACCGTTCTTCCAAAAGCATTGCCCTCTATTTCTCAACGCTTGCATCAGGCATGGCGCTGCGTTACGCCTGCCATGGCAGCTTCACCACCGGATGGTCCCACCATAAGTTTCAGCACTTGGATCGGTGGTGATCGCGATGGCCATCCTCTGGTCACTGCGCAGGTCACGCAGGAGACACTGCTGGATCTGCGTGGACATGCTCTGGAGTTGGTGGGCGAAGAATTGTTGGGATTGGTGAAGAAACTCAGCCTTTCCGATCTTATACAAGACCCGCCTTTGGAATTGAAGCAAGCGATAGTGACCGCACGATCACATATTGGGAGTGCCGCGGAGGCCGCCATCGCCCGTAATCCGGATGAATCCTGGCGGCAGTTCGTTGGCATCATGCTCGCCAAATTGCCGTTCAAGGAAAAGGATCATCCGGTCTATGCGGACGCTAGTGGCTTGGAGCAGGATCTCCTTCTGCTCGATGGATCCCTGCGTGTGATCGGAGCTTCGCGAGTGGCGGATGCATATGTGGTACCGGTGCTGCGCTCCGTGCGCACGTTCGGTTTCCATTTGGCCCGGTTGGATGTAAGACAGAACAGCGCATTCCATGATAATGCGATCGAACAGTTCCTCACCACCAATGGAGCCCGTGATGCCAGCTTCTCTAAATGGAGCGAGATCGCCAGACGTGAATTGCTCTTGCAATGGCTGGAAACATCCGGGAAAGGGTCTTTCTCTGCAAAAGATGCTGAAGCGGAAGCCGTGTTGGCCTGTTACCGGACCCTGGCGGGCCATGCACAACAATTCGGTACCGCGGGTTTGGGTGCATTGATCGTGAGCATGACCCGCGATGTTTCCGATCTGCTCGCCGTGCATCTGTTCAGCGCAGCGGGTGGTCTTTCCAGGAACGGGCTTTGTCCTTTGGAAATAGTGCCCCTGTTCGAGACCATTGGTGATCTGGAAAGAAGTGCCCAGATCCTGCGCGAATATTTGGAACTGCCCCTGGTGCGTGCCTGTCTGGAATCACAGCGTGCGGCGAAAGGGGACGCTATGCCTGTGCAACAGGTCATGATCGGATACAGCGACAGCAATAAGGATGGCGGCATATTCGCCAGTCTTTGGGGATTGTACAGGGCACAGGAACAGATGGTGCAGGTAGGACAGGAGATGGGTATACGGATCCGCTTCTTCCATGGGCGTGGTGGCACCATAAGCCGTGGTGCCGGCCCCACGCACCGATTCATCAAAGCCATGCCTCACATGGCACTTCAGGGAGATCTGCGTCTTACCGAACAAGGGGAGACCATCGCACAGAAATATGGTGACCCTGCCACGGCCGCATATCACCTGGAGCTACTCGCAGCAGGTGTCGCGCATACCACGGCGCGTGATGCGCATGCCCCCACAGCACCGCATGACCTGTTGCCCGCCATGGACCATATGGCCCATACGGCACGGGATCATTATGCTCGCCTGTTGGCGACCGATGGTTTCGCGGATTTCTTTCGCGAGGCCACGCCCATAGACGCGATAGAGGAGAACCGGATAGGATCCCGGCCAGCCCGGCGCACTGGCAGCACCGGGATGCAGGACCTGCGTGCCATCCCCTGGGTCTTCAGCTGGGGGCAATCCCGCTTCTTCCTTTCCGGGTGGTATGGAGTGGGCACCGCGCTTCAGCGGCTTCAACAGGAAATGCCCCCCATGTTCGATCGCACCGCAGCGAATTCGATCGTTTGGTCACCGCTCCACTACATCATCAGCAATGCAGCCACCAGCATAGCCATGGCCGATACCGGTATCATGCGGCTCTATGCGAACATGGTGCGGAATACCGCACTTCGATCGCGCATCATGGATCAGGTGTTGAATGAATATGAACTCACGTACATGATGCTGGAAAAGGTCTATGGTGGTACGCTCGCTGAGAAGCGGCCGAACATACATGACATGATCAGCATGAGATCGGCAGGCCTCCGGATGCTTCATGAACAGCAGGTGGCGTTGTTGATGGAATGGCGTGCGAACCGGCCACAAGAAGGACCGGAACTGGAGCGATCGCACATGCGCCTGCTGCTTACCATGAATGCGATAGCGAGTGGTCTGGATGCCACAGGTTGAAGGGATATGTGTCTGTTGGTGATGGCATATCAGGTGGATCCCCATTATCCTTTGATCGTGGCGGCGAATCGGGATGAATTCCATGAGCGGCCAACCGCGCCCCTGCATCAATGGCAGGAGGCGCCACACATCATCGCGGGCAGGGATCTGCAGGGAGGCGGCACTTGGATGGGGGTAACCACACAGGGGATCTTCGCGGCACTTACCAATCACAGGGACATGCGCCGCGCAATGGTCCCAGGGCGGCCTTCACGCGGATCGCTTGTTCGTAAAGCGCTGGAAGGACAGGATCTGGGCGATACGTCCATGTATGAGGGGTGCAATCTGATCCATGGTCATTGGCGTGATCTCTGGTACCATGACAATGTGCGGCCCACTTCGGAAAGACTTCCACCTGGTATACATGGTCTTAGCAATGCGTTCCTGAACACGCCATGGCCGAAAGTGCGATCGGCAGTGGGACGAATTCGCCAATTGGTAGAGCATGACGAGCGTTCACCCGGCCCTTATTTCGATCTGCTGGCACTGGAGGAATTGGCTCCCGATCATGAACTGCCTTCCACCGGACTCGAACAGGAGTGGGAGCGAAAATTGAGCGCTATCCGGATCAAGGCGGATGGCTATGGCACCCGCAGCTCAACAGTATTGATGGTGGAGCGTGATGGGACAGCCAGGATATGGGAGCGTACATTCACAGGTCTGGGTAAGGTGAACGAAATGAAAGAGATCATCCATTTCGAAAAAGGCATCTAAAGGGAAGCTGCTATATTCGTTCTGCCATCCTTTAAAACGATCCACATCATGCGCCACATTTACCTTCGTTCATTTCCTGTTCTCCTGGCCATTTCCCCTTTCTGTGCACATGCACAGATGGTTGTGGATCATTCCGTGACCGCCCAGCAGATGGTCGAGGACATCTTCCAGGGTATCAATGTCACCATAGGTGAAGTGACCATTAATGGCCTGCCGGGAGATTCGGCCTTGGCCTATTCCGGAGCTTATGCTTATGAAGGTCCATATCCATTCCCGGTGGAGGGGGTCACCATGCTTACCGGAGACACGTTCAGCTACATGGGTTCAGGGCTTTCCGATCCGGATCTGCAGGTCCTCTCAGGGCATCCGATCTACGATGCCATGGTGCTCGAGTTCGATTTCGTACCGGATGAGGATACACTGGTATTCGAGTATGTATTCGCCAGCCTTGAGTACTTGAACTTCACCTGCTCTCCATTCAACGATGTCTTCGGATTTTTTCTCAGCGGTCCTGGTATAGCAGGAACTTTCTCCAACGATGCCATCAATATCGCACGGGTGCCGGGCACGGAGGTGCCGGTCTCCATCAATACGGTCAATTCCGGTGTACCTAGTAACTCCTATGATGGTCAATACTGTGATCAGGCCGATCCCGATTGGCAGGATAATCAGGTGTATTTCACCAGCATGGATAGCGCTGCTGTTTTCCAGTATACCGGGATGACCGTGGTGTTACAGGCGGTAGCAGCAGTTACCCCCGGAGAGACCCATCACATCAAACTGGCCATTGGAGATGCCTCCGATAGTTTCCTGGATTCGGGTTTCTTTCTTCAGGCGGCAAGTTTCAGAAGTGTACCCTTCCTCATGATGTCCACAGCTGTGGATGAGAAAGCTGTTCCAGCCCCGAACGCATGGTTCAATGCCACCGGTGATCTCGTTCTGGACACGCAAGCATTGATCCGGTCAGTTACTGTGATGGACATGCAGGGCAGAATGATCTCGCAACGTACACTGGCCGGTTCCGGTGCACAACTTATCACGATGAATGATGTTCCCCCTGGGATCTATATCGTTCGCTGTGGTGGGGATGGCCAGGAGGCAAGGATCAAGGTGGTGAAGGATCGCTGAACGTAACCTTGGTATGACCCTACACGTAAGAGTTGTCCAAGGCTTGATCTTCAAGCAGCATAAATACACATCCCGTAAGATGTGAAGGGCCCGTAAGCCTTTGCATTTAGATAAGAACATGGTAAGAGGAAGCCCGCCCTGTAAGGCGGGCTTCGGCCATTAGTGTGGAGCTATTGTGGAACAGATACACACTGACATGCCTCAGTGTGTGGCCGAGTTGCCACGAGCATGCTCCATCCGTTCCTACCTTGCATAGGTTATATTCTAGAGCTTCAAGGGAAAAGTGGTGAGCGCCCGGTTCCGGCATCACACTGGAAAGAGGAAGTTCAAGTCTGTTCACCAGACGGAAACCATTGACTCGATCAACACACCACTCCCGCCCCGTAAGGTTGGAGCCTGGCCCGTAAGCCGGGAAGATAGATGATCGAGAGTTACGAAGAAGCCCGCCCCGTAAGGCGGGCTTCGTTCATTGGTGCCCTCTCGCTCATGGGCGGGATCTCTACAAGTGGGGATATGCTTGCCAGGCTATCGTGGTGCCCCAGCCCCAGGCTCGTGGTACGCGCTCATGTTGATATGTTGTTCATTTCACAGCAACCCCTTGAATGTGTAAGCGGAGACTATCAACAGGCTCATCCCGGCATGTGGAATGCTCATCCCTTATCCGAGTCTGATCACCAGACGATTTGAAATGCTCGATCGATCACTTGCCCCCGTAAGGGGAAGTGCGATCCTCCAGCCCCGTAAGGCGGGAGCCAGGCCCGTAAGCCAGGACAGTCGATCGAGGAGCTTGAAAAGACCCGCCCCGTAAGGCGGGTCTTTCTTGTTGTCAGCTCTTCATGTTCTCGAACTGCAGCGGTACCTCGAAGTCCTTCTCCCGGCATAATGCCATCACCGCCTGCAGATCGTCTATCTTCTTTCCCGTTATCCGGATCATGTCATCCATGATCTGTGGTTGCACTTTCAGTCCGCTGTCCTTTATCGCTTTCACGATCTTCTTGGCCGTTTCACGATCAAGACCCTGCTTCACCTTGATCGTGCGGTAGAGCAGTTTTCCACTCGGCACCGGTTCTTCGCTAAGATCATAGCTGCGCACATCCACCTTCTGTTTGGTGCTCCGTTCCAGTAGTATGTTCAGGATCGCATCCAGCTTCAGGTGGTCTTCGGTGCTGATCTTTATCACCAGCGCTTTCTTATCGAACTCCACGTCGCTGTTGCTCCCACGCAGATCATAGCGGGTATCCAGCTCGCGCTTCACAGTATTTATGGTGTTGTCCAATGACTGGACATCAACCTTGGAAAGAATGTCGAATGAAGGCATCTTATGGATCTGTTGCGGCGAAGGTAGCATGGCCGGCAGGCATGGAATTGAGTACGTTGGTGCCATGGATGAGTTCATGAAGGCGGCCATCGAGGAGGCACGCATCGGTAGGAGGGAAGGTGGCATTCCCATAGGTTCGGTCCTGGTGAAGGATGGCCGCATTCTGGCCCGTGGCCGCAACAAGAGGGTACAGGAACAGAATCCCATCTTGCATGGTGAGATGGATTGCCTGAACAACGCGGGACGTATAAGCAGCTACCGGGACACGGTGATCTATTCCACGCTGATGCCCTGTTACATGTGCGCGGGCACGATCGTACAATTCAAGATCCCAAAAGTGGTGGTGGGGGAGAGCCGCACCTTTCCCGGTGCGAAGGAATTCATGGAGCAACATGGAGTGCAGGTGGTGGATCTGGATCTACCGGAATGCGTTGCTCTGATGGAGGAGTTCATTGCCGCAGAACCAGCCCTCTGGAACGAGGATATCGGTGAATAGCCCGGCTGGCGCCGTGTACGGGCCGCTCCACATTTTCGGGGAGGGCTGTGCACAAGGATCCTGGTGATGAGCGGAGACGGCATCACGAGTGTGTTGAGTATCCGTATGATACGTTGTGAAGGCCGTGCTGGTACAGGCTTCGCCTGCCTGGAGTATCCCTGTGTACCAGATGCCGAGCATCCGCGCTGCCTTCTTATTGACGACACTGCCTTTCATGGCGGTGGTGTTCGCGCATGATCATGGTCCTGCACCAGTGGTCTTCGTGGAGAACGCAGGGCAATGGGATGGCGATTTCCTATATAGAGTGGATGTGGCCGGGGCTACCGCTTTTCTGGAAGAAGATGGGTTGACCTGGGTGAAACTCCAGGAAGATGCGAACGACATCATGCATGACAGCGCGCAATTGCCGTTGGAAGAGCGCGAGGCCATCATTCTCTCCGGCCATGCCTGGAAAATGCGTTTCGTTGGCGCATCCAAACCAGCAGTTACCACCAAAGCACCAATTTCCGGAGTGTACAATTACTTCCTGGGTTCGGATGCATCGAACTGGAGAAGTGGCATAACGCCGGTGCGTGAAGTGATCTATTCCGACGTGTGGCCGGGTATCGACCTGGTATTCCATGCCACGGAACATGGCAACCTGAAGTATGATGTGGTGCTGCATCCAGGTGCCGATGCCAATTTGATCGCTTTTCAATTCGATGGTTTGGATGGCCTTTCGCTGGATACCGATGCGGGCTTGATGTTGCGTACAAGCACCGGGGATGTCAGGGAATCACGCCCCATCGCCTTCCACGCGGATGATCGTTCGCCAGTGGAGGTGGGGTTCGTTGTGGAGGGTGATCAGGTCTCATTCAACCTAGGGGATCATGATGGGCAACGCACGCTGATCATCGACCCGGAAATGATCGCTTCCACCTATTCCGGAGCATCAGGTGCGAGCAACTATGGACATTGTGCGACCTATGACGACGATGGGGGGATCTATACTGGCGCTCGCAGTTTTGGCGCCGGTTACCCCACCACCCTTGGTGCTTTTCAAACTTCATTCGGCGGGGGCGGTGTGGACATCAGCCTGAGCAAACTCAGTCCGGATGGCAGCGAACTGATCTGGGCCACTTATCTGGGTGGCTCGGGTTCTGAATACCCGCACAGCCTCATCGTGGACCACCAAGGGCAGCTGTGCGTACTCGGATCCACTACATCCGATAACTACCCGGTATCGGGGAACGCATATCAGAACAGCTATGGAGGTGGTACCGATATGGTGGTAACCGTTCTCTCCATGGAGGGAACGCAGTTGGTAGGCAGCACATACATCGGTGGATCGAACTCGGATGGTGCCAATGCCATGTCAGGAAATTATGGCGAGGAGTATCGCGGCGAGATCATGGTGAACGAGCAGGACGATATCGTCATCGCTAGCTTCTCGCGATCACCGGATTTCCCTACCACGCCGGGAGCCTACCAGACCACCCTGGCGGGCATGCAGGATGCCGTGGTCCTTTCGCTGAACAATTCCTGCAGCACTTTGCTCTGGAGCACATTCCTGGGCGGTTCACAGCATGATGGTGCCTTCGGTATCCGGGTGCTGAACAATGAAGTTTATGTG
>JAEZCB010000037.1 GCA_023412755.1 Bacteroidota bacterium
CTATGGGTTTTGGATCTTAAACAGGCGCTTAGTGCAATATGAACATCGCTCAGGTGAAGATAAACATTTTGACATAGGCTATATCGACCCGGTAGCTACCATGGCCGATGGCAACTTTGCCGCTGCGATCGCAGAAGACTTCTACTATCCCAGCGAAACCTGGTTCTACAAATTCGGTCAGGATGGCGATACACTGTCACGCCATTTCGTGATGACCTTTCCCGTGGAGGACTCTGTTACACACGCTATTCGTCAAACCCGTGCAACAAGTGATGGTGGTTTCGTACTCGCAGGTTTTTTAAACAAACCACCACATTCCACCCGAGCCTGGCTGGTCCGTCTTAATGCGCAAGGAGATACATTATGGACCAATAAATTCGGGCAGGACGGGCAACCTCATGTCGCTCAAGTTGTAAGAGAATTTATAGATGGAGGTTATATATTGACAGGCTATAAACATCCCACTTTTCCTTACGCCAATTTTATGATACGCATTGATGGAAATGGAGAAGAGATATGGCGAAAAGACTTCGGCTCTGGCAACATTTCTTGTGAGGTGCTTGAAAATGGTGAAATACTGACGCTATCATCATTCAGGGAATCAGGCTGGCCAAATTACTGGGAACAAATGATGCTTAGAAAATGGGACGAGGAAGGTGAATTGTTATGGGAAACAAAGACTCACTATGGCTATTTTACCGCTACCTGGGATATGGAAGTTCTTCAGGATGGTTCCATCATCAGCACGGGTCTATATGTTGATTCTTTGGCCTACGGCGTTCTAGTTAAGTACAACAGTGAAGGGGATAGTCTTTGGACCAGCAAGTATGCCTTATTGCATGGTAAACATTATTTCTATGATGTGGAACCTACCAGCGATGGCGGTTTCGTAGCAACGGGTATCGCCTGGCGATATGTCCCCTTGGATCCAGATTTCCAGTCCACCACCGTGATCTGGGTGGTAAAAACAGATAGCATGGGCTGCGTGGTTCCCGGCTGCCATGTAATAGATGGCATCTCTGAGATGGTCATGGATCTCCAGGAATACCTAAAGGTATGGCCTGTGCCAACGGATGGCCAGCTCAATATCGAATTGCCCTTGCCAGCCGGCACCACATTACAAGGCCAAGTGCATGCCGTGTTGTTGGATGGACTTGGCCGGCAAGTGGGCAGTTGGCAAGTGCCACGGAACGGGGATCTGCTGCGGTTGCAACAAGAACTTCCCTCTTTGAACGCTGGCACTTATTACCTGCACCTCACCGATCAGCTCAGCTGGCTTGCCGGTGCGAAGGTGGTGGTGGAGTGAGGCCTCGGCTGGCCTCGTCCCGCTATACAGCGACTGCGCCCGGCCTGACACCTCGGCCTGAGACTCCACTACAGATCAGATGATCAGAAATTTGAATGCCTTCGTCGCGCAGGCTTTGATGCTGGTTGTTTCGGCTTGGGCACCCCTTTCCTAGGGAGAGGGGCCCCGGGGGTGAGGGTAACTCTGGCATTCTTTCACCGCCCTGAGCGGAGCCGAAGGGTCACTCATTCACTCTCGCACCCTTTCACCCTTTCACTTCACCCCTCATTCCAGGAACATCCACCCCAATGCATCATCGGTGGTGCGCACAATGCCGTATGAGCCATTCACCGCCAGCATCTCCACTTGTTCGCCGGGGCCAAGTTCACGCAGGGGCGCCGCCAGCGGATCGGGCGCATCCAGCAGCGGCGTCGCGGTGGCAAGATCGATCTTGCGGATACTCTTCTCCGTGCCTGTTACATCCCTGGCACGCACATAGCCGGTGATCGCACCATGCCGCACACGGTAATGATCGCCAGCTGCCGCTGTAATGGTCACATAGGTATGTTGGGGCAACTTTTCCAGCACAGCGGCTTTGGCGGCTGGTGATACACGCAGCTCGGCGTTCTTCGCGCTTATGCGGGCCGGAGCTTCCAGCAACTGAAGATCTGCGGTGATGGCCGGTGGTTCCTGCAGGGGAGTATTGAGGAATGGAAGCGGATCCACCGCACCTTCCCCCCGCGCATAGATGCCGAAATGCAGGTGTGGCGGCGTGTGCTTCGCATTGCCGGTGTTGCCCACGGTGCCTATGGTGTCGCCGATCTGAACCTGCTTCATCATACCCACATACTGGCTGTCCAGGTGGGCGTAGTACAGGTTGAGGTTGTTCTGGTGATCGTGCACCCACACCACCTTGCCACCAAGCCTGTTATTGGCCGCGCGTGCGGTGCCATTCACCACGGAGATCAATGGCGTGCCCCGCGGCGCGAAGGCGTCCACACCTTCATGGCGCCGGCGGCCACCATCACGGGCATCACCGAAAAAGCTGCGTATGGAGCGGCTGTCCTGCCCCGCCACCGGGAACTCCAGCGATGCACCGGTGGTCATGGTGATGGTGATCCGGGCGCTGCGCAGGAGTTCCGGCTGCACCCGCACCACATATTCCCGATCACGCCCGGCGGTGAACTCGAGCACAGGCGCATCCCCGGCGGAGGCCACGTGCTTCAGGCGGTCCTCACCAACCCGTGTTTCGTACACATCCAGGAAGACCTTCGTGGTATCCGAAGCGGTGACATCGGCGGTGATCCGCACCCGTTCGCCACGGCGCACCTGCATCCGGTAGCCCAAAGCAAGCGGTTCGGCCGCAGCGAAATAGGCCGATTCACTGAATGGAGTGATGATCTGTACCGTATCGCGCAACGCCTGTTCCGCCGCATGCATCCAAGCCCTCCCCAAAGCGGTGCCATCCAGCCCGGCCTTTTCCAGGCCCTTGCGGTACTCTTCATGCGGGTGCTGGGGGCCAAGAAAAGCGGGCTGCATGGGCCCGCAGCCAGACAATGCCAACGCTCCGGCGAGCAACAGAATGAGTGGTAGCGAACGTTCCATCTTCACTGCAAACGTGCTCAAAGGGCATACCGCTATGGTAGCCGTCCCACTGCGGTAGTGGTGACCGCCTTGTTTCAGCATTCTTAACAGTATGGCTGCACATCTCCAATGGACATGCCTTCCTTGCGGTGTTGATCAACATGCCATAGAGGTACCCATGCCGAACCCGAACAGGCGGCTGGATACCAACGGCTAACTTTACGCGCTCATCCTTTACCGCCAGCCTCCGCACATGTCCCGACCGGTAACCTTGTTGCTCCTTTTCTGGAACCTTGTCCTCAGCATCATTGTGGGCTATCTCCTTACCCGGGGCCGCACGCCGGTGCAACTGGCGGAGGATGATGGCAGGGCGGATATCGGCCAGGTGCAACAGGAGGAAGATAGTGTACCGCGCACGGGGGCCGATACGCTTGCCCTGGCGGAGGCACGCATAGCCTACTTCAACATGGATTCCGTGCAACAGCAGTATACGCTTGTGAAGGAAAGTGCCGATCGGGTTCGGGCCGAAGCCAGGAAACTCGAGGGTGATCTGCAGCGCGAGATCCAGAAAGCGCAGGCGCGTGCCCAGGAGCTGGCGCAGAAGGACCATACCTACAGTACACAGGCGCAGCTTCAGGCCGATCAGGAGGAGTTCCAGAACCTGCAGATCCGGATCCAGGAATTGCGGGAACGCTCCCAGGACCGCTTCGATGAGATGCAGATGCGCATGCTGAGCGAGATAGGCAGGGAGATCGAGGGATTCCTTACCGAATACAACAGCAGGGCGGGTTTCGATTACATTTTCAGCATACAGGATGGCGGGCAGATCTGGGTGGGCAACGATCGGTTGGACATCACCCGCGAGGTGGTGAACGGCCTCAACGCACGCCACCGTGCCAGCAAAGCAGCCCCCAAATAGACCATGTACGATCCACTGGGCATCAAGAAGCAGGAGAACATCGCGGCATATGTGATCAGCATGTGGCACATAGAAGACCTCATGCGCGCCAATGGCTTGGACATGGCGAAGGTGGAGGAACTGCTGGTGGAGCCATTGGAGGTGGATGATGAGACCCGTGAGGGCATCCGTGACTGGTACGAAGGCATCATGGAGAGCATGAAGGAGCAGGGGCTCGAGCAGCAGGGCCACCTGGGCGAGGTGGAGGAGGTGATCGCCGAATTGGAATTCCTGCACAGTTCGCTGCTCGATGTGTTCACCGATGAAGAATACGTGCGGGCGCATGCGCAGGCCGAACCGGGTATAAAGGCCTTGCAGGAGCAGGCGGGAGAGGATGCCGATGGCCCCATTGAGACCTGTTTCACAGCCATTTACGGCGTAATGTTGCTGCGTGCCCAGGAGAAGGAGGTTTCCCCGGCCACTGCGGAAGCGGAAGCACACATGCGCGCCCTGTTGGAAAGGTTGAGCCAGCATTACCGGCAGATGCGCAAATTGCCCGGTGTTTCATTGAACTGATCCAAGCGCGGCACCATGCCCATGGTACGTGCTTTGCCTTATGCCCGCCCGATGTGCCTACGCCCGCTTTTGTTGCCGCTCCTACTCTGCCTCTGCCTGCCGGTGATCGCGCAGAACGATGGCACCGCGCGGGTAAAGATCCTCAATGCCGATGTATGGCAGTTCGATGAAAAACTGGCACCGGGAGCACAGCGCCTCATGGGCAATGTGCGCTTCCAGCATGAAGGCGCCATCATGCGTTGCGATAGCGCATACCTCTTCGATGATCAGCGTGTGCTGGCCTTCGGAAACGTGCATATAGATCAGGGCGATACGCTGAAGCTCCAGGGCGATCGGCTGGAATACAACGGCCGCCTGAGAACAGCACGGCTTGACGGTAATGTGCGGCTGCGTGACAAGGACATGGAACTCACCACCCCATCGCTGGACCATGATCTGCGCGCCGATCGGGCGGTGTACACCGAAGGTGGTACCATAGTGAGTAAGGTAGACAGCAGCACCCTTACCAGCCAGGCCGGCATCTACCACAGCGACAGCAGGCTCTTCGTCTTCAGCCGGAATGTGCGGCTCGTACATCCGGAACGGCTCATCGTAAGCGATACCATGCACTATGCCACCGCCAGCGGCCTGGCGGAATTCTTCGGGCCCACCACCATCACACAGGACAGCACCGTGATCCGCACCACCCGCGGCACCTATGATACCAAGGCGGAAAGGGCGCGTTTCTCCCGCCGCTCCAGCATAGACTCCAAGGGCCGCCTGCTGGAAGGAGACAGCCTGTATTATGTGAAGGAGCGCGGCATCGGCTGGGCCTGGGGCAATGTGGTGATCAGCGATACCGCTTCCGACATGATCGTGCGGGGTGATCATGGCCGTTACGAGGAACTGCGCGATCGCAGCATGATCACCGGCCATGCCGAACTGGTGATGCTCATGGATGATGACTCCCTGCACCTGCACGCGGATACACTCTTCACGCGGCCGGAAGATGGAAGGCCCGGAAGGCGCATACATGCCAGGCGCGGTGTGCGTTTCTATAAGAGCGATATGCAGGGTGTGTGTGATACACTCGTGTACAGCGAGGCCGATAGCACCATACACATGCGGCACCGGCCGGCACTTTGGAGCGGCACGGACCAGATAACCGGTGATGAGATACGCATACTCATGAGCGATGGCCAGCCACACCGCCTCTTCGTGGAACGCAACGCCTTCATGTTATCAAAGGTGGACAGCACGCATCTGGACCAGGTGACAGGAACCGAGATGACAGGTTATTTCGTGGAAGGCGAACTGCACCGCATCATCGCCGAGGGCAACAGCCGCACGGTGTATTTCGCACGGGAGGAAAAGGAGGGTGTGGAAGAGATCATCGGCGTGAATCGTGTGGATGGCAGCCGCATCGATGTGTACCTGGCGGATGGTCAGGTATCCACCATCAGTTTCCAGGAGAGACCTGCCGCCACGTTCTTTCCATTGGAAAAGATCCCTGCTGATGAGAAGTTATTGAAAGGCGCATTGTGGCGGGGGGAAGAACGCCCCCTGGACAGGGACTCCATTTTCCTGAAACCGGAACCAACGCCGGAACTTACTTCAAAAATGAAGGCTGGGGAACGGTGAGGGTGGACCCGTGGCTACGGTCTATGACCCCTCTAGGGTCATGGGTGGTTCCGATCCGTAGATCTCGACCCGAGGCCGCGGGCAATGATCCTTTCAGTGGGTGATACTGCTCCGCAAAGGCCAAGACATGACCTCTGTTATTGCGACCCTGAAAAGGTCGAACAACCGTAGCCCCGGGTCTCGGACCCGGCGGCTTCGGCGCATACCCGCTGTGGATCGACCCTGAAAGGGTCGCAGGCCAGGATGTTCGCCTATGACCCCTTCAGGGTCATGTTTGCTGATACGATCACCGATCCACGGGTCGGCCGACCCGTGGCTACGGTCTATGCCCCCTCCAGGGTCATGGGTGGTTCCGATCCGTAGATCTCGACCCGAGGCCGCGGGCAATGATCTACCGTTCCACTACTTCATTCAAAACACTTTCATGGAAACCGCTGGCATCCTTGATCGTGGAATGCTCATCGGCGGATCTTTCCTTCGCGTTGCGCTGAAGATCGTTCTGGTACACATGGATCCGGCCACCGCCGTACAACGGTTTGCGGCGTTCCGCAGAAATTGCCGTTCGATTGCCGCTGATCTGGTTGTCCACCAGATGCACTTCGCCCAGATCAACCGCTGAAATAGCGGTACCACATTGGTTGAAATGTGATGCACGCACCAACACCCGGCTTCCATCGGCCGCTTCGAACGCTGTACCCGGAATACCCGTGAAACGGCATTCTTCCACCTTCAACCGCGACGCATGCGCCGCCATGCCCCCACCGCCTGCACGCGTACCGCCCTGGAGTGTGCTTTTGCGTACCGACCCATGCACTTCACGCAATTCCACCTTACCGGAAAGGAAGGTCATATCCTCCATATCCACCGTGCCACCATGCACGAACAAGGCCGCATCTCCGGCGGGACCGCTGATGATGCATTCCGTGAACCGTACCGATGAAGCGTCCTGGATGGAAAGCATGGCGGGGTGCTGCATGCCATTGATCCTCGCCCCCGCACCACCGGATATTCGCAGACCTCCTATGCTGCTGGGCGTATCGCCATCGCCCATCATGGCCACGGTACCATACCCTGCACCAGCCGGACGGATGAATACCGGATTCAAACTGGTACCGCGCACGAACAGCGATCCCTGGCACAGAATGTTGGTGCCCGGCGCCATGGTGATCCGCGCTCCGGAAAGCAGGATCAGCGCATATCCCTTCGGAATGATCAGATCCTCATCGATGCTATACTTGCCACGCGGGAACACCAGCGAATCGCCATCCAGCCTGGCCTTGTACTTGCGGGCGATGGCCTGCACACCATCCATGTCACTTTCGGTGGGCCAGTACCGCTTGGCCACCTCCTGACCCTGCATCAAAGTGGCCATGCCCGCCCCTTCCACCATGGGTCTGTCCAGGAATGCGATGGCATCACCCTCTTTCAGGCGCGAGTATATCCCCTGCTTCGCCTCATCGGCCACCGTGGATACCATCGCATCGGTATGCTCATTCGCCAGTACGGGAAGCCAGGTGGAATCCACCGCGGCGAATTGCCGTTCCAGTTCCGGCATTTTCTTCACCAGTTTCTGCCTGTTCTCCTGCAGGCGCTCCTGAAAGGATGGCAGCCTGAGCCATGGGGTGAAGGCATTGCGTGCCCATGGGCGTTGCACTTCGGTGCGCGGCGCAAGATCCCGTGAAGGCGAATGCACTGGAGTGAAACGCCCCCTGTTCCAATGAAAAGCGAAGGCGTTCTCCTGATGCAGCGGATCGGGTGCTCCTTCCAGCCAATGCATGAGGAACCATGCGGCCGCCGCTTGCTCATCCAGCACATGGGTGATCTTATCCAGCCGCTCGCGTTGCGCATCCTCCATCACAAGCGCCAGCATGGCACGCAACAGAGGCCCTTGGGCGGTGTCACCGATCACTGCCGGGAACAGGTGGTCGGGGCGGTCCGGATCGAAGGAGCGTTTGAAGAGCACCGCTTCGGAGACACGCCGCCGCGCGAGAAATCCTTCCCCCACCATCTCTTCCGCTACATAGGTGCCTAATTCCCGCCCACAGGAGACCACGCGCACGTAGGCGATGGCGGGAGTGGCCAGATCCAGTTCCGCGGCGATCGCCTCAGCGTACTTCAACCGGATATGCCCCGGTTCCGCCGGATAGATATGCAGGCCATGCTGCCCACGAAAGGGCGCTTCATCCTTGAAGATGATCTCGTAACCGCCTGGTGTGCCCGGCATGGGCTTCACCAGGGCCGAATCGCCATAACCCTGCGCCTCGAACCAGATACGGTTGGTGCCACTGCTGCGCACCTGGTCCAGACATTCGCCAGCCTTACTTTTCACCGTGATGTAGAATGGTTCGCCGGCAGGCTCCTTCAGCTGGGTCTCGATCTGCCGCAGATCGGCCACGCCTGCGTAGTAACGCACCTCCCTGCCCTGGATCCCCAAAGGCCATTCGCCCTGCAACGTTCCATGCGGCAGCAGGGAGAAGCCGGCCACCACAAGGCCTGCGGTGATGAACAGACCGATCATGGTGCCGAGCATGCCCACCTTCCTGCTTTTCTCCGTTCTGCTCATGGTGCCGAAATGATCGCGGGCGCCGCCACGGCCGGCAGCGACCTGTCCCAGTAAGATGTTACCCGAGAACGCAGGGCATCCGCCGACCATTGCAGGGAGGATGCCGAATGGTCCACATCCTGCATGCTGAACAGCGGCCTGCGTGTGGCACCCACCGAGACCAGTGAGGGTGCCACCTGTGCGGCAAGTTCATCCACACGTTGTTCGAACGCCCCTTCCGCATGCAGCTCCGTGATCGCCTCGCGCACCATCCTGTCACGCTCGCTGCGGTGCTCGCTGATCGACATGAGGCGTGCTTCCAGTTTGTCCTGGTAAGCGTTTCCTGAATTCTCTTCCGGTACCAGGGGCGCATCCAATAGCACGGGATAGAACAGGCCGGTGCGGGGCCCAAGCACCAGCGCCTGCCTTACCTGGCCACCCTCCCCTACACCCAGCACCTGCAAGGCCGCGTAATAGCGGATGAAAGCTTCCACGTCCATCACCGCTGTGGCTCGTTCACGGAGATCCACGGGAGGGCTGGTGGTATCATTCACCAATGTGATCAGTTCATTCAATTGCCGCCTTGCAGCATCGTCCGCCCCATTGGGATCCCAATTCTCCGCACCTTGCCATGGATCGCCAGTGGTACCGGAAATGAAGACGGCCACGGGTGCTTCACCGATGTTGCGGTGGTCCTCGTATGTGGATGCGACCACCTCGGTCACCTCATGGATCCCCGCATCACGCCCATTCTTGCGCAGGTATACGAGGTCTTTCCAAGGTACGGGAACACCTATGCGCCCGGCGATCCAATTGGCAAGCATGCCGCTCAGCAGATCCGCCCTTGGTGTGGTGAATCGGATCTTCTCGAATGGGCCAAACGCCGTGGAATTCTTATGAGCGACCACGATCCCATTCTGATCCTCTTCCACTTCCACATCATAAGACACGTGATCATGGATCAGCTGCCCATCATCCATGCGCAGTTCCACCATGGGTAACCGGTGCTCCTGCGCTTTCACCGATGCGGTAGGTGATGTGCCTTGCATGATGGTGGAGGAGACCGCCGACGCTATGATGCGTACCGCGCGCGCAGGCCCCAGCAGCACGCCGGGAACAATGATGGTGAGCAATACGAAGCCCAACAGGAAAGACCACGCACTGCTGATGCCCTGATCCCTTCTCATCGTGCTGGGCGCGCGGTGAGCAACAGCACCAGGGCGGTGGCGAAGGTGAAGATCAACGCGGAAAGGTTGAGTCCGAGGCCGAGCAATGCCGCGAGGAAAACAATGGGGATCCACAATCCCGAAGGATGGGTAACACGGCTGAGGAAACCTCCGATGAGCACACCGCCTCCGATGATGGCCGCCAGGACCAACGGCCCCTGCATCTGCCGCAGGAGGATCACCATGCCGAAGGCGACGATGAGTGGGAACCAACCCACCACCGCACCGCGATCGGCCGGCCTGAAACCACGGTTGTAACACCAGCCCATGATGGCCAGGGCCACCAGTAGCATCGCGAAGAGCGTAAGCAGTTCCACCCAACCGTGGTAAAGCGCGCTCCACATGCGTTCGTTCTCCATACGTGTTCCATTCGCGGTGCCTCTCCGCGAGCCACTAAGTTGGGCCCCTCATGCGAGGTGGGAACGCACAGTGGCTGTTAAGTTTTCCATACCCCGTTGGGAACTACGGTAAAAGCCACGCGGAAAAATGGTCAGAGGTAGCGGCTCAACCAGGTCTCGCGCAGGGGCATGCGCAGCCTTTCGCGCAGATCGCCAATGGTTGGCACCAGGTCATCATAGACCATGGTATCGCCGGTAACGATCCCTTCCTTCAATAGATCTGGCAGCTCCTGCAGGCGGCAACTCACGATCTTATCATCCTGCTCGAACACCACCACCATGCGATCGGTGAGCATAAGGTTGAGGTCGTACTCCAGTTGTTTGATGAAGCCAACGCTCTTATCGATACTGCAGCCGGAAGCGAGGGCCTGCCGCTCATCAACCGCCACCACCACGAACCGGTCATGGATCACATCCACACATGCGTCCAGTGGCTCGCCGTGCGCGGCCCAGGTGGAGGTGAACTCCGCCCCGCGTTCGCGGATCAGCTTCTGTTCCGCCTGTCCAAGGGTGCGTGGTGCTTTATAGACCCATGTACGCGCATGGTCCGGCAGTTCCGTGAGTTGTTTGGTTAGGCTCGGTGCTGGCGATGTGGTCATGGTTCCTTGCTGTTGGGATCGCAGTGCGGGGCAATTATACGAACGCACCCTGATGGTGTACGCGTATCAAAGATCCGCTGCCTCAGCGATCAGTTCCGCGATATCCTTCACTCTAATTTCGTGCTCTTTATTGAAATGCTTGACACCATCTGTAAGCATGGTATTGCAGAAGGGGCAAGCGGCGGCGATGATCTTGGGAGCGGTACCGATGGCCTCTTCCGTACGCTCGTGATTCACCTCCCGATCTCCCGGTTCGGCCTCCTTGAACATTTGTGCACCGCCCGCGCCACAGCATAATCCATGTTCGCGGCTGCGCTTCATTTCCACCAGTTCGATATCCAGTTTTTCGATCACTTCACGCGGCGCTTCATACACATGGTTGCCGCGCCCCAGGTAGCATGGATCATGGTAGGTGATCCGGCTTCCGCGAAAAGTGCCGCCCTCCACCCGCAAACGCCCCTCCTTCAATAGGGTGTTGATGAAGGTGGTATGGTGCATCACCTCATAGAATCCGCCCAGCGCCGGATATTCATTCTTCATAATGTTGAAGCAATGCGGGCAGGCCGAAACGATCCGCTTGATGCCATATCCATTCAGTGTGGCTATGTTCTGCATGGCCTGCATCTGGAAGAGGAACTCGTTGCCGGCACGGCGCGCGGGATCGCCGGTACAACTCTCCTCCTGCCCCAGTACGGCGAAGCGCACCCCGGCCGCGTTGAGGATCTTGGCGAACGCCTTGGTGATCTTGCGCGCACGATCATCGAAACTACCCGAGCAACCCACCCAGAAAAGCACTTCGGGTGCCTCGCCGCGGGCGGCATAGTCGGCCATGGTCTGGATCTGTAGTGTGCTCATGCAATACTCAGCGTTTTCCTAGCTTTCCCCGTACTTGATAATTGGATATTGGACATTGATCATTCACAACCGGCTCATTCTTCCACCCACTTCAGCCTCTCTCCCGGTCCGAATGCCCATGGCGCGCCATTGTTCTCCACGTTATTGAACATGCTGGTGAGCGCCGGCCGTGTGCTGCTTTGTTCCATCACCAGGTAGCGGCGCATCTCCAGGATCACGTGCACCGGATCGATGTTCACCGGGCAGGCCATGGTGCAGGCGTTGCAGGTGGTGCAGGCCCAGAGTTCCTCATCCTTGATCCAGGAGAAGAGGTCCCTGCCATCATCCTTGAATTCACCGTTCTTGTCGATGTTTCGGCCCACCTCTTCCAAACGGTCGCGCACGTTCATCACGATCTTGCGCGGACTCAAGGCTTTGCCGGTGATGGTGGCAGGACATTCGCTGGAGCAGCGGCCGCACTCGGTGCAGGTGTAGGCATCGAAGAGGCTCTTCCAACTGAGGTCGAAGACATCCCTGGCCCCGAAACGCTCCGGTGGCGCATTGGGATCCGGTACCGGTGGCGGAGGCAGACTCGGATCCAGCATGAGTTTCACCTCCTCTGTCACCCGGTCCATATTCTGCATTTCCGTACGCGGGCGCAGCTTGCTGTAGAACACATTGGGGAAGGCCAGGATGATGTGCAGGTGTTTGCTTATGACCAGGTAGTTGAGGAAAGCCAGTATGCCGAGTATGTGGAACCACCAGAAGAAGCGTTCCAGAAAGAAAAGCTGTTGCGGCTCAAAACCCGCATACAACGGGCGCAGGAATACGCTTACCGGATACGCTCCCGCTGTGATGTACGGTGTTATCCCACGATGGGCGAGCACCTGGTCCGCCGCATTCCAGTTGAGGAATGCCAGCATAAGGAAGATCTCCGAGACCAGGATAACGGCCGCATCGCGCTGTGGGCCCTTGGTCAATTCATAGCCCCAGAACCTGCGGATCCGCATCACCCAGCGCCGTACGATGAATACCACGCAGCTCACCAGCACCAGCAGCGCCAGTATTTCGAAGGAGGCGATCAACGCATCATACGCGGTGCCCAGAAAGGCGAAGAGCCGGTGGGTGCCGAAGATGCCATCGATGAGGATCTCCAACACCTCCAGATTGATGATGATGAAGCCCAGGTAGATCAGGATGTGCATCACACCGGCCACAGGCCGCATCATCATCTTGCTCTGGCCCAGTGCCACCCTTGTCATGATGCGCCAGCGCTCCGCCTGGTGGTCGTTGCGATCCTCCGCACGGCCCAGCGCGATGTTCCGCTTGATGCGGCCGATGTTGCGGCCAAAGATGCCTATGGCGAGAATGAAGAGTGCGAGGAAGATGAAGTTGCCTAGTGTGAATGTCATTGCGTCACATCCTCCTTGATGGCATCCTTTATCCGTTCCACATCCGTGCGGCTGAGCTTGGGATCGCGATCGCGCCTGCCGAATACGGAGATGTTCACATACCGTTTCGGGTTCATGCGCAGATCCTCCAGCAGCAGATCCAGCTCCCGGCTGGCGCTTTCCAGGTTCTGGTAGAGCGTATCGTTGCGCAACATGGCACCCATGGTGCCTTCACCGGCCTCCAGCCGCGTCATCACCGTCTTGAGCTTGGCGCTGCTTTCGTTCAGATCGGAGAGCATGCGGTCCAGATCACCGCGGGCCAATGTGGTCGTCACGGTATCCATGTTCTCCAGGATCCGCACGATCTCGGTGTTGTAATTCACCAGATTCTGCGTAACATCCTCGAGGTTATGGATGATGCCACTGATGGAGTTGCTCTCCTTCAAGATCAATGCATCCACCCGTTCAGCAGCACGGTGCAATGCATCCAGTGTCTTACGGATGCTGGTGAAGCCCGCATCAATATCATCCCGTGCATCCTCGTTCAAGATCAACTGCAACCGTGTGAGCACCGAATCCACATTGGCGATCATGCTCTCGGCTTTCTGCTTCAACGGATCGATCTGTGTGCTCACGGCATCGGTCAGGGATAGCTGTGCCTCACCCTCCAATATGGCCCCTGGTCTGGCCATTTCTTTGCTTTCACCGCGGATCAGCTTCAAGCTTCTGGTGAACAGGTCCGCCGAATAGATCTGCACCTTGCTATCGGCTGGTACGCTGAGCCGGTCCTCATCGATCTGGAAACTTACCCGGATGAGCCCGGAGCCATCGCCTACGAGTTCGGTATCGATCACCTGGCCCACACGAAAACCGTTGAAATACACCGGTGTGGATTCGTTGATCCCTGAAATGTCGCTGTACATGGCATGGAACACATTCCGCTGCTTGAAGATGTCCAGACCTTTCAGATAGTTGACACCGAATATCAGCAGGCCGATACCGCCCAAGACCAACAATGCTATGGAATACTCTCTCTTGATCCGCATTAATAAAGGGGCTAATTGACCTACCGCCCCTGTGCTAATTTAACGGCTTCCTGAAGATCGATGCGTTCTCCACCCCTGAACGCCACGATGAAGGCGCCTTCAAAACCCCTGTCCCTGCAGTATTTCTGCACCTCTCGGGCACCTTCCAAAGTGGCTTCATCGCCATAGGTGTATTTGTAGAGGCCGGCGCCCTGGTGCTCTTCGATCCCATCCAGGCCACTGAAGTTCTTTGGTCTGGTATCCATGCGGGCGCTGGAAGTGGCCACCTGTACCTTGAAACGAACTCCTCCTTCTATCACCACGGGCACCACCGGCTCCTCATCCGCCGGCACCTGCACCACCGGAGTGGTGTCCACCCCCTCCAACATGGCCTTGTACTCCTTGAAGGCCCTGTAAATGGCGCTGGCCATGTAGTCCTGCCCCTTCTCGCTCTGCAGGAAATCCTCTTCCGCTGGATTGGAAAGGAAGCCCAATTCCACCAGTACGGAAGGCATGGTGGTATAACTGATCACCAGGAAACCAGCCTGCTTCACGCCACGGTCCGGACGCCCAACACGCTCCCGGAACTGCTTCTGCACCAGGGAGCTGTACAGCAGGCTGTGATCCAGGTGCACGTTCTGCCGGAGGCTGAGCGCGATGATGCTTTCGGGATCCTTCGGGTTGAAGCCATCATACCGCAACTCGTGGTTCTCCTCCAGCAGAATGGCGGCATTCTCCTTCATGGCCACCTTCATGTTCGCCTCTGTCTTGTGCAGACCCATCACGTAGGTCTCGGAACCATCGGGCTCCTTCTTTTCGTTGGCGTTGCAGTGTATGCTTATGAAGAGATCCGCCTTGGCACGGTTGGCGATCATGGAACGCTCCATGAGCTCTATGAAACGATCGTCTTCTCGCGTATACACCACATTCACATCCGGGAATGCCTGCTTGATGTACTTGCCCGCGAGCAGCGACACATTGAGCGCGATATCCTTCTCGGCCGCTTTGTACCGGCCTGTGCCAATGGCCCCGGGATCCTTGCCCCCATGACCGGCATCGATCACCACGGTGCGCACACGGTTGGGATCCAACGCCTCCTTTTGTGCCAGACCCTGCTGCACAACGCAGAGCGTGGCCACCACCACGACCGCACACTTCACCATGCCCCTTATCCGTTCCATGGCACGCGAAGGGTGATGCGTAATTTTCCGCCCGCCTTTCCGAAGGGAAGGCAGGTAGATGACGAAACCGCCATGCATCCTGACCACACGGCGCGAAGCTAAAGGCCGCCGCCCGGCGACCGGTGCCTGGGGAAGCGAGGTTTTCATCATTTTCCTGTTGATGTGCTGGTGCGGTGGCTTGCGGGGACAGGCGCTGGAGCAGGAAGTGAAGTACGAGGCGCGGGACAGCATGCGCTACGACCTGCAGGAGCAAAAGGTGTACCTCTATGGTGCGGCCACCGTGAAATATGGGGACATACAGCTCACCGCCGACCGCATCGAATTCAGCTTCCAGAACGAAGAGGCCAGGGCCTTTGGTGCGCCGGACTCCCTGGGAGTGGTGCAGGGCAAGCCGGAATTCGTGCAGGATGGACATAAGATCGAGGCAGATAGCATCCGCTACAGCTTCCGGACGAAACAAGGTCTGATCCGTGAGGTGCGCACGCAGGAACAGGAGACCTGGGTGCATGCCTCATTGAGCAAGCGCCACGCGAACGCGGAAGTGCACAGCCGTGGTGGCATGCTCACCACCTGCGACAGGCCCTACCCGCACTACCACTTTCGCGTGAGCAAGATGATCGTGGTGCCCGATGATAAGATCGTGACCGGCCCGGCCTACATGAAATTCGGGCGCAAGATCCCCACGCCACTCGCGGTGCCCTTCGGTTTCTTCCCGAACAAGCGCGGTGGCTCCAGTGGCATACTCATACCCGTGTATGGGAACTCGGACCGGCTGGGCTACTTTCTGTTGAATGGTGGTTACTACATACCCATTTCGGACCATGTGGACCAGCAGCTTACAGGTGATATATACAGCAGGGGCAGCTGGGCATTGCGCAGCGTTACACGGTACAAGAAGCGGTATCGCTTCAGCGGAAACCTGGACCTGAACCGCTCCACCATGCTCCAGAGCGATCCGGACTTCCCGGATTTCTCGCGGCAGGTGAACTTCTTTGTACGGTGGAACCATCTGATGGATCCCCGGGCCAGTCTTACCGACCGGTTCACCGCGAGTGTTAATGTGGGCACCAGCGGCCATTTCACCAACAACCTCAACAGCAGCCAATACGATTATTTGAGCAACACCTTCCAGAGCAACATCAGCTGGACCAGACTCTGGCCCGGCAAGCCCTACAACCTGGCGGTGAATCTGCGGCACAGCCAGAACACGCTGAACCAGACCTATGACATAACCGCACCCTCGGTCACCTTCAACCTAACGCGCATCTTCCCCTTCCAGATGGTGCGGCCCCGGGGCAGCCCCAGGCGCTGGTACGATCAGATCGGCATAAACTACGCGCTTAATTTCGACAACCGGCTTAGCACCACCGAGGACAGGCTGCGGAACGCGGAGTTCTCCGACCTGCTCACCGAAATGCAGAACGGCATTCGCCATGTCGCTGCCGTGAACACCACATTAAAGACCAAGTTCTTCACCCTGAATCCCGAGTTCCGGATGACCGAGCGCTGGTACTTCGCCACGCTGGAACAGACCTATGATCCGGAGACCAACGAGGTGCGGCGGGATACGGTGGCGGGTTTCCAGCGCGCGGGCGAATGGAGCGCGGGTGCCAACCTTACCAGCAAACTGTACGGCATGTACACATTGGGCGGGCGCACAGTGCAGGCGGTCAGGCATGTGATAACACCCAGCGTGGGCTTCAACTACCGGCCGGACCAGAGCACACGGATCGAAGGACCTTTCGGCCCCAACGGAAGCCTGGGTAGCTACTCGCCATTCGACATCGGGATCTACGGAAGCCCCGCCGCCGGTGAAAGCGGTGCGCTCAACATGGGCCTGATCCAAAGCCTGGAAGCGAAAGTGCGCGACCGCAAGGCCATCGCCACCGATGAGAACGCAACAAAAAAGATCAAACTGATCGACTTCATCGGCATCACCAGCAACTATGATCTGCTCCAGGATTCACTGCGTTGGTCCCCTGTCAACATCAATGCACGCACCACCTTCCTCAACCGCATCAACGTGAACTACGTGAGCCTTTGGGATCCTTATGCGGTGGACTTCGCAGGCCGGCGGATCGCGCAGAGCGAATACGCGGTGAATGGCAGGCTGGCGCGGATGATCTACACCAACTGGGCCGTGGGCTTCGATGTGAAAAGCCCGCGCTATGGGCAGTCCGTGGGTGGCAGCGACGAGGTGGGGTATGACCAGCAGGTGGTGGAGGACAGCGATCCCTCCCGCGGCGCACGCATCGACTTCCGGCTGCCCTGGCGCCTTGCGGTGAACTACAGTCATGACATCAACCGTACCTACATCGCGGACACCATCGCCGATGTGCTTAGGCAGAGTGTGATCTTCAATGGTGATGTGAACGTGTTGAAATGGTGGAAGATCGGCTTCAGCAGCGGCTATGATCTGGTGGCCGAAGAATGGACGCCCACCTCGCTCAACCTCTACTGGGACCTGCACTGCTGGGAATTCAACCTCAACGTGATCCCCATTGGCCTGCGCCGCAGCTTCACCTTCCGGATAAACGTGAAGGCCAGCATACTGCGTGACATGAAATTCGAGCAACGGCGCCCCCTTGGCAATGATGGCGAGCTACTCTATTGAACCATGCGCATACTGCTGCTGGACAACCACGACAGTTTCACCTGGAACCTGCACCATTTGCTGGAACCGTACGCGCAGGTTGAAGTGATCAGGAACGATGCGATCACGGTTGAAGAGGCTTCGCTTTTCGATCGGATCGTTCTTTCCCCGGGACCGGGTCTGCCGGGTGAGGCCGGGATCATGATGGAACTGCTCTGGAAACTCATGCCGCATAGACCGATCCTCGGCATCTGCCTCGGTCTGCAAGGGATCGTGGAGATCTGCGGCGGCACACTTTTCAATCAACCGAAAGTGATGCACGGCGTGGCCGTCACCTGCGGACCGACCAAGCCGATCGATCCGCTTTTCGAAGGCCTTCCCTCCCACTTTCCCGTGGGGCTTTACCACAGTTGGGCCGCCGATCCCGCCACATTGCCGCCATCACTTTCGATCACCGCGCGCAGCGATCAAGGCGTGATCATGGCGATCCGTCACAACAAATTCAACGTGTGCGGCGTGCAGTTCCATCCGGAAAGTGTCTTGACGCCGGCGGGTCCGGACATCATCCGCAACTGGATCAAGTCGTGATCGGCACCACATGTGCATAGCTTGGCGATCGAAAACATCGATCGCATTATGAAAGAACAAAAACGCCTCCTCAACTGGTTCGAGATCCCGGCCACCGACCTGGGCCGCGCACAACGTTTCTACGAGATCGTGTTCGCGATCAAGATGGATCGCATGGACCTGCCGAACCTGCAAATGGTCACCTTCCCCGGCGATCCCAACAGCCCCGAACTCGGCGGCGCGCTGGTGAAAAGCGAATTCCACAAACCCAGCGAGAACGGCGTGCTCATCTACTTCAACGGCGATCCGGACCTCAACATCCCGCTCGCCCGCGTGGAAGAGGCCGGCGGAAAGATCATGATGCACAAGACCAAGATCAGCGACGCCATCGGCTACATGGCCTTCTTCAAGGACAGCGAAGGCAACGCGATCGCGATGCACTCGAGGGAATGATAAGTCGTGAGTGTGAGTCGTGAGTGCGAGTCATTCCGGGCTTGACCAGGGATCGCGATACTGCTTGTCGCTTGATCTTTCTTTGGGCGTTTGCCGGGTTG
>JAEZCB010000038.1 GCA_023412755.1 Bacteroidota bacterium
CTCAGCAGGGACAGTAACGTTAAGTCCATCTTCAGGGGGTTTTGGGGGATGTTCAATAGGGGCGGGGCCAAACGGTCCAGGCACCAATTCATGGACGCCTTTGGACCTTGGCCCGGTTTTCGAATATTCGGCTTTCGTAAGATCGTAGCGAGACCCAACCGTTTGGCCGTTGGGGTCGTAATGTTAATGCATGTGAAGAGGGGAAGGCAATATGTAAAAAGTTTTCAACAACAGGCAACCCTTAACTTTCAGGTGACTTTAACAGTTCGCTGTTGAAAACTTCATCGTTTCTTCATCTGGATCTTTATGACCAAAAGAGGGATCTTGACTCTACAACGCCCTCCGAGGTTTCTCATACTGGTCTATGATAGGTAAATAACAGGCAGAGCCACCCGGATCCGGGCGGCTCTGCCTGTTATATGTAAGTATGATCAGTGCTGGATCACCAGGCGCTCCGAATACATCCGTTCTCCAGCGGTGATGCTCACCACATACATGCCTGCGGCCAATGCCCCATCCAGATCGAGCACGGTGCTCAACATTCCATCCTGGCAGGGAAGGGTCCTCGCCACTACCCGCTTGCCATAGAGGTCATGGATATCCACTACCACCGACCGGACAGGTGTTCCATCGGCATTGGTCCCGAGATGGTCCAACCGCAACTGGAGCAGGTCGCCCCGGTTGGGGTTCGGCCATATGGTGAACTGGACATCTTCACCACCTTCCGAAGCGATCGCCATGGAATTCACATTGCCTTGCTGGCCAGGGAGGGAAATGTTCAGCGTACACATATCACCCCAGGGGCACCATTCCCCATTCACCATGGCCCGCACATACACACGGTATTGGGATCCGGGTGACATTGGCTCCAGCGGTGCTCCCCACCACAGCTGTGCGAAGTAGCTGTTGGTCGTGCGGGTCACATCGAAGTTCTCCGATGGTTGACTAAAGCGGAACTGGTATTGCGTGGCACCAGCGACCGGTATGGCGTGAACGTAGGAGTTCGGTGCCCATTCGCGGTACTGGCCGCAGCTCAGGTACTGGCTGTACGGTATGTCCATGAGCTTGGTGGGCGGGCATGTGGCCGCCACCGGGTCGATCATGAAACGGCATGCGGGCCCCCACTCCAACGGCTGTCCATTGATGATGCCACGGATGCGCACGTTCATCATCACCCCTTCGGGTATGTGGTACGCGGCCGCCCAATGGTTCAGGCGCAAATGGGCCGCGCGCGCGGGGCCTACGCCGTAGCCATGGCTGGTGGCGTGGCTGCGGAACCAGCGGAAGCTGTAGCTGCCATTGGGGTCGAAGAACCAGAACTCATAGCCGCTGTCGCTGTCCTGCTGGCTGTTGGGTGCACCCGGGATCCACTCCGCGTCCACCAACGGATTCAAGCTCGCCACGATGAACTCGTTGCTCTTCCACCACAGCTTGTCGCAGCTGGTGAAGATCAGGCGGTCGGTGCCCAGGGGAACACAGAAGCTTTGCTCATTGGCCATGGCGCTCATGCTGCCATTGAAGCCATCGTTGAAGTTGTGCAGGTTGTCTATGATGCGCGATCCATGTGGGCCCGCTGTGCGCAGCATGTAACCGCCATTGCTCCCATTGATCATGCCATCGCCAGCACTGTCGTACACGCGCAACTCATAGCAACCGATGGGCAGGCAGCAGTTGCTGGTGATCACCGAATGGTTGATGCCCATATACGGACCACCGCTGCAGATGGTGATATCGGTGGCCTGCTCACGGATCTCCCAGGTGGTCTGGTATCCGTCCGCATCGGTGCGTACCTCCAGGGTCACATCCTCGGAGCATGGCACACCCACACAGGTGCAGTTCGCATCAATGGTCCCGAGCACGAAGCCCTGGCCGGGGTCACATGCCCAGCCGATCTCGCCGTACACGGTTGGGCATTCATCCACATCACCACAGATGCCATCGCCATCGGCATCGTTGAGCGGATCATTGGGGCAGTCATCATCGCTGTTGGCCACATGGCCTGCGGGCTGCGCGCATGCCATGATCATGGACAGGGCATCACCAAGGCCATCACCATCCGTATCAGCATACCAGGCCGTGGCGGTATTCACCTGTATGCCCACTTCCGCGGATGCGCTGCAACCGTTGCCGTCGGTGAAGGAATAGGTGCAAAGCTGGCTGCCTACCGCCGGGTCGAAGGTGGAGCCGCTGATACCGGTACCGCTCCATGTACCACCGACCGGTGTCCCATTGAGGGTGATGGGCGCCTCCACGTTACACGCCACCGGGTAAGTGCCGGTTTCCACCGCAGGCAATTCATTCACAGTGAATGTGGCCGGCATGCGAATGGTGGCGCAAGGTGCCTTTACGCATGTGGCGTAGAAGGTGGTGCTTCCGGATACGCTGGGATCCACGAGGGAAGCCGCTACTGGATCGAAGAGTGTTCCACTGGCCACCATGGTACCACCTGTGGGCGCGTTGAACCATTGCACCTGGGTAGGCAGCATGTAATCTATCTCGATCGTGGCGCTGGCGATCGTGGCATCAGGGTTCGTCCAGAATTGATCCGAGGTCTGGCGCGTGCGCAAATTGATGGTACCGCCTGATGCGGGGAAATTGGCGAGCACGATCACCGGGTCGGGACTAATCGTTCCCGGACCAGTCTGGGTGGTCAGTTGTGTTTCCGCCAGGGTGTAAGAACCACTCAAAGCCACGCGTATGTTCTGCCGTTGTGCGCTGCCAATGAAGTTCGAATTGGCCACCACATCGTATAACATCAAACGTGCCTGGGTCACCACCGCGCCAGGAGGCAATGCGGGTACCGTTACGGTGGCGCGTGTGGTCAACGTGGTTCCTTCGCTGATGAAGTTGCCGCCAGGGAAGGCGGTCATTGTCTCCTCTGGAAGACTACCGCAGATGGCCCCCAGGCCTTCCCCGGGGGTCACAGTGCTGTTCCGGCAGATGGCATGGCTGGTGGTCTGCGGAGGCGCAGGCAGGGGGAGTGCATCCGCCACCTCAAGGGTAACGGTGCCGGACTTGCAGCTTCCTTCGCCGTTATCGGACCAATAGGTGTACGTACCTGCCATGGCCCCATTCATGTTCTGGAGAATGGGATCTTCCAGGCCACTGGAGAACCCATTGGGCCCGGACCAGTAATGGTGTGATCCCGTGCTTGTGGCATCCAGCATCAATTCAGCGCCCGAACACACAGGCGAATTGCTGGTGATGCTCACTACCGGTGGTGTGCCGGTGCATGCGGTTATATCCACAAGGTAGTCTTCGGCCTGCCCATAATCATAGGTGCCGCACGGCAGGGAGGGATAGACCGCGGTGCTCGCCCAGTCCTTTACAAGGCGCATACGGGAGATGCCTCCAGTGGCCGTGGTAGGAATGGTGATCATTGTGGAAGCCGTGGCCACGCACACCGTGTTGGTTATGCTGCCCACCGGTATGCCCGGAAGATCGAAGAGCCCATCGTTATCGAAGTCGAAGAATGCCGTGATGTAATTGGTGTAATTGCCCCCGGTATGGCCACTCACAGTGAGCGCGTACGTACCACCTGCCTCTACCTGGGCGGGAGCCACCGTGCCGGTGAAATCCTGGAACGCCGGGCTACCATTCACCGTGCTGCTGCTGCTGTTGTTGATCCCAGCGAATTGCACCAGGCATATCGGCTCCACATCCGCCGTGAAGGTGGGCGCACAGATGTTCGCGCTGGCGCATACAGTGAACGTGCCCGGGGCACCCTGATCACCGTTTGTGAACACGCGCAGATAGTATTCCGTACCCATGTTGAAAGTAGTGAAGGGCATGGTTGTCGCGTTCTCGGAGCACGCCAGTTCCGCGCTGTTGCAAGTGGAATGCACGGCCATGCCATACGATCCGATGGTACCAGGCTGCAAATGGAACGTGATCGGCGATGCACTGCTGCCGGTATTTAACTTGTACCAGACATCGTGTATGGTGCCACTGCCAGAGCAGGAAGGTGGGAGGCCAGCCAGCCCAGCATCGAAGGTGGTGCCGGATATGCCACTGCCTGGGCAGCTTCCAACAGGCGTTATCGCCAGTGTGACCGCATTGGAACATGCATCGTTCGCCGGTGGGCAAAGCTGATCCTTGGTGAATGGCCCCAGGTTATTGTCGCACAACACATCGTTCTCATGGATCAGCCAGATGTTTATGGTGGATGTGATCGGAAGATCGCCGAGATCATAGTAGTCCTCCGTCAATCCGGTCAGATCGATCGGTGTTCCACCATCGATACTGTACCGGATACCTGCGCTGGCGGGATAGGAGTTGGTGATGGCATTCCAACCGAGATCGTAGAGATCCACAGCTACATTGAAGGTTCCTGCGCCGCAATCCGTGGACAGTACCACATCGCCCATGGGTTCAGCGCATCCGCCCACTTCCACGCACTTCACCTCCCATTGCCAGCCATTGGGTACGCCGCCATCGGCACAACTCATGCTGCCATTGCTCTGGATGGTGAAGGACAATTCGCTGCCACTGGACTGGATGTTGCCCAAAGAACTCAGGTCGGGCATGATCGGCATGGGCAGATGGCTGCTGTTCGGTGGCCCATTCCAAAAGGTGATGCCATCGCCCGCTGCTATGGGGCTTGGAGTAAGGAACTTGATGTTCACCAGACCACCGTTGGCGTTCACATAATGGAATGTCCGCGGATCGTTGTTGCCATAACAATGATCCAGTGTAATGATCTGTCCGCAGTCCAATGTGTATGGGCAGGTGGAATAGGCGCTGCCCGAGACGGAACCGCACAACCCTCCAGAGAATTGGTTGGTAAGAGTGTAAGCCACAGCCTGCACGGTGGAGAAAGGTCCGATGTTCACAATGCCGGGTGCTGCCACCGGCACCGGTGTCTGGGCCACACCATCCACCGAATACGCCAGTTGTCCACCGGAACCGATCGAAGTGACGTTCGCACTGATCGTATAGGTATTCCCGGCGCAATTCTCGTTCAATGAAAAGGTTGCAGATGGACAAACGAGCGCCTGTTGCTGAACGCTCACATCATCGAACCAATAGTCGCGGGTGTTGAAGCCCAATGTCCGTTCCGCTTCCAGCTGGATATAGATGGTCTGCCCGGCAGGTGGCGTGAAGTTGACCGTGTAGGAGCTGCATGAAGTGTTGTTAACCCCATGGTTGGTGGTGGTCCATGGCCCCGTAGGAGAAGTGCTCCAGCGCGAATGCATGTGGGCGAAGTTGGAGGAACTGCTCCTTCGGAAGGTGAAGGTCAAGGTGGTGGGCATTCCATTTGAAATACCCACGGACGGAGATGTGATGGTCCAGGTACCGGTAAGGAACATACTGTGCCGCATGGAGGCCGCGCCATTACAGGGGGATGAGGTGCTCCGGCCACCATCGCTCACCGTCCATCCGGCGTTGCCGTTGCCGGCATTGTTCCAGTTCTCGCTGTAACTGATCTGTGCATGCGATACGTGCATGCAAAGTGTTACCGCCATCAGCATCAACAGCTTGGGAATGCGCTGCAGCCAACGGGGAACATCACATCGCGATGATATGGCCTTGGTGTAAGTTTCTATCATGGCACCGGGGGATTTATCCACCTGTTTTCGTCGGGGACGCTACGGTTCACAAGGATCCTCTATGGATACACCGGAAAGCAGCGTGGGATCGAACGATCAGGAGGGAATGTTTGGATTTGGACCGGAAATCTAGGTCGATCGGTTTCGATGTGTCAATATTTTTTTTCGATGAATAAGGAAAGAATACCGATAAACGATTAGAAACCTTCGTCAAAGGAGTTCGGAGGAGGGCGTGCTCCCCGCCTTGGAATGGGGCTTTACGACCGTAACCCATTCCTATTTAGTGTAATAGCCATGATCACATCTTACCTGATGTTTGGAAGGGCGATCGTTCGCCGGCGGCATCACGAGACCAAAGCTGGCCTCCGGTCCACCCTCAGCGCTTCTCCCTGGGATCACTCAGCCAGCATCGCATTTGCCTTGGAAAGGCGCACGTGCACGCCAGTGGAATTGAACCCCCAGGGTACACCACGGGGCCGATCGATCCCCATTCCGCTTTTTTTGGTCCCATTGTAGGCATTTCGTTGTGATGAACGCACCGTTCCTGTTACATTTCCACCCCGTACACCCCGATCAGATGCCGATACAGACCATAGTGGTCCCCTACGACTTCTCAGACTGCGCCATGAACGCACTGAAGGTGGCGGCCAAGATCGCCAGCCTCAGCGATGCGGTGATCTATGTGGTGCACCTCTATGAGCAGGTGGAGAACACACCCGAGGCCATAAGGAAGCGGGAGGAGATGAACGCGCGTCTCGACGAGGTGCCGGATCTGCCATTCCTGCAAGGCCTCAAACTGCGCAAATTCCTGTTGCGCCAGCTCACCCTCACCGAACTCTTCAAGAACGAACGCATCGCCAAGGTGGACCTGATCGTGATGGGGTCGCATGGCGCGAAAGGGTTCCGCCGGGGCATCGTGGGCAGCAATACGCAACGCATCGTGCGGCTCGCCCCAATGCCGGTGCTCGTAGTGAAGCATCATACGGAGGATTTCAATGTGCGCGATGTGGTGTACGCCTCCAACTTCTCGCGCCAGGATGTCGAGAAGTTCGATGCCTTCAGGCCATTCTTCGAACTGTTCTCACCAAGTATCCATCTGGTGAAGATCAATACACCAAAGGATTTCGAGCGCAGCCAGGACACCAACAAAGGCATTGATGCTTTCCTGCGCACACATGAGTTGCACAAGTTCACTGCTACCATATACAACGATCTGTCGGTGGAAGAGGGCATACTCAACTTCGCCCGCGATATCGATGCGGACCTTATCGCCATGGCCACGCATGGCCGCACGGGTTTCTTCCATGTGGTTAACGGCAGCCTTACGGAAGATGTGGTGAACCACACCGATCATCCGGTACTTAGTGTGAAGCTCTAGTGACGGCGGCCATCAACAACGATCGCTCTTGCGAACGGACACGAGCGCTCTTCATATATTTACCCAAACTGTCAAAGACCAAATGAAGTTCCTTCACCAGACCATAGAGGCACAGCGGCGGGAGATCATCGAGGTGGAGATCGATAAGCCTACGAAGGTCAAGTTCATGACCGGGCGGGAATTCAAAGCGTACAAGTTGGGCAAGACCCATACTTATTATGGTGGCCTTTTCGAGGAATCGCCCATCCGTTTTGTGGTGCCCTTTGATGGCAAATGGACAGTGGTAGTGGAGAAAGGCACCTACAGCGAGCCGTTGGATGTGAGGGCCAGCTGCAGGCTCACCTCACCCAATCCACACGTTACATCCAGCATCGCTTCCGATGCTCCACCTCATGTACGTGAAGCCACACTGAACGGCAAAGATCTTGGTGATATGGACAGCTTGACCACCGAATTGAGTTTAGCCGCCCGGAGCGAAGGCTGATCGCGCACAATTCTCCTCCTGCCGGCGTTGATGAACTAGAAGGCCATGGCGACATCAACAGATAAAGAGCGATTGGAGAGCCTGCTCCGGGGGCAGCAGGCGCTGATGGACCAGGTGCATCAGTGGCTGGAAGAGGAACAGAAGCATGATGATGTGCTCAATGCCGTGATCCTGAGTTCACGCAGAGAGAAGATCGTGCCCCTCCACGGCTTGGATCCGCAGCGGATCTTTTCCATGGAAGCCATAAGGAGATCATGTGTGAAGTACGGCCTGCGTTTCTTGGATGCTGGTCTTTTCAAGGGCACCATTCCACCGCAGGCATTGCACCACGTGCGTATGCTGGAACGGAATGCCGGAGTGCCGCTCACGAGTTTCAAGATCATGGCACCCGCCAGCCGATTCCGTCTTTGCGACAGTGAAGTGGATCCGCTTCTATTCATTCCCGTTGGTGAAGACCGGTACTACCTGGTGCATAAGTGGGGCAGGGATCTTTCTCCATGGCGCATGGTGATGAGCTGGCCTACACGCACCCCGCTCAACCTGGGCATCACAGTGGTCCTCTTCGCGGCACTGATCTCCATGCTCATGCCGGGTGGCGTGCTTGCCGCCCTGGGTATGCCCAGATCCATCTTCATGATCTGGTGCACCATGGTGAGCATGAGCTTCACGGTGTTCGGCTGGTTCGCCTTCTTCGGGCAGTTCGGAGTACATTGCTGGAATAGCAAGTACTTCAACGATTAGCATCCATGGATGGTCCAGGCACCGCCCTGGCCGGAAGTCTATTGGAAGAGCTCCTCGTACCGGTAGTTCACCTGCACGTTGGAATTCACGGCCTCTCCATCCTTGGTGGCAGGGATGAAGTTCGGCAGATCATAGATGATCACCATGGCCTGCTTACGCAATTCAGGATCGGCGGACTCCATTCGAGGCGATTTGATCTCGCCGAACCGATCCACAACAAAACTGAAGCTTACGGAAGAGCTGCCCCATTCCGCCAGGTCCAGGCCCGGATCCTTCAAGTCCTTGCGCAGCTTCGTCTTCACCTCATTGGCGAGGCATTCAAGTGCTTTTTCATCCTTCTCTTTCTCGCACGCCGGGTGCATGGGTGGCGTATCGAATTCACCGCTAATGGAGGCAGGGCTCAGAATGATCACGTCATTGGGACGGTCCGCCTCGGCCTTGATCTCGGCCACACCCGGTTTCACCACCGTCACAGGCTTTTCTTCCTGGGCGGAAAGGCTGCAAAAGAATGCGGAGAACAACAGGATGCTAAGCAATTGGCGCTTCATGATGAAGTAGTTGAGTGCCAAAAGTTAAGGGTGTGATCGATGCAGGCTTCATGGCTGCCCTCTTGTTTTGCACGATCAAGGGCGGATAAGCCAGGATCATTGCCGCAGGAAGAGGAAAAAAACAGTGCCGCTTTGGGTGGCCGGCCCACCGGGGCTGAAGCGCGCACGTTTGCTGGACCGCAGGGCATGTTCGATCATGCAGGCGTCCGCGTTGGCTGAACGGCCCTGATCGATCTCCGCCTTCTGCACAACGCCATCCGATGCCACCGATACCCGCACGGCCACACGGCCTTCGGTGCGGCAGAGGTAACCCGGTACATCGTTCTCACGCACCCGGCCTTCCAGATCATGCCATACCGTGGTGGCGCCTTCCACTTTTACCGGCTCGGCGGCCTTGTCCATATACAATTCCTTGTTCCACTTGCTGGGATCGAGTTCCGGGATCACGATCTCCTCGCCACGTTCGCGTCGCTCCTCGCGCAGCCGTTGGAACTCCTCCTGCTCGAATTGTTTCAGATCCTCCTCCACACGCTCCGAGAGCCGCTGGCTGGAATAGGAGGTCACCGTGCGATCCGCTGTTATGTTGCTGGTAAGGTTCGTGACACGCGCCGGGGCCATGGCCATTTCCGGATGTTCGATCTCCTCCAGCAATTGCTCCGCCTCATCGATCTCGAACACTTCGATCCGCATGTGGCTGATGTCCTCCTCTTCGGGCTCGGCACGCAGCTGCCACATGGTCAATGCGAAGAGCAGCATGGTATGGAGCGTGAGTGTTCCGATCACGCCGTATTTGTGTTCTTCGAACCAATCCAGCAACCGGTCCATATCAGCTGGGATCACGAGTTTCGTGCCGATCGCTGCGGATGTTCACCATGGTACGGAACCCATTGCTGGCGCGTGCGATCGGATGCGCCATGCCGGTGGCCAGCGGTTGTTCCAGCGGTTGCCAGCGCCATTCAACCAGCCCATGTGGTATCCCTTGTAAGTGGCCAATGCCGTGCCTGAGGCTCCAGAGGCGGTAAGGGAATTTCCTTTCAGGTAGGAAAGCGCCTGTTCCGGTGCCAGCTCCAACAGTTCGAACCCTTCCTTTTTCAGGAGTTCGCTGTGCAATGCCAGAGCAGGATGCGGTATCCATTTATCGCCTTTTCGTTCGGCCACGGGGATCCCCGGTGCCAAGGTGCGAAGTTGGGAATGGATGGTTTCCGCCACCGCCCCCCATCTTTCCGCCACCACATGTTGAACGCCATTCCTTTCCGTATGGTGCGATGGGCGTTGCGGATCCAGGAAGGGGAGTGGTCCGCCCTGTTCCCGGTGCAATGGTCTGGTGTGTCGTGCAGGTGGTGTTCCAGGTTTCTTCAGCACGGCCATGAAGAACCCTTCACCTTCCACCTTGTGGGGAAAAGCACGGAGACCGTAAAGGCCGGCGACACCAGAAGGAACGAAACCCCATTCCGGATCCACCGGGATCTCCACGGGGATCGCACCCTTATCGACCAGTGGGAGCAGTTGCTCTTCATTCTCGGCCGGTTCCCATGTGCAGGTGCTGTAGATGAGCACACCGCCTGGTGCGAGCGCCTGCCACGCATGGTCTACGATGCGGGTTTGTGTGCTCGCGCATTGTACCACCAGCCGCGGACTCCATTGCTCCCGCGCGAAAGGATCCTTGCGGAACATGCCTTCGCCGGAGCAGGGTGCATCCACCACGATCAGGTCGAAGAGATCCGGAAGCGCGCGCAGGTCTTCAGAAGCGGATCCGGTGATGATCACATCACCAGTGCCCCATTTCCAGAGGTTCTCCATCAGCGCGGGCCATCGCTTCGGCTCGATCTCATTGGCGACAAGCAGCGAATCGCTCGATAGCAGTGAACGCAGGTGGGTGCTCTTGCCTCCCGGAGCAGCACAAAGATCCAGCGCCAGGATGTCTCGGCCGGCAAGGTCCGTTGCCAGTACCGCCTGCTCCAGGAGCATGGAAGAGGCCTCCTGCACGTAGTAAGCCCCGGCATGGAGCATGGGATCGAATGTGAATGCGGGCCGCTGTTCAAGATATCGGCCCGTGCCGCACCAGGGAACGGGCCTGCCGCCGGGTTCAAAACGTTTCGCGGGATTGATCCTGATGCTTACCGGTGGGGCGTTGGAAAGTGCGCGTTCCAACACAGGAAGTCCATCACCCAGGAATTGGTGCAGTGTGGTGGCCAGTTCGGGTGGAAGACCTTCGGCCGCGCTGCCAGATGGTCTTTCCGCCTTTGCTTTTCGTCTGGCCATGACGATCAGCGCGCCATGGCGAAGGGGGCTCCGCGCAGCACGGTCTGTGCCCGGTCCGGCCCCAGGGAGATCATGGTGATGGGCACTTGAACGGCCTCCTCGATGCGCGCTATGTAACGTTCCAACGAAGTGGGCAGTGGCCCATGGTGGTCATGCTCCGGCCATCCGGCCATTTCCTCGTACACGGGTTCCACGTCCATGCTGATGTCGAACGGCAGCCGATCGGTGGGTTTTCCATCCACGAGGTAATGGGTGCACACCTTCACCTTGTCCATCGCGTTGAGCACGTCGGCTTTCATCATGGCCAGTTCGGTCATGCCGTTCACCATTACCGCGTAGCGCAAGGCGGGCAGGTCCAGCCAGCCGCAGCGGCGCGGCCTGCCGGTGGTGCTGCCGAACTCATGTCCTGCTTTTCTGATGGCCTCGCCGGTCGCATCATCCAACTCGGTCGGGAATGGACCGCTGCCCACGCGGGTGCAATAGGCCTTGAAGATGCCGACCACCTTGCCGATCCGGTTCGGGGCCACGCCCAGTCCGGTGCATGCTCCGGCACAAATGGTATTGCTGCTGGTGACGAATGGATAGGTGCCGAAATCGATATCCAGCAATGTGCCCTGCGCACCTTCGGCGAGTATGCGCCTGCCGTCGCGCATGGTCTCATCCAGATAGTGCTCGCAATCGATCAGGCGCATTTCCGCCAGTTGCCTCACCGCATCGAGCCATTCCTGCTCCATGCTTCGCCGATCGCTCTGGTGATCGTAGAGGCTCAGAAGCCGCTCATGCTTGCGCACCAATGCGTCATAACGCTCCTTGAGGTCGGTACGCTCCAGATCGCCCACCCGCAGACCATTGCGTCCGGTCTTGTCCATGTAGGTGGGGCCGATGCCCTTGAGGGTGCTGCCGATGCGCTCCCTGCCTTTGTCCGCCTCACTGGCCGCATCCAGCGCACGATGTGTGGGCAGAATGAGGTGCGCGCGGCGTGAGATGAGCAGGTTCCCCTTCACATCCACACCGGCCTTCTTCAACTCCACCATCTCCTTGAGGAAGATGATCGGGTCGATCACCACGCCATTGCCCACCAGGTTCACCGTTCCTTCCCGGAAGATGCCGCTTGGTATGGTGTGCAGCACGTGTTTGCGCCCTTCGAAGATCAGGGTATGTCCGGCATTGGGTCCTCCCTGGAATCGCGCGATCACATCGTAACGCGGCGCGATCACATCAACGACCTTGCCCTTGCCCTCATCACCCCACTGGGCGCCGAGGAGCACGTCCATCATCGCATCCATGTCCTGTTCAGGCCTGTATCCTGCTCACCGCTTCCTCCACATTGGAGGTGATGGTGAAGACACTATCCAGCTTGGTCACCACGAACAGCTGCCGTACACTGCTGGACATACCGGAAATGATCGTTTCACCACCGGCATTGCGGGTGCGGGTGAGCACGTTGATGAGGATGTTGAGGCCCGTGCTGTTCATGTATTGCAGGTCGCTCATGTCCAGCACCACGGAACTATGGCCGCTGCCGATCTCCTGATCCAGCGCGCCCATGAGCCTGTCCGCCTGTTGCTGGTCCATCAGGCGGCCTTTGAGGTGGAAGACTTTGCAGCCTCGTTCTTCGGTAACGGCAAGGTCGAAGCTCGGACGATCGGTCACTGTCATAATAGCTCGCTTTTTGCGTGGCAGGCGGCACAGATGCCGTGTATGTGCATGGCGTGGAAATGTACTTTGAAATCCAGTACCTCGCTAACGGTGCGGCGGATCTGGTGGATCCGCGGATCGCAGAATTCCTGTACCGCGCCACACCGGTCGCAGATCACATGGTCATGCTGCCGGTTGGCGTGGCTTTTCTCGAACTGCGCCTGGCCTCCTGCGAATCTGTGCCGGCGCACCAGCTCACAGTCCAGCAGCAGGTCCATGGTGTTATAGAGGGTGGCGCGGCTCACGCGGTACTTTTTGGACTTCATTCGGCCGTAGAGCCGTTCGATATCGAAGTGTCCATCGTGCGCATAGATCTCGTTCAGAATGGCGAACCGCTCCGGTGTTTTGCGATGGCCTTTCCGTTCGAGGTATTCCGTGAAGATCCTGCGAATGCTCTCGTGCTGGTCCACGGTGGACATGTGACAAAGGTATCCTTCTGCCTTGAAGTTGGCGCCAGTAAATTCAACATGCGAAAGATCCGGATCCACAGCCTGCATAGGGCATTGCACGCACGTCCCGGAGGTCCGGTATCAAGGCTTGGGAACCGTTCACCTATCCACCCGCTCCACGATCCGCACTCCGCGCACACGCTTCAACTTCTCCATGAGCGCATTGAGGTGATCGGTGTCGTGCACGAAGGCCATCACCTTGCCTTCGAAGATGCCATCGTGGCTCTCGAAGCTGATGGAGCGCATGTTCACATTGTGTTCATGGCTGATGATGGTGGTGATCTTGTTCACCAGACCCACGTCATCGATCCCGCTGAATTTGATGCCGGCCAGGAATTCCACCGTGTCCTTTCCCTTCCAGCGGGCCTTCACGATACGGTAGGCGAAGTTGCTCATGAGCTGCACCGCGTTGGGGCAGTTCACCCGGTGGATCTTGACCCCATCGTCCAGGGTGATGAATCCGAAGACATCATCACCGGCAATGGGGTTGCAGCATGTGGAGAGTTTGTACTCCCCTCTGTGCAGATCCTCGCCTATCACAAAAGGTGTGTTCTTATCGCTGCCACGCACTTCCGCGACAACTTCCTCGAGTGAGCGTTCGTCCACTTCCCGTTTCGGTTTGGGCAGATGCAATCTGCCGTCCTTGGCGGGTGCCACATCGAGCGACTCGATGTCGTGCCGGCCGCGAGCCACCTGGTAGAAGAGATCGGTGGCGGAGTTGCAACGGAAGAATTCCACCAACTGGTCTATGTTGGCCTGATCGGTGCGGGCACCCATCTTGCGCAGTTGCCGTTGCACCGCCTCCCTGCCCACCACCGAGAGTTTCTTCTTCTGATCGCGCAGCGCCTGCTTGATCCGGTGTCGCGCCTTCGCGGTGACCACGTAGTTGAGCCAGTCCTCCTTGGGTTGTTGTTTACGGCTGGTGATCACTTCCACCTGGTCTCCACTCTTCAGCGGCTGGCTCAAGGGCACCAGCTTGTGGTTCACCTTGGCACCGATGCATTGCCGGCCGATGTGCGTGTGTATGTCGAATGCGAAATCCAGCGCGGTGCTTCCGAATGGCAGGTTCCGCATTTCGCCCTTCGGTGTGAACACCACGATCTCATCACTGAAGAGATTCAGTTTGAAATCATTCACGAAATCGAGCGCATCGGTGGTCGGGTCCTCCAGCACCTCGCGGATCCGGTTTAGCCAGGTGTCCAGCGCGCTGCTGTGCTCATCGTCATCCTTGTATCGGTAGTGTGCGGCCAGGCCCATTTCCGCGATCTCGTCCATGCGGCGGCTGCGGATCTGTACCTCCACCCAGCGTCCTCCGGGACTCATCACGGTGGTATGCAGGCTCTCGTAGCCGTTGGCCTTGGGCAGGCTTATCCAATCACGCAGCCGGTCCGGGCTGGGTTGGTAGAAGTCGGTTACGATGGAGTAGACCTTCCAGCAATCGGCCTTCTCCAATTCCGGTGTCGATCCAATGATGATGCGGATGGCGAAGACATCGTACACCTCCTCGAAGCTCACATGCTTTTTCTGCATCTTGTTGTAGATGCTGTGTATGCTCTTGGGCCGCCCTTTGATCTCGTAGGAGAAACCCTCCTTCTCCAGCGCTTCACGGATCGGCAGGGTGAAGCGGCTGATGAAGCGCCGCCGCACGGCTTCACCTTTCTTCAGGCGCTGGCTGATGTCCTCATAGACCACCGGCTCCTTGAACTTCAACGAGAGGTCCTCCAGTTCACTCTTGATGCTGTAAAGCCCCAGGCGATGCGCGAGCGGGGCATAGAGGAAGGTGGTCTCGCTGGCGATCTTCAGCTGCTTGTCCCGGTTCATGCTGTCCAGGGTGCGCATGTTGTGCAACCTGTCCGCTAGTTTGATCAGGATCACACGCACATCCTGCGCCAGTGTGAGCAGCACTTTGCGGAAGTTCTCCGCCTGCATGCTGTTGGTGCTGATCTGCATGCCGCTGATCTTGGTGAGCCCATCGATGATGGTGGCCACCGTGGGACCGAAGAGATCGCGCACATCCTCCAATGTGAGGTCGGTGTCCTCCACCGTGTCATGCAACAGGGCAGCGACCACGCTGGTGGCGCCGAGTCCGATCTCTTCCGCACAGATCCGTGCCACCGCGATGGGGTGGTAGATGTATGGCTCCCCACTTTTCCGCCGCTGGTTCTTGTGTGCCTCCACCGCGATGTTGAAGGCCTTACGGATCATGCGGTTCTCCTCCGGATCACGTTCGCCGCGGATGGAACGAAGCAACCCCTTGTAACGGCGCAGTATCTCGGCCTTCTCCGCTTCCAGTTGGGCAGGTGTAAGGCCTTTGTTACGGGTGGCGTTGTCTGTGACTATCTCCAGGGGTTTGCTCATGCGGGGTGGCGGATCTTCAGCGCATACCTGGCCGAAGGGGCTGGAAACAAGGCATCCGGCATTACAAATCTAGCGAAGCGCGCGGTGCTAATGGCGCACCACCCGGTGGATGCTGCTGCCGGCATCTTCCTGCACGATCACCGTGTACAGGCCTGGCGTGCCGATCATGATCGGGGTTTCAGTGGCGGTGGATGAAGACCGCAGTACGATGCTACCACGCGAGTCGATCACGGTGACCTCCCGGTATGCCGCATCCCTGGCACGTAGCGTGAAATGTTCACTGGACGGATTCGGGAAGATCTCGATGGCATCACCGCTATTCATCCCCGGGGCCGTGGTGGTAAGGCCTTCCAGATCGAACCGGAGGAAGAATTCCCAGATCGCGATGCTGGCATCGAAGTCATGGTTGGTACCGGGGTTGTTGATCACCGAACCGGGCCAAGTATGACCACCGCCGATCACCTTGTACAATTCCACCGCGGTATCCTGCAGCTCACACGCGAAGACATGATGTTCCACGGTGCTACCATCATCGGGATCCAGGTCCGGGAGCGCAGTGATCATGGGATCCTCTTCACACAAGTCGTATTGCAACCAATGGCCCAGCACCTGTTCCACACCTACCATGTTCTCATTGCCTTCGTATGGTATGATCGGATCTTCCGTACCATGGATCTGGAGCACGGGCATGGCATGCGTGGGGGAGCATCCGCCCAGCCGGGTCGGTAACATGGTACCTGTCACAGAGGCGATGGCAGCGAATCTTTCGCTGGCATAGCAGGCGAGTTCATAGCTCATCATGCCGCCCAGGCTCATGCCCGTGGAATAGATGCGGTCCTGATCGATGGCGTATTCCGCACTCAGGGTGTCGATCAGCGAGACCAGGAACCCCAGGTCGTCCAGGCCTGGTATCCCGAAGGCGTTCCAGAAGCGGTATCCGCCATCGTCCAGGGTGCCGTTGGGGAGCACGATGATGAAATTGGCCGTATCCGCGATCGCCCTGAGGTCGGCATAGACCTCCTGCTCGTGATTATGGATACCGAAACCATGCAGGTTGAAGACGAGGGGAACCGGCTCCGACCCATCATAGCTATCCGGTACATAGAGGCGGTATTCGCGCTCCAGACCATTGTGCATGATGGTATCATCCAACACGGTCTGTGCATGAGTGGATGCGACGAATGCCGAGGACAGGATGAACAGCAGAAGCTGTTGATGGTTTTGGAACATGCGTGCGCGCTGCGGAACATGCAAAGATACGTTCAGCAGACCCCTGGGGTAAAGCCGGGTCACGGCCCGCTTGGCGGATCTCTTCTACGGTCTCACAAGGCGGGCAACACTTTCGTCTCCAGGCTTCCGAATCCGATGCGCAGGCCATCCTTTTCACAATGGCCCCGCAGGATCACGGTGTCTCCATCCTGTATGAATTTCCGTTCGCTGCCATCCTTCAGCACAAGCGGCTTGGTACCGCGCCAGGTCAGTTCCAGCATGCTCCCATAGCTATCCGGAGTAGGGCCGCTGATGGTACCACTTGCCAGCAGATCGCCACAACGGATGTTGCAGCCATTCACCGTATGGTGTGCCAGCTGCTGCGCCATGTTCCAATACATGTACTTGAAGTTGGTGCGGCACAGCATGTTCTCCTCGCCACCTTCGGGCCGGAGCGCTGCTTCCAGCCGCAGGTCGAAGGCATGATCGCCCTGGGTCATCAGGTAGGGCAGAGGCGCTGGATCCTGCTGCGGCCCGGCCACCCGGAACGGTTCCAACGCATCCAATGTCACCACCCATGGGCTTATGCTGCTGGCGAAGTTCTTGGCCAGGAACGGGCCCAGTGGAACATATTCCCAGGCCTGGATATCGCGCGCGCTCCAGTCGTTGAACAGCACCAGGCCGAAGATGTGGTCTTCCGCCTCGGAGGTACTTATCCGCTGGCCCAATGGTTTGCCATCGAAGGTGATGAAGCCCACCTCCAGCTCCAGATCCAATTGTCTTGTGGCACCGAATACCGGCGGAGCATTGGGGTTGGGCCGAGTCTGGCCCATTGGCCGGTGTATGGGTGTGCCGCTGGGTATGATGCTGCTGGCGCGGCCATGGTAACCCACGGGCAGGTGCAGCCAGTTGGGCAGCAAGGCATTGTTGGGGTCGCGGAACATGCTGCCCACATTGGTGGCATGCTCGCGGCTGCTGTAAAAGTCGGTATAGTCGCCGACGGTCACCGGCATGTGCATGACCACCTGGTCATATGCGAGCAGCGCATCTTCACGCAGTCTGTTATCATCCCGCAGTTCGTTGTCATCCTCCCGGAATAATGCACTGAGCCGGTCCCGCAGACGGCGCACGCCGGCCTTGCCGTGGAGCATGATCTCGTTGAGCCGGGGTGCCATGAAGGCATCGCGTGGTATGCCGGTGCCATCCAGCAGCCCGGCATCGGCCAGTATGAAGAGGTCCACCACACGATCACCGATGCGGGTCACCGGCACCGGCGGTTCACCATTCCAGCTCCCGATGCCGAAAGGGATGTTCTGTATGGGAAAGTCGCTATGGGCGGGTACGGGGATCCACGAGCGGAGGGCGGGGTCATTCACTGCGAGGGACATGCGTATCGGCTTGCTCTTGTGCTTGGGCCGCGAAGGTAGCAGCCCCGATCGGCGGCGATCATGCATCTTCGCTGGCATGAAGGTTCCACGGCGGATATTGCTGTATGGGCTGGTCTTCATGCACATCATGCTGCTGGCCTGTTACACCCTGCCACAGCAGTGGATCCCTGGTGGCATGGAAAAGCTGGCGCAGTTGTACGTGCGGCCGCTCTTCCATCAGCAATGGCGTCTGTTCGCACCCGATCCACCGCTATGCGCTGCCGAGGTGCAGGTGAGTGCGGATGGGACGACATGGGAGGCATTGCACGCGGAGCCCGACCACTATCTGGAACAGCGGATCATCCGCAACATCGCCTTTCATGTTAGCCATGCGGTGCATGCTGATGAAGGGATCCACCCGGTGCTGAAGGAGACCTTGTACCGTGCATGTGGTACGGCCATGGATCCCGCCGCCATGAGCTATAGACTGATGGAATGGTGCGTGCTGGATCCCGCCAAGCCACAGGAACGTACGTTGCGCATAACACCCTTCGCGCCATGATGCCGCGCCCGGGCAGCATCCGTCTATTCCAATGGTTCCTGCACGTGTGGGTGCTGCTCTTCATGATCACTTCTTTGCCGGCCTACCAGACCTTGTGGATGGCGCCGCTGTCGCCGGCACTGCAGGCGCCCTCGTTGTTCGCACCCATCACCCATGCGTTCCACGGTTGGGCAGCTGGTGCCGCGCCCATGGGAGTGGCACTGGTGATCATCGGTGCCGCCCTGCAACTTCACCGGCCCAGGTGGTATGTGGCGCTGGTGGTCTGGAGCGCTTATGTGGGCCTCATGCATCTGGCCTGGCTTGCGGGTAGCGGTGGCCAGCAATTGATCGCCAACATGTTGTTCTGGAACATTTTTTTGTGTGTGGGAGAACAGGCACAGTGGCGGCTCGTGCCCTTCTGGATCATACGATGTCAGTTGCTGCTGGCGTACCTGGTCACCGCAGCACACAAATCCACCGGTGGACTCTGGCTTTCTGGTGAGGCCATTGGTGTGGTGGCCAGCGACCCTCACTTCGGCGGCTGGGTCTTTCTGCAGGGACCATTGCCCGCACGCATCAGCACATGGCTGGTGTGGCTCTTCCAATGCACCTTTCCGCTGGCTGTCTGGAGCAGGCATCTTCGCATACACTGGATGATCGCAGGGATCATGTTCCATCTGGCAACGGCGTGGCTGCTGGGCATCCCGGAGATGGCGTTCGCGTTCATCGCATGTTATCCCATCTGGCTGGATGAGGATCAGGCTGCGCGCGTACTGAAGCTGATGAGGAGAGTGCGGCTTACTGGAGCTGCCAGATGATGTCCTCCCGCAGCTGCCTGCGCTCCATGATGTCGATCGGGCGCAGGGAGCCATTGCCATTCACATGGTATGAACGGTAGCCGGCCTTGCGCAGCAGGATGTCGATCTCCTCGGTGGTCTTGCGATCTTGCTCGGTGAGTGTTGTTTCCACCAGGATCACGGGCAGCGCTCCCTTTTCCATCATGCGTTGGGCACCACGAAGCGCGGGTAATTCGGAACCCTCGATATCCAGTTTCAGAAAATCCACCCGGCCGATCTCTTTCTCCTGGCAATACACATCCACGGACGTTACCCGCACCTTGTGTGCGATGCGGTCTCCCGGGGTGCTCACGCCTTCCAGGCAGGCATAACCGCGCGTGATCACACGGGGCGTATCATAGAAGGTCATTTCACCTGCATGATCGGTGAGCGCCATTTCATTCAGCACCCAACCGGTCACCTGCGCGGGATCATTGCTGCGGTGCAACCGATCCAGGCAGGTATTGGAGGGCTCAAAGGAATGTACCGTTCCGCCGGGCCGCACCATACCCAGACACTTCGCCGCGAAGTAGCCCATGTTGGCCCCGGGATCGAATACCACCATGCCCGGCTTGAGGTAGCTTTTCAGGAAGTTCATGACATTCTCCTCATAGAGGTCATAGAACATCATGCGGTGGGTCAGGATCGAATGGTCCAGCTCCACCTGGATGCCATTCACATTCAGCAGTTGCGGAGTGGGTGGCGCGATCACCGCACCGAGTTTATCGGCCAGTTTCAGGCGGCCACGTACCGGCACATGTTGTGCGAACCAGCGGAGGGAGGATCGGATGGCGGAGCGTGGCATCGGCTGGTGAATTAGGCGATCATCACCATGCGAACAGCGGCCGCAGCCTCATCATGCCATTCACCTGGAACCGAAGTCTGTCCAACTCATTGCTGTCCCCGCGTTTCTGGATGGCCGCATCGATCAGTTGAACGATCTGCATACACTCCTCCTTCTTGAGTCCGCGGGTGGTGATGGCCGGTGTGCCGATGCGAATGCCACTTGTCACGAATGGGCTTTGATCATCGAACGGCACCATGTTCTTGTTCACCGTGATATCCACTACGCCGAGCACCTTTTCCGCCTCCTTGCCAGTGATCCCTTTGTTGCGCAGGTCGATGAGCATGGAATGGTTGTCCGTTCCGCCGCTTATGACATGATAACCCAGACCCACGAAGGCGCTGGCCATGGCACGCGCATTGACGATCACTTGTTCCCCGTATGTTTTGAAGGAAGGATCCAATGCTTCGCCGAACGACACGGCCTTGCTTGCTATCACATGCTCCAACGGGCCTCCCTGGGTGCCTGGGAATACCGCGCCATCCAGGATGGCGCTCATCATGCGCGTCTCGCCTTTTGGCGACTTCAGCCCCCATGGGTTCTCAAAGTCGTTGCCCATCATGATCAAGCCACCACGTGGCCCACGCAGGGTCTTGTGCGTGGTGGTGGTAACGATATGGCAGTGCGGCAGCGGGTCATTCAACAGTTTCGCGGCGATCAAGCCCGCAGGGTGGCTCACATCCGCCATGAGCAAAGCGCCCACCTCATCGGCGATCTTGCGGAATGCGGCATAGTCCCAATCCCTGCTGTATGCACTGGCTCCGCAGATGATCATCTTCGGTGCATGTTCCCGTGCGGCCTTTGCCACATGCTCCATGTCCACGCGGCCGGTTTCCCTGTTTACCCCATAGAACACCGGCTTGTACAACTTGCCACTGAAGTTCACCGGGCTTCCGTGGGTAAGGTGGCCACCATGGCTGAGGTCGAAACCGAGTATGGTGTCACCAGGCTTCAGGCAGGCCAGCATCACGGCGGCATTCGCCTGGGCTCCGCTATGTGGCTGCACATTGCACCAGGCCGCCCCGAATAATTCCTTCACCCTGGCGATCGCTAAATTCTCCGTTTGGTCCACAAATTCACAGCCGCCATAATACCGGCGGCCGGGCAGGCCTTCGGCGTACTTGTTGGTCATCACCGAACCCATGGCCTCCAGCACCTGTTCACTCACATAATTCTCGCTGGCTATGAGTTCCAGACCCTTCGTCTGGCGCCACCGTTCCTGTTCTATGATGTCGAATACCGCCGTGTCTCGCTGCATGTTCCGCTTTTTTGGAAGGGCTGGCCTTCCAATAAAGGCGGCCAAAGATAGAGGCATGTACGGGGCTTCAGCGCCGGTGCCTGGCCAGTTGGGCCCCGCCCCAGATGAATACCAGCAACACCGGGTATTGCAGCGCGTGCAGCAGCTTGATGGAGATGTTGTACCAGGGCCCTGTGCCGCCGGAGATCCAGTGGAAAAGCAAGGCAAGCAGCCCAAGCAGCGCATAGGCGATCGCCAACGCGCCGGCGTACCGGTGATCCCCGAAAAGCGAACGGGACAGAAGGATGCCCAACCCCAGCATGATGGCCATGAACAGCAGTGAGAGCAGCCATTTCAGCCAGATCAGTTCACTTAGGTCCGCACCCGCCACCCAGCGCTGGAACATGGAGTGCGCGTAGGAGACCGGTCTTCGGTTGGCCAGATGATCGATCTGGTAATTGAGGTTGATGAAGAGGAATTCGCGCACGGCCCCCAGCATCACGGCCACCAGAACAATGGCCAGCAGGAGCAGGAGCCGCCGGTTCATTTGCCGGCCATGGCCGGCGCTCCCGGCGCAAAACGCTTCACCCAGAGATACCACAGCAGGAACACCCAGCCATACACCACCACATGGAAGGTATAGTCGTGGTTGAAGTTGAGCAACTCATAGTCTATGGTGACCACCACACAGAGTATGGCGATGCGCAAGGCATTGATCAGGTGGATGCTCAGCAGCCCCACCATGCCGAACCACAACTTGTGTTTCAACGGACCGGGATAGGCGGCCAGGAAGATGAGGAAAACGGCGAACACGCCAAGTCCATTGCAGGGATCCCCGATCCACAGCAGATGGCCACCCTGCACACCAATGGTGCGGATCATCTCCGTGTTCGCGGGTTCGGGGATCAACTCATACCCGGCCATGCGCAGCATGGTGCCGGAAATGGTGATCAGGTTGTCTATGAGGAAGCGGTCCACCCGGCCATCGGGGTGGAGGAGGAATTCGTGGAAAAGATACCAGCCCAGGTAAAGAAGACCGGCGAGCAGGAAGAAACGGAGGATCGGGTCGTGCTTCGCCACCGCCCGGGTGGGAAGAGCGGCCATCAGCGGTCCGTGTTTCGCTCCTTCTTAAGATC
>JAEZCB010000041.1 GCA_023412755.1 Bacteroidota bacterium
ATGTGTTGTTGGCCCTCATGCATCTCGGGGAACAGGTGCATGAACACGTAGGCCACGGCCACACCACCGGCAATGGAAAGCCATATGCTGCGTGGCACATGGATCAAGTGCCTGGAACGGCTGCCGAACAAATGCACCATGGCCAGCACGATCACCGGCCATACCGAGATCCCATCCATCCACCTCGAAGTTAGTATGGCCCAGTACTGAGGCTGTATCGGTCACAGAGCGACCATACCGGAGATCCGCTCCCAGGTTCGTCCGCGGTCACCGCCATCGATCATGTTTTCAGGGGCGCCTAGTCGGGCTATCCGCTGTGGCCGGCTCGTCCGCCGCTGCGGCAACGGCGCTCCGGGGGCTTCCTTCCGGTCGCCTCCTCACTGCACGTTGCCACACGCGCCGGTCTTCGCCGGGCCGCCGCTGCTATCCCGGGCGCGGATCCGCGTCCAGGTCAGATGGTCGTGAGCTTTGCCTGAAGCTTCTTCGGCAGTTTGGAAAAGATCAGATCATACGATCGGCGCACATGTTCCTGCCATTCCTTTTTCGCGAGTGTGCCAATATCCTTCACCGAGACCCATTTGTTCCGCGCCAGATAAGGTGCGGGAATGAAACGGTCATCAGCGGTGAGCTCATCGAACAGTTCATCGGTGGTCTTGAATGATGCGGATACCGGCACATTGTCCGGACCGAGCACCAGGAACATCTTCTCTCCGATCAGGAAGCAGAGATCATGCCCCCACTTGATGTCTTCCGTTACACCGGGAAATGACAAGGCCAGCGATCGCAGCTCTTCAATACTCATGGTCCTTCAGGCGAATGTGGCCTTATCGCCGATCCGCTGCACACTCGCCCCTTCCTGCTGGAACAGTTGCGCATGCTCCGGATGGCAGGTCAGTACGATCACCTGGTACTTGCCAGCGAAGTCGTTGATCGCGTTCACCGCGCACCGGCGCCGATCGGGATCCATGTCGGTGAGCGGATCGTCCATCAGCATGAAGCCTTCGCCCTCGCCGAGGTAGACCTCCCCATACGCCATGCGGATCGCCAGGGCCAGACAGCCTTTTGTGCCCTGGGAAAGGAGCCTGTTCTCCAATGCATGATCGCCCAATAGCCCGGTGGCCTTTATGCCTTCAAGTTGGGGTTTGTACCGTCCATCGGTGAGCATGCGCACGAAGTGCTCCACACGCTTCGCCATACCGGCCAGTGGATCCGGTCCTTCACGATCGGCCAGTGCATGCACGCGCGCAAGGATGCGTTCGTACGCTTTGGCTTCATTCAATGTGCGATCGAATTCACGTTCCGCCAGTTCCAGTTCCTCCTTCAATTCTTCCAGCGAATTGGCGGGTGTCCGGCCTTCCAGATTACTCAGCTTAAGCTGTGCCTGTTGAAGCCGCTCTTTCGCTCGATCAAAAGCATCATCGGCTTTCTTCAATGCGAGTAAGTATGCGTTCGCATCCGGGTAGCCTTCCGGCACCGTGGGTAGTTTTGCAAGCTCCGTCTCGTTCTTGAGGATCTCGCCGCGCAGGTCCACCACTTTCATGGTCAATCGATCCACCGAAGTGAAGGTCTTGGTCCATTCCGCCAGGTTCTTTTCGAGCCCTTTCTTTTCCTGCTCGTGTCGCGCCTGATCGGCAAGGATGCGCCGTTGTTCCTGTTCCAGTTCGGTGAGCGAGCGGGTGGGTGGGATGTTCTTCAGATCATCGATCGCCTTCTGCCACTGCTCCTCGGTCTTCTTCTGCAGCGATGCGATGTAGGTGGCATTGGCGCGATCCAATTTCTGCTGCGCCAGATCATGGTTCTCCTTCCGTGCGATCAAGGCCGGCAGATCCGCCACTTCCAGCGCGGCCAATTCCTGCTGGTGCTTCTGTCGCGCCTGCTCCAGATCGGCGTACAGCTGTTCTACATCCTTCTGATCGCTACGGATGCTAATGCTCAACGCACCGGCGCTGATCGCGATCCGGCCTTCGGCACCACAATGGTATGGTGCTCCAGGAGAAAGGGAGATCGTCTCTTCGGCCGTTCCGCCACGTGCTACTTTCACGGACATCGGCTCCTGCGCCTGAAGCACGGCGGCAAGTTTCTGCGCCTTGATCTCCACCTCGATCCGCTCGATCCGCTGGACAAGCTTTCGGATCTCGTCGATCTGTTCCTTCGTCACCGGCTTTTGCGCCGCCAGTTCCTTACGCGCATCATCTACCGCCTTTTTCGCTTCAGTGATCGCTTGGAAGCCTGTCCGCACCTTTTCCGCACCCTCGTGCAGCCGGGCGTTCATGATCTCGGTCTTCAACTTCTCCAGGTCCACGCCACAACGTAAGAGTGCTTCGTTCTTCTCCTTCAACACCTGCTCCGCGCCGGGCCACTCGGTCATCACCTTCATCAACCGTACGATCTCGGCCTGCCCGTGCTTCAGATCCTGCTCCAGGATCGCACGCCGGTCAAGTCCTTCTTTACGTGTCCTGCCATCCTCCACGAGGAGCTTTTCTTTCTCGATCAATGCCTGCACTTGCGTGATCTCCGCATGCACCGCATCCACGTCCTTTTCATGCTGCAGCACCTGGGCGTGCTCCTGCCGTAGTGTTTCCTGCGCATACCACGCCTTCAACACAGGACCGACCTTCTGCTTGTGCGGATTTGAGATCCCTTTGCCATCCCTCGGTCTGCCGAATTGCCGATCCCAATTGGAGTACAACGCATCTATCCGCTGCTCCAATGCCGCGATCAATTTCTCCGGAGCCATGTCACCATCAATGGCGCCACTGCTGCGCAGGATCTCACCCACATCATCCGATCCACTATCACGAAGCAGTTCCAACGTCGCGCTCAGCTTCGCCTGGTTGATGAAAAGCACATGTTCCCACGTTGCCTGGTTCCAACGCAAGGCTTTCTGTACGATCGCATCGATCTCGCCGCCATCCGCAAGTTCCGGCGCGCCGCTCCTTACAAGCAACGAATTCGCCCCAGCACCCCAGGTGCGTATCAATGTATGTTCAGTTCCTGCATGATCGAAGACCAACGTCACCCGTGCATGGTCACCATCGGGCAGCGGCACGAAGCGTTTCATTGTATCACGGAACTTCGCCGGAGTAAGCCTCGAAGACGTGAAGAGCGCATGGAACAACGCATTGCACAAGGTGCTCTTTCCCGCTTCATTCGGACCTTCCAGTACATTCACTCCCGCATTGAAACGGTAGGTGCGATCGCGTGTGGCACCAAAAGGATGCAGCCTGATGCTCTTGATCTTCATGACCGTTTTAATTCAGTGATCAGTTTGAGCGCCAGATGCACATCGCCGGGATGCTCTTCATCGGCGGCCAGTGCGGTGAGCAGGCGGTGCGGCAGTGTTTCCTTGGGGAACAGCTTTTCGATCGCGGCAGCATCGAATACCGGATGGATCGAAAGTTCTTCTGTAAGATGAAGGCATTGTTCACGCAACGAATCGATCATCCGCATCAACAATTGCATTTCCTCATCGGAAAGCCTGCCGCTCAGTTGCAGATCGAGCACTGTGGAGGGTAGATCCAGCTTCTGGCACTCTTGCCGCAGTCCCTCGACGTGGTTCTGGTGCTGTAGCTCGCGCGTGACCCTTGTAAAAGCCACTTTCGCTGGCCGCAGTGATTCATGCAGGATGCTGCCATCGCTCTCGATCTCCAGGTACCATGCATGGCCGGGGCGAGTGCATTTCACCGAATCGGGCGTGTGGATCCCGGCCATGTAGAAGGTCTGTTTCCCCGTGATACCCGGCGCAGGTGAAGCCACATGGATGTGCCCGAGCAGCCACGTATGCAGATCGGCCGCTCGCAACCCGGCTTCGGTCATGTTGAAATAGCGATGGTCGTTGTCCTGCCCCAGCCCTTCCACATTGCCATGCGCGATACCGATATGGATCGCGCCCGGCTTCTTTTCCACGCCATCGATCCAGCCGGTCACCGGGTCGGTACCGGTCTTGGAAGGGCAGGGGCAGGGGTAGAAATGCACCTCCTGGCCATCGATCTCGAACCGCTCCACTTCCGGCTTCAGCAACGCATGCACTCGCGAACCTTCCGAAGTTTTCTGGAAACGCTTCCAGAGCTGTTCCTTGTTCGTTCCACTCGTACTGTCCAGGTGATCATGGTTGCCGGGGAGCACCAGCACGGCCTCGCCCTCAAAACCCTTCAACAGGTTCACCGCCTCCTCCACGACGTTCTTCTGCACGGTGGTACGATCGAAGAGATCACCGGCTACGACCAGGAAGTGCGCATCGCGATCGTTCCCGGCGTCCACCAAGGCTTTTAGGGCATCGAGCCGCTCTCTGAGCAGCCGCTTGCGCACCAGGTCCGGGTACTTCTGGTAGGTTATGCCGAGGTGGTTGTCGGCGGTATGGATGATCTTGATCGGCATTGACGGAACCCGCGTCGATCGCGGCCGAGGTGAAAATAGACACCGGCTTCCGACAGATCACGTCGTTGTGGATAACTCGGTTGGGTGAAAGGGTAGTGTGGGAAGGTGGGAGTAAGAAAGAGAGTCATTGGTTCCATGATCCCTGCGATGACCATGTAGCTTTAGGTGCATGGACATCTTCGATACAAGTGATGCTGTGCTGATATGGAATGGCTGGGGGCCGGTGATGCGGATCGTTACCGTTGGGACGCTCACGTATTTCTGGATCCTTTTCCTGATCCGCGTCTCCGGGCAGCGCACGCTGGCCACCATGAAAGCTTTCGATCTCATCATCACCATCGCCATGGGCGCGGCCTTCGGCAGGGTGTTAACGGCCCGTGAGGTGCCCTTGATCGAAGCATTCACCACGTTCTTACTTCTGGTAGTGCTGCAGACAGTACTGGCGTGGCTGCAGAGCCGGTCGGCGGGTTTCGCAAACCTGGTAAGCTCGGATCCCGTGCTGTTATTCCACAACGGCAGGTTCCATGAGGGAGTGATGAAGAAGCAGCGGATCAGAAAGGGCGAATTGCTCAGCGTGGTGCGCAAGGCGAAGTTCAGTGGACTTGACCAGGTGGAGGCGATCATTCTGGAGAGCGACGGAACATTTTCCGTGATCGAGGCCAGAGCAGCAACGGATCGTTCCAGTCTCGCGGATCTCCTGGATGCGTGAGTACCCTTCGATCACTGGGATCTAAAAAACGACCAGCCGATCTTGATCGTCATATTCCTCAAATGCTCCAAAGGATAGCGATGCAGAATGGGGATATAAAACTGCGAGTTCACGGTCCATCCCCTTTTTGTGACGTTCACTGTGGACCAGCAGATGCCGTATATCAGTTCCATGCTGCAATGGCAGGCCGTATTGTAGAAATAGCGACCCTCCACGCGATCGCTGATGAAAGAACGGGCGAGGTAATGAGAATAAAGATCGCCAGGCGCAATTCTGTTGAATGTGTGTGACCGGCCCCTGCGTAATTGGAACGATATCAAGCTTGGATATACGCCCCCCGGCGTGCAGCCTCATTTTGCCTTCACACCCTCTTTCTTGGCCAACTTGTCCTCCTTGGTTGGCTTGTAACCAAAAAGCTTGTTGTCCTTGATCATATTGTCCACGTAGGGCGGAACCATTTCCTCCCAGCCGCTTTCACCATCGCGGATCATTTGCAACACGGCCTTGCTGTAGATGTTGAGCACCTTTGGGTCGTAGCTCTCAATATCCACCAACCGCTTGTTGAAGAGCAGGTAGTCGTAAAGAGGTTTCAGCCGCGGATGTACCGGCATGGTGGCGGTGGTCATGACCACATCGGATTCCTCCACGCATTGCGGGTACACGTAGATCTTGAGGTCGCGGGTGAAAAGGATGCCGAAAGCCTCCAGCATGCCACCGTTCAAGTTGCGATAGTACTTTTCATCAAAGACGTCGATCAGGTTGTTAACACCCATGATCAACCCCATGCGGCTCTTGGTGTAGCGGCTGAAATATTCCACCAGTTTGTAATACTCCTGGTAGTTGCTGATCAGTACGGTCTGCCCGAGGGAACAAAGGATATCGGCGCGATCGATGAAATCCTTTTCGTCCACATCACCGGTATCGGCGCGCAGGTTGTTGAGCGTGATCTCGAACAATACCTGCAGGTTCTGACGGTCCACACGTTGTTCCTTGATGAACATGTTGTAGCCGTTCATGATCATGTCTATGTTCACCTTGGTCACCGGCCTGAAGCTGCCGCGGATCGCGAGTATGTTCTTTTTATAGAGCATCTCACTAGCCTGCAGGTTCTGTCCATCTGGCCCGAAGAGCACCGCGTCCGTGTAGCCACGCTTCACCAGTTGGAGGCTCAGCAGACGGTTGTCCACCTGGGAGAACGCCGGCCCGTTCATCTGGATCATGTCGATCTCCATCACATGCCTGCTCACATTATCGTAGAGCGCGGTCATGATCTCCTGGGGATCGTTGTGGTGGAACAGGCAGCCGAAGAGCAGGTTCACGCCCAGGATGCCCAGGTTCTCCTGCTGCAGGGTGATGTCCGGATCATGCAGCCGCACGTGGATGATGACATCGCTTGTGGGCTGGTCCGGTGCTGTCTGGAAGCGCACGCCGATCCAACCATGTCCGCTATGCGGACGATCGAATGTGCTGGTGGCGACGGTATTGGCGAAGGTGAAGAATTTCTTGCTGGGATGGTCCTTGCGCGATAGCCTGTCTATGATCAGACCATATTCATGGCTCAACATGTTCTTGAGCCTGCTTTCAACCACGAAACGGTTGCCGGGCTCCTGCCCATAGATGGCGTTGCTGAAGTCCTTGTCGTATGCGCTCATCGCTTTCGCGATGGTCTGTGATGAGCGTCCAGCACGGAAAAAATGCCGCACAGTCTCCTGCCCCGCACCGATCTCGGCGAAGGTGCCATAGAGATCGGGATCCATGTTGATCCGTCTGGCTTTTTGGGCGGGACTGAGGGTGATTCGGCTCGGGTCGTAATGGATCATCGTATTTCGCTTCCGGCAGGTACAAAGTTAACCCCGTTGCACCGTGCGGACCGATCATACGTCAGTTCCGACCAGATAGTTGTAAGGCCTGCATCCGGCCAGGAAGAGCAGCTCTACTTCCTGCCAGTGATGCGGCGAACGAAGCGCTTTTCGAACTCCCAGAAGAATTTGAACTGCCCGAAGAGTGCGCCATAGATCAGCAGGATGATGTTGTACACCGGCAGGATGAGCACGTAGTACAACACCGAGAACAGCACCGGCTGCTCCCCATCACCCACAAAGAGTGCTACCACCGGCCGTTTCAGGAACATCACCGTGGTACCTGTGCAGGCGAACACCAACAGGATCATGAAAACACGCCCTGGGGTAACTCCCCAGCGCTCCCCCAACCGGTGCACCCACCCGGGCACGCGCTTCACATCCGCCTTCGTTCCACTCATGGTAGGGTGCAAAGTTCGGGATCATCCGATGACCATGCCCCAGTGCGCACCGCGATCATTCCTGCCATTCCGCCAGGAACAGATTGGTCTCACGTGTGCCCTGGTTGTTGCGGTTGCTGCTGAACACCAGATACCGCCCATCCGGACTAAAGACAGGGAACGCATCGAAGGTGTCACCAAAACTCACCTGTTCCAGCCCTGTGCCATCTATGTTGATCATGAACAGGGTGAAGGGAAAGCCACGCTTGCTGGTGTGGTTGCTGGCAAAAAGGATCTTTTCCCCACTGGGGTGCCAGTACGGCGCCCAATTGGCCTGGCCCAGATCGGTGATCTTGCGTGCTTCGCTGCCGTCGGCATTGGCCACATAGAGTTCCATATTGGTCGGCATCACCAGACCATCTTTCAGCAGTTGTTCGTACTCGGCGAGCGCTTCCGGTGTGCGTGGGCGGCTGGCCCGCCAGAGGATCTTGGTGCCATCGGGGCTGAAGAAGGCGCCCCCATCGTAACCCGGTTCATGGGTTATGCGGGTCACATCGCTTCCATCGATGTTCATGGTGTAAAGTTCCAGGTCGCCATCGCGCAGGCTGGTGAATACGATCCGGTCGCCTTTTGGTGAAACGGTGGCCTCCGCATCATAGCCATCATGATCAGTGAGTTTCCGTACGATGTTGCCTGCCAGGTCGCTCACATAGATATCGAAGCTGGGATAGATGGGCCATACGTATTTGCCATCGGGCCGGCGTTCCGGATGTGCCGGACAGGATGCGCTTTTCTCATGCGTGCTGGCGAAAAGCACGGTGGTATCGCCGGGCATGAAATAGCTGCAGGTGGTGCGGCCGCCCTTCACACTGATGCGGCGTGGAGGGTGCTGACGCAGGTCGTCCTTGAAGGGATCGAACACGAAGATCTGGTCGCACTCATCGCCCCATTTCGGATTGGTGGCCTGGAAAACGAGCTTCTGCCCATCGAAACTCCAATATGCCTCGGCATTGTCGCCGCCGAAGGTGAGCTGTTCCAAGGTCTTGAAATGCTTCTCGTTGGGATGGATCAACGAGGTGGTATCGGTCTCTGCCGGCTGCTGTATGGTCGCTTCGCTGCGGACACCAACATCGCTCTGGCCCACCGCCGTGTTGGTGAAAACGGAAGCTGATAATGCCAGGGGAAGCAGAGGGAGGTATTTGAACGGATCTCGCATTTCAGGACTATTCGCGGCGCGAAACTACCGGTCAGTGTATCATGCTTCTGTCATAATAGGATCAAATGCCATTGGCCATTCCCTTTGCTCCTGCCTTCCATCCGCACCTCAAGTAATGTGCGCGAAGATCTACTTCGGCTGACTATCTTATGAGCATGGCGATCGACGGAAAGCCTGTCAAGGGCAGAGGGGCGGTGGAGCAGGTGGCGAATCGCTTTTTGAAGAGTACGTATGCTATAGTGCATCCGGAAGGGGTGGACCAGGTGGAGGAGGAGGCGCTGAACACCAAATTCCTTGTTGAGCATCCGCGCACGATCATCAACCCTGTGAACAGCCCGGACCTCTCATTCAAATGGAGTATGAACCCATACCAGGGGTGCGAGCATGGCTGCAGCTATTGCTACGCCCGCCCAACACATGAATACTGGGGTTACAGTGCCGGCCTGGATTTCGAGCGTGTCATCATCGTGAAGAAAAATGCTCCGGAATTACTTGAAAAGGCGTTGCGCCATCCCAAGTGGAAAGGCGAACCCATTATGCTTTCAGGCAATACGGATTGCTACCAGCCGGTGGAGCGGAGGGAGCAGCTCACACGCCGCATGTTGGAGGTGGCCAGCGCGTTCAACCAACCCATCAGCATGATCACCAAAAATGCGCTTGTGCTGCGTGATCTGGACATTCTTCAAGACATGGCCAGACGGCGGCTGGTAGGGGTGGCCATCAGCTTGACAACGCTCAACGAGGATCTGCGGCGGGTGCTTGAACCGCGGACGAGCACTGGACGCAACAGATTGAAGGCGATGGAGGAGCTGGGCAAGGCCGGCATTCCCACCCATGCCATGATAGCACCCATCATACCCGCTTTGAATGAACCGGAAGTACCAACCCTGCTCAAAGCGGCCGCCGAAGCCGGTGCTTTATCCGCGGGTTACACTGTGCTGCGCACGAACGGAGCTGTCAAAGAGGTGTTCCGCCAATGGGTGGAGCAGCATTTTCCTGACCGTGCCGGCAAGATCATGGCGCAGGGGAGCCACCTGCATGGGGGCAGCATGAATGATAGTGAATGGGGCCGGCGCATGAAAGGCAGTGGTGCCTATGCGCAGAATATCGAGCGAGTATTCAAGATCATGCGTAAGCGGCATTTCGCGGATCGGCACTTTCCTGAATTGGATAGTTCCCTGTTCAAGGCGCCACCACAAGGGCAGCTTGATCTGTTCAGTTGAGTGGCCAGGTGGCCAGGGGAGTGTGGATGCTACCAGCTGGATCAAGCTGGGAACTGAACAACGTGAGGTGGTCCAGGCGCAGGCTTGGCAGAATGATGGTGCCTTTCAAGGGCTCTGGACCTTTGCTGGAGCGGGCCAGGGTTATGTGCGGCAAATAAGGCAGGTGTTTGGAAGGTTCAGCGTTCAGGGCCGTGGCCAGGGTCATGTGCAAGGCGGTGAGGTCAGGATGTGGGTCGAAGCGGACCCAGAGCATACGTGGTTCATGCTCAGGCATGGTGATGAGCCTGCCATTGTTGAGCGTGATCCTTGGCGTGCCCTTGCTGATCCTTTTCAAGTGCCTTTTCATGGCCGGAAGCTGCCCTTCATCACAAGCCCCGATGAAAAGAGCGGTGACGTGCCATTGTGTTGCAGGAGCTATGCGCCATGCGGTGTTGGCGAGCGCTTCACCGGCCGCGGATAGGATCATAGCCGCATGCGTTCCGTTGACGCGCGTGCCGATGAACAGGCGAAGCTCCATCAGATCACATGGAATTCAGGTAGATCGCGCCAGGCCACATCCTCCACCAACACTTCATCCACCCTCGCATCCGATGGCCCCTGGTGGCACCAGTCGATGAAACGATCCACCTCTTCCTGCGGACCTTCCGCTTCGATCCTTACCCGCCCATCCGGAAGGTTGCATGCATGGCCCCGGATGTTCAGACTCTCCGCATGCCACTGTGCGCTTTTGCGGAAGAAGACACCCTGGACCTTGCCTGCCACATGGATCGTTACGGAACGTTGAGGCATGGCACAATGTAAAAAGGATGAAAGATCCACGGTCAAGTTTTCCACCATGACCCTGGTTTTCCAGCAGACGCGGCGGTCAGAGCTACCT
>JAEZCB010000068.1 GCA_023412755.1 Bacteroidota bacterium
AGGCAGGCCCTTCGCTCATTTGAAATTGGCGACAAGATCCCGCAAGAGCATGAACACCTCGGGGAACCGGGTGAGTGGCAGTTGGTCCGCGCGATCATGCACATCATGGTACGCCGCCGTGCCACCCAGTGTGTAGACAAAGATGGATGGAACACCACGCTTCACGAATGGGCAATGATCGCTGTTACATGCCGGTCCGCGTGACTTCACTTGCGGCAGATACTGCTTCTGCCCGTTCAACGCCACCAGCTGATCGTACACCCTGGGCTGTTCGGAGGCATTCACCACCATGATGCCATCATCGCCGGTGCCGAGTATGTCCAGGTTCAGCATCAGTTTGATGCTAGCCAGATCGATCGGTTTGTCCACCACGAACCACTCGGATCCCACCAGCCCGGCCTCCTCACCCGCGAATGCCACGAAGACGATGTCGTATCGCGCGGGTTTCATCTTGAAATGTTCCGCCAAAGTGAGCAGCATGGCCACGCCGCTCGCATTGTCATTCGCGCCGGGAAAGAGCGTATTGGCACCCATGCGGCCCAGATGATCGTAGTGGGCACCGATCACTATGGTGCCTTTGCCCCTGCCCTTCACCATGCCCACCACGTTGCGTGCCTTGTGCCGCACGCGCAGTACATTGTTCACCGCAAGATCCACCGTGGCGCTGCTATCCGTGATGGAAGCTGGTGTTACCAGTATGAGCGGGAAGGGCATCGCATCACGCCCCACGGCCCAGGTGAGTTTCCCTTCGCTACGTTTCAACACCGGCCCATAATGCATGAGGTCCCGTTCCAGTTCCGAGAACAACTGCAGTGAATCCTGATCGGTGGTGGCAGGCCATGCCACATGGATGGCGCGGCCTGTCACAACCCCCATCGCCATGGATCGTCGTTGCGGATCCAACAGGTCGCCGGCGCTGAGGTGTACGATATCGAAACGGCCGTGCGCCGAGCCGGAATAGGGATCCACGATGAAGTCCACGCCAGGTTCCAGCTTCCTGCCATCGACCTCCACGCGCATGCTGTCCGGAAAGCTGTTCACATTGAACTGGAAAGGCTGGAAGTGATCCTTCTTCACCGGTCGCAACCCGATCCGCGCGAATTCCCTGGCGATGTATTCGGCTGCCAGCGAGTCTCCGTTTTTCACGTATCCGCGGCCATGGAGATCCGGTGAGGCGAGCGCCTCCACATGCTTGCGGCCACCGGCAAGCACGGTGTTGCGTTCCTGTGCCGCCGTGACAAGGACCAGGAACAACAAGGGCAGGAGCGCGATCCTTCTCATTGGAATCGGCGTTCGATGAGTTCCATGAAAATACTCAATGCTTCGGGGTCCGCAGGTTTCTTCAGGAGCGCGACCACCTCCTGTTGAAGGAAGAGTTCCGCCTCGTTGCGGTCGTTCATTTTGTCTATGCGCTCGATGCTTTTCTCATAGCGGATCCTGTCGCCATTGAATAACTCGGATACGAACCAGAATTTATGGCTCAGTGTGATCGCCTTGGGCAAACTGCTGATCGTTGACTTTTCCAGCTTCTCCGCGAGGGTGGTGGTCCTGGGTGCTTTGGTGGTGGAAGGCCGCGGTCTTGGTGGCTCTTCGGTCTTCTCTTCGGAAGCGGTAGAGGCCGCTGGCGCCTCATGTGTTTCCGATGGTGGCTCCGGGCCAGCATCCTCGATGGCATCGATCAATGATGTCTGCCGTGGCGAGATATCGGGCGGGCGCGTATCCAGGCGGATCGCGTGTGTGCCGGATGGCTCCTGCTCCGTTACCCTTGGCGAACCACCTGTGCGCATGGACTCGCGCGCCTTGTGGCGCAGCACGATCAGGCGCTCATACAACTCACGCGCATCGGCACAGGCCTTTTCCAGGCCATCCATGCCGAGATCGCCTTTCTCGAGGCCTTTGCCCGCCTCGGTGATGGCCTTCACAAGGTCATCCATGCTTCTGAAAGCGTTCTCCTTTGCCATTTCAGCGCCCCGCCGCTACAGGGGCCAGTGGCGAAGATCCCTAATTTCGCATCGCTCCGCAACAACGCCACCAGGTAGTTCTCAACCATGTTCCTCGAACAGACCGGCAATGCATCCAATCGCAAGGGTTGGATCGAAGTGATCTGCGGCAGCATGTTCTCCGGCAAAACGGAGGAATTGATCCGCCGCCTTCGCCGCGCCGAATTCGCGAAACAGAAGGTGGAGATATTCAAACCCAGCGTGGATACGCGCTATGCGGAGGCCGAAGTGGTGAGCCATGATGCCACCAGCATACGCAGCACACCGGTGCCCAGCAGCAGCAACTTACTGTTGCTCGCCAGCGATGTGCAGGTGGTGGGCATCGATGAAGCGCAGTTCTTCGATGCCGGCCTGCCCCAGGTATGTGAAGAACTGGCCGCATCAGGCATTCGTGTGATCGCGGCCGGCCTGGACATGGATTTCCAGGGCAAGCCGTTCGGCCCTATCCCGCAACTGCTTTCCATGGCGGAATTCGTGACCAAGGTGCACGCCATCTGCGTGCATTGCGGTGATCTTGCCAGTTTCAGCCACCGCAAGACGGCCAGCCGGCAACTGGTGGTGCTGGGTGAAAAGGACAGTTACGAGCCGCTTTGCCGAAACTGTTTCCAACGGGCCATTTCCGCGACAACCACACATGCCCTCAACGGCAGCTCCACCCACTGATGTACACGCTGGCGAAGATCGCGGAAGTGGTCGGCGGTGGCCTTTTCGGCGATGGCTCCCTGCCCATTGGCCATCTCAGCATCGATTCACGGCGGAGTTCACTTCCACCGGATACCCTCTTCTTCGCCCTGAAGGGAGAACGGCATGATGGACACCGTTACCTGAAGGATGTAGCGGCCCGCGGCGGCAAAGCCTTCGTTGTCTCTGATGCCGGTGTGGTGCCCGCAGGTAAAGGCCTCTCGTACGTGGTGGTGAAGGACCCCCTGGATGCGCTGCAACGCCTGGCCGGATGGCACCGTGCACACTTCAAGATGCCGGTGATCGGGATCACGGGAAGCAATGGCAAGACCGTGGTGAAGGAATGGCTATATCAAATGCTTAGCGCACGCACCCGCGTTGTTCGCAGCCCCGGCAGTTGGAACAGCCAGGTGGGCGTGCCACTGAGCGTCTGGGAGCTGCGGCAGGAGCATGAAGCAGGGATCTTCGAGGCCGGGATAAGCAGACCCGGTGAAATGGAACGGGCACGTGCCGTGATCCGACCAACACTTGGCATCTTCACCAACATCGGTCCGGCACACGGAGAAAATTTCCGGAACGATCTGGAAAAGGCGCTGGAGAAAGTGAAGCTGTTCCAGGGTGCGGAGGCACTTGTGTATTGCGCGGATCATCATCCGGTGGCGGAAGCGCTTCGTGCCACTGGCATGGAACAGCGCATGGCCTTGCGTGGCTGGTCCCGGGAACGCCATGGATGGCTGCACGTGGTGCGGGAGGAAGTCCTGCACAAGGCCACCCGGATCTCCGTGTTACGCGGCGAGGATGAACTCACCTTCGAGATCCCGTTCACCGACAAGGCTTCCATCGAGAACGCGTTGCATTGTGTAACGCTGCTGTTGCACATGGGTTATGACAGGCAGTGGATCGCAGGGTGCACTCCGCACCTGGCACCGGTGGCCATGCGGCTGGAGGTGGTGGATGGTGTGCACGGCATGAAGCTCATAAACGATGCCTACAGCAACGATCTGGCTTCACTGGGGATCGCACTGGATCATTTGGGCGTTGTAGGTGCAGGTACGCGAAAGGCCGTGCTGCTGACAGAGATGCTGGATACCGGCATGACCCCTGCCACACTCTCCGGCAGGATCGGACAACTGCTCGAAAGGGCGGGCGTGGATCTGGTGATCACTGTTGGAAAGGGACTCGTTCTGGAACCTGGCAACAGCATGCCGGAAACGATAGCGTATCCGGACACCGCCACGCTTCTCGGCCAGTTCGACCCCGAGCGGCTCGCGGGCCACACCGTACTGGTGAAGGGTGCCCGCACCTTCGCACTGGAACAAGTGGTGCAACGTTGGGAGCGCAGGGTTCACGGCACGGTGCTGGAGATCGACCTGGATGCGGTAAGGCACAACCTGAACCATTATCGCGCGCTACTGCGGCCAGGTGTGCGCATCATGGCCATGGTGAAGGCCTTTGGCTATGGTAGCGGAGCCGTGGAACTCGCCCGGTTGTTCACACACGAGCGATTGCATTACCTCGGCGTGGCCTATGCGGATGAGGGCGTGGAACTCCGGCGGCACGGCATCACCCTGCCCATTCTGGTGATGAATCCGGAACCCGTGCCCTACCAGGTGCTCGCCGATAACAGGCTGGAGGCGGTGGTATATGACATGCGCTCCTTGAAAGAGGCCATTGCTTTTGGGCGTGAAGATGGACGCCAGTTGCCGCTTCACCTGAAACTCGATACCGGAATGCATCGCCTGGGTTCAACCGCGCAAGACCTGCCGGAACTGCTTCTTGCCTTGCAGGGGCCACAGGTGCCGGTGATCGCTTCCATCTTCTCACACCTTGTGGCGAGTGAAGCACCAGCCCATGATGACTTCACCAGGCAGCAGATCGGCAACTTCCTGGAAATGTCAGGAGCGATCGCCGAGGTGCTGGGGTACATGCCATTGCGACACATAGCCAATACCGCTGCCATTTCCCGGCACCCGGATGCACAACTGGACATGGTACGGCTGGGGATAGGCATGCATGGGATCGGTGCGGACAAGGTGGAAAGAGCGAAGCTACAGCATACACTTACCCTGCGGACACCCGTGGCGCAGATCAAACATATCCGCAAGGGTGAGAGCATCGGCTATGGCCGCTCGTTCATCGCTGAGCAGGATATGCGCACGGCAACGCTCCCGATCGGCTATGCCGATGGGTTTTCGCGCCGCTTAAGCAATGGCCGCGGACGCGTATGGATCGGTGGTGCTGCTTGTCCAGTGGTGGGCAACGTGTGCATGGACATGGTGATGGTGGATGTGACCGACGTGGAGGTGCATGTAGGTGATGAGGCGGTCATCTTCGATCAGGAACATCCCATTACTGAGCTGGCCGCCATGCTGGACACCATTCCATATGAAGTGCTCACATCCATTTCCCAGCGCGTCAAGCGCGTGCATGTACACGAGTAGCATGGCGAAGCCTGCATGCTTTGGGTGATCGCATAGCTTTGCTATCCCCTTTACAGATCGTCATGCTCAAGACCAAGTTGGCCTTAACAGGCCTCGCCTTTCTTTTCACCCTTTGCACCTTCGCCCAACAGGCCCAATATATTCCCGGCGATCTGATGATCATGATGGCACCTGGGGCCAGTGCTGAAAAGGTCGCTGCGGACCTGGCCAGTGTGGATGGCCAGTCAACGGAGTTGCGGGTGGCACAGGAACTTTCCGCTCCCATGCGCGCATGGCTGCTCCAGTTCGATCATGAAAAGATCGCACAACATGTCATGCTGCGCGCGGTGAATGCGCATCCCGATGTTATGCTCGCCCAGAACAATCATATCGTGGAGGAGCGTCTGGTGCCGAACGACACGCAGTATGGACAGCAGTGGCATCACCAGAACATCGCCAGCGAAACCGCCTGGGATATCACCACAGGTGGGCTTACGGCCACTGGCGATACGATCGTGGTGTGCATCATAGAACGGGCCGATCTCCCCCACCCCGACCTGATCGACAATGCCTGGTTCAACCATGCGGAGATACCCAATAATGGGATCGATGATGATGACAATGGCTATGTGGACGATCACCGTGGCTGGAATCCACCCAACAACAATGACAATGTCTATGGCGGCAGCCATGGCACACAGGTGGCGGGCATGATCGGGGCCAAGGGGAACAACAATGAAGGTGTGGCAGGTGCCAACTGGGATGTGAAGATGATGGTGGTGAACTATGGTGGCACACAGGAGGCACAAGTGGTGGCCGCATACACCTACCCGTTGCTCATGCGCAGGCGGTATAATGAGACCAATGGCGCTGAAGGCGCGTTCGTGGTGGCCACCAATGCGAGTTGGGGCATCAACTATGGCCAGCCGAGCCAGTCACCTTTATGGTGTGCCATGTACGACACGCTGGGCACGGAAGGGATATTGAGTTGCGGCGCTACCGCGAACCTCAATATCAACATTGATGTGGAAGGTGATCTGCCAACAGCCTGCCCGAGTGAATACCTTGTGAGTGTCACGGCCACCGATGTGGACGATATCCGCACCTTCTCCGCCTACGGCCTTACACATGTTGATGTGGGGGCACCAGGGGAGGACGTGCGGACCACGAACATGGGTGGCGGTTACGGCACCACCTCCGGCACCTCGTTCGCCAGTCCCTTGACGGCCGGTGTTATTGGCCTCTTATACAGCGCACCTTGCGCCTCGATGATGGACCTGGTGCATGCCGACCCAGCCGCCGGTGCACAATTCGTACGCGACGCCTTGTTCAATGGTGTGGACATGGTGGGAAATCTGGCAGGGCAAACGGTGACCGGTGGCCGGATCAATGCCAGCAACAGCATTGGCCTGATCATGAGTTCCTGCGGTGCATGCCCTTCACCCTACAATATCTCGATCTCCGAAGATGACCTGGTGATCGGCTCGGCCACCCTTTCCTGGAGCTCGGTGAATGGCAACACTTTCGAAGTACGCTTCAGGCCGGTAGGTACTCCAGACTGGACCGTGATCACGGATGTCACCAGCAATGAGATCACCATTGATGGGTTGCTCGCATGCGTGCTCTATGAATTCGAGGTGATGGCCTTCTGTGATGATGATGAGCAGAGTGAATGGAGCCAGACCTTCACCTGGACCAGCGAAGGCTGCTGCGAAATGCCTGCCGATATCACGGTATCCGGCATCACCGAAACTTCCGCAACTCTGGACTGGGGTACGGTGCTTGCAGCTGCCACGTACGACCTGCGCTATCGCGAAGTGGGCACGAGCGAGTGGACCATGATCACAGGCATCACCGTAGGCAGTTCTCCGTTGACAGGGCTTCAGGCATGCACGAATTATGAGGTCCAGGGCCAAAGCATCTGTGATGGCATGACGTCCGAATGGACCGCTTCAGTGCTTTTCGTTACGGTAGGTTGTGGTGCATGCACGGACTTGGAATTCTGTGGATCCATCTCGGAAGATTCCAGTGATGAACACATCGCTGCAGTCGTCATTGGTTCTTTGAACAACGAGTCGGGTGATGATGGAGGCTATGGTGACTACACCGATCTTACCACGCCGTTGGACATCGGCGCAACGTACACCATCTCCCTTACGCCGGGCTATGGTGGTTTTTTCAACTACCAGGAGCATTTCCGAGTTTGGATGGACCTGGATCAGGATGGCACGTTCACCATGGATGAAATGGTGTATGATGCGCCCAACACAACGAACACCACCATCACCGGCCAGATAACCATTCCAGAGACCACCGTGCCTGGCCCTGCCCGCATGCGCGTGGTGATGCGCTATAATAGCGCTGTACCCGGCCCATGTGTGATCGACTATGACTATGGGGAAACCGAGGACTACTGTGTGC
>JAEZCB010000128.1 GCA_023412755.1 Bacteroidota bacterium
ATGCGCTGGTGAACATGGGCGGTTTCCTCGCCCTGCGCGATGAAGCGCTCGCCACCGCCTGCACCAACCTGTTGATCATCACCGAAGGCTTCACGACATACGGCGGTCTCAGCGGCCGCGACATGGAAGCGATCGCGATCGGGCTGGATGAGGTCTTCGAGCCAGGCTACCTCAACTACCGCATCAAAAGCACCACGTACCTCGGCAACAAACTGCACGAACTCGGCGTACCGCTCATGCTGCCGATCGGCGGCCACGCGGTCTACATCGACGCGAAAAAGCTCTACCCGCACATCCCCGCCGATCAATATCCCGGGCAGGCGCTTGTTTGCGAGTTGTACAAGCTCGCTGGCATCCGCACGGTGGAGATCGGCTCGGTGATGTTCGGTAAATATGCTGAAAATGGAAGTCTCATTCCTTCAGCGATGGAACTGGTGCGGCTGGCGATCCCGCGCCGCGTGTACACGCAGAGCCATATTGAATATGTTGCGGAAACCTTCGAGGAGGTGATGCGTAGGCGCAACGGGGTACGCGGTTTGAAGATCACCAAGGAGCCGGAGTTCCTAAGGCATTTCACGGCGCATTTTGAGCCGCTGGTGGCTGAGAGGGTTGGGGTGTGAATGTGGGCGTGCCCCCGCAGTACTGCGGTGTCGTCACGCGCTGACACAAAGACGAAAGACCTCAATGCAGCATGATCGAACGGTGAAGGCCCGGATGCTCCAGCGATCGCTCGCCTTCGCAACCGGGCCCATGCACCGGAGCGATCCTACATGATCAATTCATCTTCATAAAACGCTCGGTGATCACTTTGTCACCGGCCAGGGCACGCAGATAATACGTGCCTGATGGGAGCGTGTTCACATCGATCGTCATCTGGCTTATGCCTGTGCCCGGCTGGATCACATTCGGCACCAGCACTTCCTGGCCCATCGCATTCAGTACGGCAACCTCTACTTGCATATCGATCTCAAGCGCCACCTCAACCATGAGGATGTCGCGTACGGGATTCGGGTAGAGCTTGTTCACCGCAAGCACAGCATCACGCTCGATCGCCATCAACATGCGCGTATCCACCGTGGATCCGTCCGCGGCTCTGAGGGTGACCGGATCGATCGGCTGGCTGCCGAAGATGTTGTGGAGGATGATGCAAAGCACCGGACCGACCACCAGGTGCGGAGAACCGGCCACATCCAAACTTGCGCAGATGCTGCCGCCACCCTGGATCAAAAGGCTATTCACATCGAATCCCGTGGTGACACCGAACTGCACCATCGAAAGGTCGAGCGTGGCGGGATCATACACCAGCGTATGGATGCGGTAGAGCCCAAGCTGTGTTACCGTGAACGTGGGCGCGGTATTCACCTGTTGGATCGTAAGACCAGTGCCGCGCGTGAGCACGTACAGGGTCTGGTAGCCAAGGGGCTCGAACGCATCGCCTGCAGGAACGCCATTAAGGACGGCGCTGCCACCCGTGCGGCACACAATGAATTCAAGTGGATCGATGTGGCCTGCGTTTGCGATGCATTCATCTTCGCAAGCCTCTACCATGAACTTGGCACCGGCCACATCAAGGCTTGCGCAAAGCTCGCCGCCACCCTGGATCAGCAGTCCATTCACATCGAAACCGGTGGTAACACCCGGAACAACGATCGAAAGGTCGAGGCTCTCAGGATACACGAAAGCGTGGATGGTGTACAAGCCCGGGTTCCCAACAGTGAATTCAGGTACGCTGTTGAGTTGCTCGATGACGACACCTGTACCGCTTGTGAGCACATAGGCCAACGTATATCCCGTTGGTACCACGGCATCACCATTCGGCATCGCTGACAAGAATGCGCTGCCATCAACCAGGCATGCATCCCCTCCACCCATGAGCGTGCCTGCGAACGCGATGCACTCTTCTTCGCAATCCTCCACCGCGAATGCAGCACCGGCCACATCGAAGCTTGCGCAAAGCTCACCACCACCCTGTACAAGAAGCCCGTTCACATCGAAGCCGGTGGTAACCCCGGGAACTACGATCGAGAGGTCGACACCTTCGGGGTAAATAAAGGTGTGGATAGTGTAGGAGCCAGCACTGTTCACTGTGAACTCCGGCATAGCGCTCAATTGCTCGATCACGAGCCCAGCGCCACTGGTCAACACATAGGCGGTGGTGTATCCTTCCGGTATATTGGCATCACCATTCGGTGTAGCGCTCAATATCGCACTACCTTCTTCGAGACATACATCGCTTCCTCCGCTAAGGGTTCCAGCGGAAGGATCGGTAACATTGAACTGCGCACCGGCCATATCAAGGCTTGCACAGACATCACCGCCACCCTGCACCAGAAGACCGTTCACATCGAAGCCGGTGGTAACGCCGGGAACTACGATCGAAAGATCAAGGCCTTCAGGATACACGAATGAATGGATCGTGTAAAGACCGCTGCCTGTCACTTCGAACATCGGTTCAGCGCCGAGCTGCTCAATGACCAATTCGCTTCCGCTGGTGAGCACATAGGCCTGGAGGTAACCATCGGGCACGTTCGCATCGCCGTTGGCGGTCGCGGTCAACATCGCAGGGCTGCCGCATACATCGTTTCCGCCGCTAAGGGTTCCGGCGGAAGGGGAAAGAAGGCTGAATGCTACGCCTGAAACATCAAGTGCACCACAAATGCTGCCACCACCCTGGATCAATAGGGCGTTGACATCGAAACCAGTTGTAACACCCGGAATAACGATCGATAGATCGAGCGTCCCTGGGTCGTACACCAAGGTGTGGATGGTATATGAACCTGCATCAGATACATTGAAATCCGGCGTGGCTGAAACATCACTGATCAGCAGGTCCGAGCCTTCTGTAAGAACATAGATCACCTGATACCCGGCAGGCACGATGGGCGAAGTCTCGACATCAGCACTTACCTGAATGGCTCCACCTTCGTAACATATTACCGGCTTATCGATCTGTAGTGTACCAGCATAAGCGTTGCACACTTCGGCGACATTCACTGTGTAATCCTCTACTTCTCCAGTGAGATAGCTTTGACATGCTCCCCGGTAAGTGAACGCGCTCATGTTCACGCGCATTCTCTTGGTACCGGCCGTTGCATCCGCCGGAACGCTGATCGAGCCGGCTTCCTGACCAAAACCAACCGATTGGAACACCAATTCGCTTGCTGCGAAGGTGCCATCGTTGTTCCAGTCGATCCAAGCGCGCCAGCGGTAGCGAAGAAAGAACGGACCGTTGGGATCCACGACAATTCCGTACGAAGCACCCGGATCCACTTGTGCCACTGATCCGGTGAAATCGGCATAACCATTATTGTCGCCGCTGTTATTGTCCACCCCAGCGAACTGCACGCGGGCGATGTTGAAGGTGTTCCCTGTACCCCCATCGGAGGGGCAATAGGTCTGGGCGCTTAACTGGCCTGTACTGCTGAAAAGCAGGGCTGCCAGAAGGCTTCGCCAATAGGTACCTGACCGGACTCGCAGGCAGGTCGCAACGTTGAGGTTCAACATGGTCAAAGGGGGATTGTAAGGATTTGTTTAATGTTCCGAGACAAAGCCTAAACAAAATAGTTCGCCCAAGGTTCGCTTGAGGCTTTTTTTTTGCTTCGCCAGTGTCCACAAAAAGTCCGACCGGCAAATGAGGTTGAGAGATGTTGAGGCAATGTTGGCCGGTTCATACACTCCAACAAGAGCGGCAAGTTGCCTCGGGTGATGGGTCGATGCTCTTCTGAATCGCAGGAAGGTGTATCAGCTCATAGGCCGATCACTCGCGTTGCCGAATTCGTGTAAGGACATACGCGCAAACCCGCAAAGGAAGAAGGATATCGGACCTAGAGCATTGACCCGACCCACACAAACGCTATCGCCTCACAGATCCTTCCGCCGGAAGACCTGGAATGAGACCAGCAACGGGATGAGGATCCACAACGCCAGGATGGCCGCGGCCACCAACATGCCCCCGGTGCTGCCAAAGAAGTTCTTGTAGATGGCGCCGCTGTAACCCATCATGGCGGCGAGATCGATCTGTAGCATGACCATGATGCGCGCGAGATCGACGGGGTTGATGCCGGCGATGGGGACCACGAAAGGTTCGATCGGGTAGTCGCTGAAGGTGAACATGAGCCACATCAATAGCGCATCGAAGACCAGGATGAAGCCCAGCCAGATGACCAGTGCGACGCCGACACCGCGTGCTTTTTCGCGTTGCTTCAAGGCGATCAATACGCCGAGAGCAGTGAAGACAAGGACCAGTCCGGAGCCGGAGATGGAGAGGATGAGCGCGGGGAGCGTGGGTGAATTCACGAGCAACGGCAGGCCGAGGCCGATCGATTGTGCGATGAGCAAGGCCACGGAAAGTGCAAGGACCTGTCCGCCGAGAATGGACTTGCGTGCGATCGGTTGTACGGCGAGCAACTGTGTGAATTCGATGGTGTCGTACATGTAGACGACGGTGAAGATGAGCGCGACCAGTGGCACCAGCGCCATCACCACCTGCACCAGGCTGAGCAAGGCTTTGGTGGGTTCGCCTTCCAGCGCGAAAAGCCCTTGCGCCATGAAGAGCATGAGCACCGCATAACCCAGCACGAACTTGTTGCGCGCCAGATCGATAAGCGTGTATTTGAAGACCTTTCCCATCTATCGATCTTTTCCCTGCAGCGTCTTTTGGCGTTCAAGCATGTTGGGGATCGCCTGCGCGAGCCGCTTGGTTCCGGTTATGTCGAGGATCTCTTCCACAGGGAGAATGAAGCGCAGTCGCCCATCTTCGAGATAGGCGACGCGATCGGCGAGCGATTCCACTTCCTCCATGAGGTGCGAGGTGATCAGCACTGTGCCGCCTGCATCGCGTATGGTGCCTGCCTCATCGATCACGCGTTTCGCGGAAAGCGGATCGAGGCCGGCGGTGGGCTCATCCATTACAAGTATCTGCGGCTTGGATCGGAATGCGAGCACTGCACTCACTTTCTGCCGGGTGCCACCAGACAGGGTGCCGAGGTGCTTTTCATATTGTGGACGCAGGCCGAGCTCATCGGAAAGGCGATCATCGGCTTCTTCCTCTGAAAGTCCGCGGATGTCGCGCATCATGTCCAGCAACTGGCCAACGGTAAGCGATGCCGGGAACTGCGAGATCTGCGGCATGTAACCGATCACATGGCGGTATGCGGGATCGTCGCCGATGATCCTGCCATTCACGGTGATCGTTCCTTCGGTGGGCCTTACCAGACCAAGCAATGATTTGATGAGCGTGGTCTTCCCGCTGGCGTTGGGGCCGATCAACATCACCACTTCGCCGGGCTGAAAATCGACATCCACTTCGCGCAAGGCCCATAGTTTGTCGTAGCGCTTGCTCACGCCTTTGAAGGAGATCCTGGGTTCAGCCATGTAAAAGCGTTGCGTTTTGCCGATCACACAGTGTAGCGTGATCCCGCAGCCATGTTGGATTGAAGCTTGTGGACCGGCCTTTGGAGGTCGATCGTGGTGGCCGCATCAATGGTTTGTCGTCCTTCAGCGCTTCCGGTGAAAGCGATGGTATCAGGCGCTCCGCGCGATCAAGAAGTGAAACGAAAAGGCTGCGCGAAAACACCATCGCGTAAGGTTGCTTCTCGACGAGCAAGGTGAAGAAGCCAAGAGGTCTGTGTGGTACATCGCCATGGCCATCGCGATCGAGATCGTAGCCGGTATACCGGTCCCAATAATTGCCTTCCATAACATTGTCCTGCAAGGTGCCGTTGGTGCTGATGTCGAATGTGTTCCCTACGAAACTGTTGTTGCGGTACGTGCAATTCATCGCGTTGGCGAAGATGCGCAGCGCATATCCGTTCAGGCGGATCACGTTGTTCTCCACAAGGATGCGATTGCAGCCATCGAGCATGATGCCGGTGGTGTTGTCCGCGAAGATGTTGTCGGTGATCTCGCCATCGTTGATCTCCTTCAGCAACAGACCATATGCGCTCGCACCACGGTTCGCAAGGAATCGGTTGCGCCGCATTTCGATCTCCTTGGAGAACATCACCGCCACACCGGCGCCGTTGTTCCCGAAGATATTATCGGTGTACACATTGCGATGGCTGAACATGAAGTGCAGGCCATAACGGTTGCAATTTCGTGCATGGTTGTCGTGGATCTTGCTGTCGGTGACGAACTCGAAATAGATCCCGTCGCGATGCCATTCGATGGTGTTGTTGCGGATGGTGGCGTTGGAACATTTCCAGAGATGGATGCCATTGGCGGTGATATCCTCGGTGCCAGGTTCGCCAATGATCGTGTTGCGTTCCACGATCGCGCCCTTCGATCCACTTAGATAGATCGCGAAGAAGCATTTGTCGAGGAAATTATCAGCGATGATCGTGCCCTGGCAGCTCTTCACTTTTATGCCGGCATTATCGTCGATGCTGCTCAGTCGTGATCCGCGAATGGTGAGTCCGCGGATGGTGACATCATCGGCCATCACCTCGATCACCTCTCCAACGTCCTGTCCATCGATCACAGCCCCTTCACGCCCGATCAGCGTAAGTGGTTTGATGATGCGGATCGTGCCCTCGGCGATGGTGCCCTCCACATGGATGGTGTCGTGGTCCGCGACCTTCTCGATAAAGGTCATGAACGATCCATCAACTGTGGCGCGGTAGGTCCATGTGCCTGCGATCACAGCCGAGTGCAGCACAAGTACCATCGATATGGAAAGGATCCATCTCATTATTGCACCACCACCGCACGGGCACCCTTCCAGTCGAGGGGTTCGCTTCCTTCCTTGAATGCACGATCGCGTTCTTCGATCGATCTGAAAGCGGCCACATCGCCGCGCATGGGGCTGCGGAATGCGGGGCCGTGGAGGTAGAATGCTTGGGTTGCGTCGATAAGGGATCCGGGGCTCGAATGATCGCATACATGCCAGCCTGCCACTTGATCTTCGGCCACCGTGCCCGCCTCCACATACTGCACCATGCAGGAGATGTCATCGAACACGTACTGGCGGCCTTTCTGTGTGGTGATCGCAGCACCGAAATGCTTGTCGACCACGTTCATGCGGCAATGTGCACACTCGGCCTTGCCGAAATCGATCTGTGGGTCCGCCTGCCCGCAGGACAACAATGTGCTTGCGAGGAGGAATAGAACAGGAATGGATCTGGTTTGAATACGGTTCATGTTGCTTGAGCTTTTTTACCGGCCCTGCGCCATTCGAGGATGAAGGTCAGGATCATCACGGTCATCACCACGAAGAGGATCCATCCACCGGTATCGGGTGTGGACCATGCATCGAAGTTGAGTAGTTGTTTATGTCCGATCAACGGCGGCTGGTAGGCCATGTCATCGATCTTGATCGCTGCGCGCGGATCGAGGTTGTGTCCATAATCGTAGCCCCATTGATACATGTCGTACAAGGCCCAGAGGCCGAATGCACCGAGGGAGATGATCCAGAACAAAAGACCTGAAAGTCTCCCCCAGAGTGCCATGAGCACGCCCAGCACGCTGAGTGCGATCACCACCTTGGGCAGGTAGATGAACTCGGGGAACATCTCATCCTTGATCACCGCCATGCCGATGTAGTGGTTCAGGTTGTTGATCTTCTCCACATCACCGGCGAAGTGATCGATGTAGATCTGCATGGAGAGCCCTTCCGGATACTGTGGCGCCATGAGATCTATGCGCCAGACAGGCACGTACAGGATCACCAGCAGTGCCAGTGCGGCAAGCCCGATCAAGATCCGTGAAAAGGGTTTCATTCTATTGGCCATCGTTGCTGTTCCTTTTGAATGGTCTCCCCCTTGAGCGATCACGGCCCCTGCTTTCGCAGGAGCCGTGATGTTCAGTGTGGTCATCATACCTATAGTTCGGCATCCACCGAAACGGTGAGTGCATTGAGTGGTACGTTGCTGCCTCTTGGCGATACACGGGCATAACCCTGCATCTCCTGGTGTAGCGCGGAACAGAAGTCCGTGCAGTAGAATGGAACCACGCCAACCTTTGTCGGGACCCACTTGAGCGTTGCTGTCTCACCGGGCATGATGAGCAACTCGGCATTCTGTGCGCCTTTGATCGCGAAGCCGTGCGGTACGTCCCAATCCTGCTCAAGGTTGGTCACATGGAAGTACACCGTATCGCCGAGGCGGATGCCCTCGATGTTATCCGGGGCGAAGTGGGAGCGAACCGTGGTCATCTTCACATGCACATTGTTTCCGCGCCGTTCGACGCCGGATTGAGCTTCACCTTTAGCTACGAACGGGTGTTCGTTATCCTCGATGCGGAAGAAGCGTACTTCGCGGGGTTTTACGATATCGGCAGGAATGGCTTGTGCGTAATGCGGCTCGCCAATGGTGGGGAAGTCCAGCAGCAATTCCATCTTGTCGCCATCAATGGCATAGAGCTGTGCACTGTGGGCCAGCTCGGGGCCTGTGGGCAGGTAACGATCCTTGGTGATCTTGTTATAGGCCACCACATATTTGCCCCAGGGCTTGGAACTGTTGCCACCGGGCACCATCAGGTGACCGATGCTGTAGTATGTGGGTACACGATCCAGCACTTCGAGGCTTTCCACGTTCCATTTCACGATCTCGCTGCTCACGAAGAAGCTCGTGTAGGCGTTGCCGTTGTTGTCGAATTCGGTGTGCAAAGGTCCGAGGCCCGGCTTCTTCACTTCGCCATGCAGCACACTTTCATACTTCAACACTGGAATACCGGCGAAGTCACCCTCGAAGTCACCATTGCTGATCGCGTTCTGGATCTTTTCGAAGGAGAACACTGGAAGCAATGCTGCGAGTTTACCGCTGCCAACGATGTAGCGGCCGGTGGGGTCCACATCACAACCATGCGGGCTCTTCGGGCAGGGCATGAAGTACAGGAGACCGGGGTGTTCCGCGGGGTCGAGTTGCAACACATCCTCGTAGATGGTGGTCTCCACCGTGTGGGTATGCTCGTTCAACCAATTGCTGTGGTGCTTGCCCGGTACACGCTTTCCTTTTCCTTCACGCGCCAGTTGTTCGGCCAGCTTCCAGTTGATCGCCATGATGAAATCCTTGTCGCGCTGGCTGGCATTCACTTCGAGCAGGCTGTAGGCCTGTTCGGTGTTGTAACAGCTCAGGAAGAACCAGCCATCGCTGGGTCCTTTGCCGGCACGCGCCAGATCGAAATTGATACCAGGGGTCTTGATCTGGAATGCGATGCTCATCTTGCCCGTCTCGGGTTCGGGTTTGATGAAGGACACCGTGCCCTTGAAGTTCTCCTTGTATGTGTTGATGGGCACATCCCGATCGGCATCGCCACCCATGGGGATGCTGAAACGTGTACCAGCGATCACATACTCCGAGTTCGGTGTTCCGAATGGGGAGGAGTGGTTGCCGGCACTGTTCGGGATCTCGATGATGGAGTGGGTACGGAATGTTCCCAGGTCGATAAGGGCGATGCGCGGGGTGTTATTGCCATTGATGAAACACCAGCGGCCATCGGGGATCCCATCGGTCTGGGAAAGTTCCGGATGGTGGCTGTCATCCCATGGAATGAAGCCGTGCGTGGTGCTGAGCATGGCTTTGGTCTCTTCACTGTAACCGTAGCCGGTCATCGGGTCCTGGGAGAATACCGGGATCTGCCGTAGTAGACGGCCACTGGGAAGGCCATACACCGCCAGCTGACCACTGAATCCACCGCTCACCAGGTTGTAGAACTCATCGTGTGTTCCGGGAGCAACGTACACGCGATTGGCAGCATCTCCGGTCACCACCGTCTGGGTGGTCCCTGGTCTGCAACCCGGCAGGCTGTTCATCAACAGGAATGCTCCTGCCAGAATGCCCAGCGTGGTGCCGGTGTATAAAAGTGGTCGTTTCATCTTTGTCTGAGGTTTGGGTTCCGTCGTCCTATCGTTAAAGGGTGCGCATGTACTCGAGCACCTGTCTTCCTTCATCAAAGGAGAGTCCCTGGTTCGGCATGCGTACCAGGCACTCTTCCAATTGTTTCTGAGCTTCTTCATCGGTGGCGAGCATCACATCGATGTTGAGCATCATGTTCATGATCCATTCCGGCTTGCGGCGCTCTGTGATACCCTTCCAACCCGGACCAACAACACGGTTGGGGCCCATGCTGTGGCAGGCGGTACATTTCATATCGGCGATCTCCTTGCCTTTGGCCACCATACCCTGGTCGATGTCCCCCATCTGGATATCCGAGGCCTGCACCATGTTCGCATCGCTCTTACCCTGTTCCGTGGCAGCGGGGGCTCCCCCACCACCCGGAGGGCCGGAACGCTTATCCTGTTCAGCACCTCCGCCACCATCACCTCCACAGGCGCTGATGCCCATTGCTATTGCCAAAACCGCAATTCCCATAAGCTGTGTAGACCTCTTATTCATCATCTTTTGTTTCGTTCGTGAGGCAAAATTGCCAGGCTGAAGTTATAGCCATTATGACGGGCATCATATTCCGGGATGATAGTTGGTAGGTTTGTTAGCTCCGGAAACCTTTGCGGAATGGGCGAAAGCGGGCAGAACGAAAGATCGATCACGGGAAGGAACTGGTTCATGATGGCCTTCCTGGACCTGTTGCTCGCAGGCATCATTGGCGCATTGTTGCGCGCCATGTTCTTATGGGAGCTTCCGTTCGTGCGTTTCCGGCCATGGCTTCACGGGCACAGCCACACCGCCATGCTTGGCTGGTTGTTCATCGGCATCGTGGTGGTGCTGTTCCACGATGGTGGCCGCGGCATGATCACCCGGAGGCTCCGGCTTTTGCTGCTCGCCATACAGGCGGCTGTCTTCAGCATGTTGTTCAGCTTTCCGGTGCAGGGTTATGGAGCCGTCTCCATCACCGCCTCATCGATCCACATGGTGCTGGCATATGTGATGTTGATCATGCTTTGGCGAAAGACGATAGAATGGCCTGCCGGCGGTAGCCGCACGATCACGCGCTGGGCCATAGGTATGTTCTTTCTTTCCACCTTGGGGGTCTGGGCGATAGGACCCATCATCGCTACAGGGAACCAGGCCAAGGAGATCTACTACTGGGCCATACAATGGTTCCTGCACTTCCAATTCAATGGATGGTTCTGGTTCGCGGCCATCGCGATCGGTGTGCGGTGGGCCGAGCGCCAGGGTTTCGGCATCCGGTTGGACCGGCTAACGCTCGCGTTATGGATCATTTCGGCCACACTCACCTATGCCTTGGCCATTGCCTGGAGCGAACCATTGCCAGCGGTATTCGCAACGGTCTCCCTTGGTGTGCTGCTGCAGGTGTGGGCGGCCGTGAGGACCCTCCGGATCCTGCTTCGGCTCCATGAGAAAGCGGAAGGACGTTTCACCATCTGGGA
>JAEZCB010000271.1 GCA_023412755.1 Bacteroidota bacterium
AAGATGATCTCCCAGCTCTGCTGGCCTGGAACCGTGAAAAGCGAATACTTGCCGGCAGCCAGATCCTTCCCTTCGATCTTCACCGGACCACTGAATTCGATGATCGTGTTGAGGTTCGCACCTGTGCGCCACACCTTGTCATAGGGCACCAGTCCGCCGAAGATCTCGCGGCCCTTCATGCTGGGGCGGGAATATTCTACGCTGATGTTGGTAAGCCCCACCACCTGCTCCACCTTTCCGAAAGGCGACGGTTTGGGAAGGTCCTGGGCATTGATGGTCAAGGCCGACAGCATAAGTGCCGGGATCAAAAGATTCTTCATGATCATTGGTTTTGGTTCGATGGCTATGGCCGCGACGGCCGGAAGGGGCGAAATTAACCCATCTGGACGGGATGGTTTCCCGGGAATCAATTCTTTCATGTTGAAAGGGGCGCGAGCAGAGCAACCAGACGGTACGATCCCGAACCAAGGCTTTGTATGGCAGGTGGAGATCCTGCGAAGCGGGTCCAGGATACAACTTCCACCTTTGGACCTATACAAGATCCAATGAAAAGCGCCGGCCCCTTGGGACCGGCGCATGGTTCGGGGTATCTCTGTTCTAGGCCACTTTCAAGTTGCTCAACCGCGAACGCTCGAACTTCTCGCGCGCATAGCTCAAGGTGACCCGCAATTCCGTCTGGCGGTCGCTGGAGCTTGGGATCTCATACATGGCATCGGTCATGATCGCCTCACAGATGCTGCGCAGGCCGCGGGCACCAAGCTTGTAATCCAACGCTTTCTCCACAATGAAGTCAAGGACCTTCTTGTCGAATGTGAGCTTCACCTTGTCCATCTCGAACAGCTTCACGTATTGCTTGATCAGCGCGTTCTTCGGTTCGGTAAGGATGCGGCGGAGGCTTTCGCGGTCCAGGGGATCGAGATAGGTGAGCACGGGGAAGCGGCCGATCAATTCCGGGATGAGGCCATAGCTGCGCAGATCGGTGGGGCTTACGAATTGCAGGATGTTCTCATCGGTAAAGCGCCCACTTTCCTTGCTGGCACTGAAACCCAGAGCGCTGGTCTTCACGCGGCGGGCGATGATCTTCTGGATGCCATCGAACGCACCACCGCAGATGAAGAGGATGTTCTTGGTGTCCACTTGGATCAGCTTCTGCTCAGGGTGTTTGCGCCCACCTTGCGGCGGCACACTCACGGTGCTGCCCTCCAGCAGCTTCAGCAATGCCTGTTGTACGCCTTCGCCGCTCACATCACGTGTGATGCTGGGTGTATCGCTCTTACGGCTGATCTTGTCTATCTCGTCGATGAAGACAATGCCACGTTCGGCCTTGCTCACATCATAATCCGCGGCCTGGAGCAGACGGCTAAGTATGCTTTCCACATCCTCGCCTACATAACCAGCTTCGGTGAGCACGGTGGCATCCGCGATCGCGAAAGGAACGTTCAGCATGCGCGCGATCGTCTTCGCGAGCAAGGTCTTTCCGCTACCCGTTTCTCCCACGAGGATGATGTTGCTCTTTTCTATCTCCACATCATCGTTGGTGGCCACCGGCTTTTGCAACAGGCGTTTGTAATGGTTGTATACCGCCACGCTCAGCACCTTCTTCGCATCATCCTGCCCAATGACATATTCGTCCAGGAAACGTTTGATATCCGCCGGCCGTTGCAGGATGAGATTTCCCTCCATCTCTGAACGGGAGCGCTGGCTGAGTTCCTCGGAGATGATGTTCTGCGCCTGGGAAATGCAGCTATCGCAAATATGGCCGGTGATGCCGGCGATCAGGACATTGGTGTCCTGCTTATCGCGACCGCAGAACGAACACTTGATCTCTTTCTTCTCCATGGACTCTCAGCGTTGGGGGAATACCCGTGGCAAGGTGCTGCAAGATACGGAGAAGGCCGGGAGGAAGTTCCACCCGGCCTTCACATTCATACCCTATCAGGCTTATTTATGCTTCACGAGCAACTCGTCGATCATGCCATAGGCCTTGGCTTCTTCGGCGATCATCCAATAATCGCGATCGCCATCCTTCTCCACTTTTTCAACGCTCTGGCCGCTGTGTGATGCGATGATCTCATATAGCTCCTTCTTCAGCTTGAGGATCTCCCTGGCGGTGATCTCTATGTCGCTGGCCTGGCCTTCCGCACCACCCATTGGTTGATGGATCATCACGCGGGCATGTTTCAACGCGCTGCGCTTGCCCTTGGCACCGGCACAAAGCAACACCGCGCCCATGGAGGCCGCCATACCCGTGCAGATGGTGGCCACATCCGGGTTGATGTACTGCATGGTGTCATAGATGCCGAGACCGGCATATACCCCACCGCCGGGGCTGTTGAGGTAGATCTGTATGTCCTTGCGGGAGTCGGCGCTTTCCAGGAAGAGTAATTGTGCCTGGATGATGTTGGCCACCTGATCGTTGATCGCGGTGCCAAGGAAGATGATGCGGTCCATCATCAGGCGGCTGAATACGTCCATTTGTGCGACGTTCAGCTGGCGTTCCTCGATGATGTATGGCGTCACCGAGGCATTCACGTAGCTGTGCAGCGTGTTGCTGCTGATGCCGCGGTGCTTCACGGCGTACTTGTAAAATTCGTCCTGGAACATCAGTTGTTTCTAAGTTGTTGAAAGCCTGCCGGGAAGGCGGTGGTTCATGCCGAGCGGGCCAAGTTTACGAACTCATCGTAGCTCATCCGTTCTTCCGGCGGGCTCAGCAGGGTCTTGAAGTGTACGGTGAGTTTCTGTTCCACAATGGCGTTGCGGATCCGGCCAAGTTGTTCACGATCACCCAGGATCCTCGCTGCCATTTGCTGCAACTCTTGTTCCTCCGGTTCGAACATGCCATACTGGCGGTATTGGTCGCTCACGTAGCGCTTGGCGAAATCATTCATCTCCTCCCCCTTCGCCTCCAGACCAAATTTCTCGATCACGCGATCCTCCACGAGCTGGCGCTTCAACCCATCGGCATACTGCGCATATCCTTCCTCCACCTGCTCTGGCGTTATGGGTTCGCGGCTCGTCTCCTGTATCCACCGCTTGAGGAAGCTGTCCGGAAGCTGGAATTGAACATTCTCCAGCAACTTTTTCATGACAAGCCGTTTGTAGATCCTGTCACTATCCCGGCGGAACATGTTCTCAAGGCCTTCACGCACCTTGCTCCGGAAATCGTCCTCGTCGATCACCGCACCCACGCCATAGACACGGGCGAAAAGATCCGGACCGAGTTCCACCGGTACCATCCGCTTGATCTCGGCGATCCGGAAGAGGAAGTTCCCCTCCAGATGATGTACAGCCTCGTGGTCCACTCCAAGCATACGTGCCAGGTCTTCATGATCGCGGCTCACCTTGTGCGGATCCACCACCATTTCATCACCGACCTGTTTGCCCACAAGGGTCTGGCGCGTTTCCTCATCCGGGATGAACTCCAGGCTCATGGTGGAGCGGTTCATGATGCCACCTTCCTTGATCGAGCCATCAGGGTTCAGCTCGATCATATCGCCGAGCAGCATATCCTTTTCCTCACTCCTATCAGCATCCTCCACTTTCCCGAACCGCCGCTGCATGTCGGTGATCTCCCGCTGCACCAGATCATCAGAGATCTCCACCACCGGGTATTTCACGCCCAGCTTCTCGTCCAGTTCGATATCGAATTGCGGAGCCATGCCCAGTTCATATGCGAACTGGAACTCGCCTGGTTCGTCCCAGTTGTTGCCATCGGAATTCTCATTCTTTGGCAACGGCTGGCCCAGCACCCGGATCTGGTTCTCCTGTAAATAACCACGAAGGCTTTCATCGATGAGTCTTTCCACCTCATTCACCAACACGGCCTTGCCGACACGCTTCTTGATCAATGTCATGGGCACCTGGCCAGGCCGGAACCCGGGCAGGACGGCGTTGCGACGCTGTTCCTTCAGCGCCTTCTCCACTCCAGGGTTATAATCCTCCGGCGTGAGTTTCACTTTGAGGGTCGCGGTGAGTGTACCGGTCTCTTCGCGTTCGATCTGCATCGTTGAATTTCTTGTGCGCAAAGCGCCTTTAAGTAGTACGGACGGGGGGACTCGAACCCCCACACCTTGCGGTACCAGATCCTAAGTCTGGCGCGTCTACCAATTCCGCCACGTCCGTAAAAGGGGTGCAAAGGTAATGAGGCCGGAGATCAGGATTGGTCTTTTGAACATCGACATGGCCTTCCCGTCCAACCCTGAATGGTACACGGAGATGCCATTCCGGTCCCAGTGCCTGACTACCGCAGCCTAAGCCTCACCACCACATTCTTGCTCGCCGGGGTCCCGCTCTTCTCTGCCTTCAGGCCGAGTGGCACCAACACGTTCGCTTCAGGGAAATAGGTGGCCACGCAGCCACGGGCGATGTCATATGGCACCACGAAGAAATCCTCCGCCACGCGTTCGCGATCGTAATTGCTCACCAGATCCACCCGGTGCGGCTCCTTGAGCCCTGCGGATCTCATGTCATCCCGGTTCATCAGCACCACGCGGCGCTCGCCGTGGATGCCGCGGTAGCGATCGTCGAGACCATATATGGTGGTATTGAACTGGTCGTGTGTGCGTATGGTCATCATCATGTACTCGCCCTCCTTCACCGTCCACTGCGGCGCGGGATCCACACGGAACTGTGCCTTGCCAGTGGGTGTGGTGAAGCGGCCTTCGCGCGGGCCGTTCGGCAGGTAAAAGCCATCCGGTTTTCGTACACGCTCATTGTAACGATCGAAACCGGGGATGACCGCCTCGATCTCACTACGGATCAGATCGTAGTTCTTCACGAAGTCCAGCCAGGGCAGTTTCGACCCTTGGCCAAAGGTGGCCGAGGCCAAACCACATACGATCGCGACCTCACTCTTCAGGTGTGGCGCTGCAGGCTCGTGCGTGCCTTGACTGCGGCTCACTACGCCCATACTGTTCTCCACCGTCACGAACTGCGGCTTTCCGTTCTGGATGTCGCGCTCGCTGCGGCCGAGGCAGGGCAGTATGATCGCCTCCTCACCGGTGATCACGTGGCTGCGATTCAGCTTGGTACTCACCTGCACGGTAAGGTCGCAATTCATCAAGGCCTTCGCCGTCTCTTCACTGTCCGGAGTGGCGCTGATGAAGTTACCGCCAAGGGCGAAGAACACTTTCGCTCTTCCATCACGCATCGCCTCGATCGCATCCACTGTATCGAAACCATGTGCGCGAGGCGCCGAAAAACCATATCGCTTATCAAGTGCTGCAAGCAAAGGTTCCGCCGGTTTCTCATAAATGCCGACCGTACGATCGCCCTGCACATTGCTGTGGCCGCGCACCGGACATGCACCCGCACCGGGTTTGCCGAAGGCACCGCGCAATAGCAACAGGTTCACGATCGCGTGGATGTTCGCCACGGCATGCACATGCTGCGTAAGGCCCATGGCCCAACAGATGATGATCCGATCAGTGGAAGCTATGGCATCCGCGAGATACTGCAGATCATCCATGGGAACACCGCTGATCGCTGCCATGGCCTGTACATCCACATTGCGCAGATCGGCGATCAATCGATCGAAGCCTTCGGTCTTTTCATTGATGAATGATCGATCGAAAACGGAGCCCCTTTTCGCATCCTCCCTGTCGAGCAGAATACGCATCACACCCTTCAACAGGGCCACGTCCATGCTGATACGCACGGGAATGTGCCGCTCCGAAAGCCGGACACCACCGCTAAGCACGGCACCGGGGTGCTGCGGGTTGATGAACTGCGCCGTACCCGCCTCGGGCATCGGATTGATCTCGATGATCCTGCCTCCGTTCGCGCGGCATTTTTCCAATGCGGAAAGCATGCGCGGGTGGTTGGTGCCGGGGTTCTGGCCGATCACGAGTATCAGCTTCGCCACGTGGATGTCTTCCAGTGTTACCGTGCCCTTTCCGATCCCGATCGTGGCGCCGAGGCCAACACCCGAACTCTCGTGGCACATGTTGCTGCAATCGGGCAGGTTGTTGGTGCCGTACATGCGCACGAAGAGCTGATATAGATAAGCCGCTTCGTTACTGGCGCGGCCACTGGTGTAGAAGATCGCTTCGTTCGGTGAAGCGAGTGCATTCAGTTTCGCGGCGATCACTGCGATCGCTTCCTGCCAGGAGATCGGCTCATAATGGCTGCTGCCTTTGCGCAGGATGAACGGCTCCGTGAGCCTACCCGCCTTCCCCAATTCGAAGTCGCTCCATTCACTGAGTTGCTCCACGCTGTGCTGCGTGAAGAATTCCCGATCAACTCGTTTGGTGGTGGCCTCTTCAGCAATGGCCTTAACGCCGTTCTCGCAATACTCACCAAGGCGGCTGCGGTCCTCGGGATCCGGCCAGGCGCAACCGGGGCAGTCGAAGCCACCCTTCTGGTTCATGCGGCTCAGGATCTTGATGCCGTCGATTACACCGGTCTCCTCGCGCAGATGTGCAATGGAGGAAACGAGTGCAGGGATGCCTGCCGCATTCTTTTTGCGCGGCCCAAGTTTGAGGCCGGTGTGTCTGGCGGGCGGGATTAGCTTGAGACGGCGCGGGTTCATTGCGGTACCACAAAGTTCGGAAGTAAAACTCGGTGACCATGCGAGATCATACTCTCAACGGTGACATCAATCTGGCTCCGGAGCCTGCGTGAGCGTCCAGTAGTACTGTGGGAGAAGCGGCACCCCGCAGCCTCTCACCTCACCCTCTCCTTTGGAGAGGGAGCGAAGCTTACGAGAGCAAATGGCGAGGAGTTTAGCAGATAGCGCGACCCTTGTTCGGCCGGAGGGACGACAGCCGATCAAGGGGCACGCCGAATGTTATTTCAAACAAGTGCCCACGGCACCCCACCATGGGCGTATCTCATAATTGAGCCTTCCGGCCTTGACGAATGGATCCTGTTGCAGCTTCAACTCGACCTCTTCGCGCGTGTCGGCATCGTACAGCAGGATGCCGCGCCAGTCGCCATTGTCACCAAATGGACCCGCCAGCACGATGAGCCCTTCCTTTGCCTGGACATCCTGATGCGCCAGATGCTCCTGCTGCATGCGCGCGGCACTGAGGCTGTCCAGCGGCGTGGTGGCATCGCCCTTCATGTAGACCACAAGCCAGTATTGCTTCATGTGGTAAGTGCTGTCGGCGATGGTCACATCAAATGTGCGTTGGGCACAGATGCTTTGTGCAAGAAGGAACGCGAGCAGAAGGAGCGGATATTTCATGGATGATAGATATTGAATCGAGGGCCGCGGAGGAAGCCGATGAGCGTGAGACCGGTCTCTGCCGCAAGTTGTGCCGAAAGCGATGAGGGTGCACCAACAGCGACCATGCACGAAATACCCGAGACGATGCATTTCTGCACGAGTTCGAACCCAGCGCGGCCGCTTACAAGGAGGATCTTATCCAGCGCACTGATCCCGTTCATGAGCATGGCTCCGATCAGCTTATCCACGGCATTGTGGCGGCCGATGTCCTCGCGGAGCAGCAAAAGTTCTCCGGTGCGTTGCAAGAGCGCGGCCGCATGGATGCCACCGGTGTGTTGGAAGAGTGTCTGGGCGGCACGCATGGTATCTGGAAGCGCGGTGATGACCTTGGGGTCGATGGCACCGAAAGGCTGAAGCCGCCCACATTCCATTTTCACCGCCTCCAGGCTGCTCTTACCGCATACTCCGCAGCTGCTGGTGGTATAGAAATTACGCTGCCATCGCTGCGCATCGATCTCCAACTCCGGCCTCAATTCGGCGCGGATCACGTTGCCCCGCTCCTCTTCCTCCACATGCTCGCAATGCCGCACGCGAACAATCTCATGTGGTGATGTTATGATCCCTTCGGAATACAGGAAGCCGAGTGCTAATTCTTCATCGTGCCCGGGTGTTCGCATGGTAACACTAAGGCGGAACTCCTGCCGATCATCCAGGGGACCATGACCAAGGCGGAGCTCTAGTGGTTCTTCGGTGACAAGTAGATCTTCCGCAGGGCCGCTGGAGCTGCCATCATGGCGGATGATCCGTGTGGGGGTGACGGGGGCGTTCATTGTACCCGCCTCCAACAGGTCACCAGATGATCATCCACCATACCGATCGCCTGCATGAACGCATAGACGATGGTGGTTCCCACGAAGCTGAATCCGGCCTTCTTCAGATCCATACTCAATGCATCCGACACGGGCGTGCTTGTTGGCACCTGTTCCAGATCGGTCCAATGGTTCACCACGGGCTTGTGGTCCACATGCTTCCAAAGAAATCCATTGAAAGTGCCCTTTTCCATGATGCGCAGATAAGCCTGGGCATTCTTGATCACGCTCTGGATCTTATGCCGGTTGCGGATGATGCCGCTGTCGTTCAATAGCCGCTGGATATCCTTCTCACCATAGCGTGCGATCCTTTCCGCATTCCAATTTTCGAACGCCTTGCGGTACCCTTCAGTGCGTATGAGGATGGTATGCCAGCTGAGACCGGCCTGTGCGCCATCCAGGCAGATCTTCTCGAACAGTTTCCGGTCGTCATGCTCCGGGTAGCCACACACATTGTCATGGTAATCCATGTAGGTCTGGTCCTTCAGGCACCATGGGCAACGGGGCAGATCGGCCGGCATTCTACTCCAAAGATGGAGCGGATGATGCGAGTGGCCCAAATGAAAAGGCCCCCGATCCGAGATCAAGGGCCTAACCCAGGTAGTTCTATATGGCTAGGTCGCTGAGACTATTGCCCGGTGTTATTACCTAGATCATTCTGGTCATTGGCGGCACGTTGACCACGTGCACGGCCTCCTTTTCGGCCCGCTTCCGCCGCCCTGTTCCTGTCATTGGCGAAGTTTCCCGGGCTGGCGCTCCCGCCTTTGCTGGCGATCTCCCTTCGTTGTTGTGGATCCATCGCGGCAAAGCCCCGTTGTCGCCCAGTGCGTTGTTCATTTCCTATGCCTTCATTCCTATCGGTCCTGTGATCTGCCATGGTATACTGATTTTTGTGGAGGGATCTCCTTGCCGCCCCTGCCACGGATGCCGCCTGCGTGCTTCAACAGCCGTACCATTCAGGTGGCGCACGGTTCCCTGGTAGCTGGAAGCGGTATACTGG
>JAEZCB010000236.1 GCA_023412755.1 Bacteroidota bacterium
GTTTCCCCAGTTCGATCGGCACATCCTCCTCCCATAGGTTCACCAGATTGAGCTTGCGTGGTTGCGCTTCCCGTGCATCCGGTATGCGGTGGAATTGGACCTCCTCCAACTGCAAAGCTTTACGGTGATGGCCCACCGCCTTGGCCGAGCAGTACAGAATAGGTGTGATATCCTGCAACATGCGATTGTCCGCGAAGCATTTCAGGACCACTTCGATGCCTATGCCGTTGAGATCCCCGCAGCTGATCCCTGCCTTGACGGGTTGTTTTTCAGTCATGATCTGGAACGGCGTTTAAGGAATTCGTAAAGGAGCCGTACGCCAACGCCGGTGCCGCCCTTTGTCCGGTATCCATCCCGCTTAGTGAGAAAGGCGGGGCCTGCGATGTCCAGATGGATGAAGGGGCGTGTGGTGAAGTGGGCCAGGAATTTGCCTGCGGTGATCGCTCCTGCGGAATCGCTGCCGAGGTTCTTGATATCCGCCACATCGCTGAGGATCTCCTCCCCGTATTCCTCCCAGAATGGGAAACGCACCACGCGTTCATGCACCTGTGTTCCGGCCTCCTCCAGTTCGCGGAACCCGGCATCATCCACAGTACCCATGCCCACGGTGGCATAATGACCAATGGCTCTGGCGGCCGATCCGGTAAGGGTGGCGATCGTGATCACCAATTCCGGCTCATAGCGTTCCCCATAACTCAATGCATCGGCCAGGATAAGCCGTCCTTCCGCATCGGTGTTCATCACCTCTACGGTAAGCCCGTTGTGCATGCGCAACACATCTCCAGGCACGTAGGCATTGCCACCAGGACGGTTGTCCGTGGCCGGTATGAGGCCCACCACGTGCACGGGTAATTCCTGCTTGGCGGCGGCATGAATGGCGCCGGCCACAGCGGCGGCCCCGGCCATGTCGCACTTCATCTGGTCCATGCTGTTGGGTGTGGGCTTCAGACTGAGGCCCCCGGTATCATACACCACTCCTTTTCCTACCAGCAGGACCGGCTTGGTATTAACAGGTGCCTTTGGCTTCCATTCCAATATGTTGAAGGTGGGCTCATCCAGGCTGCCTTTATTCACCGCGAGTAATCCACCCATGCCCAACGCTTCGATCTTCGCCTTGTCCAGCACCTGCACTTTGAAGCCGGAATTCCTGCTTAGGTTACGTATCTCAGAGGCGAGTTGCTTCGCGTTAAGGAAGGACAACGGTTCGTTCACAAGGTCCCGTGCTATCCAGGTGGCCTCGCACACGTCACTCAACTCCTCCACGGCCTTGCCAGAGGCCTCCCTGGCTATGACAAGGAGCTTTTCCAAAGTGGGGGCTCCTTTCTGGTCGGACCGGTACTTGCGGAAAGCATAACTTCCCAATACCATACCTTCGGCCAGGGCGAGTGTGACGGAGGTCTGATCTTGCAGACCTATCAGCTGGGCCTCAGTACGCTTTTGTTCATTCAGCCGGGCGGCCATCCGTTCACCAGCCCTGCGCACCTTCTCCAGCACCGACCCTGAGCTGGCATCACCCTTCACGTGATGCACCATGATCAGGCGTCCGGATACATCGCAAACGGCCACCGGAGCATCCGCTTCGAGTTGTTCGGTGAGGTACTGCCTATCGTTTCGCTCCAATTCCAATTCGCGGAGCCGGGCAGGATCATCCAGGATCACCAGGGTATCCCTACCTGCCGCAGGGCGCGTGGATTTGGTAAGCTCGATCATTGCGTGGCTGAGAACGGTGGGGCCAAAGATAGCGGGCCAATATGCGGACCATGTTCGCGTTGTTCCTTCCCCGAAGACAGCCCTTCCCTGCTATGGTCCAACCGTTTTCGTAAGTGGGCATGCACCATACGGCCAATTATGAACGATCTTTGTGTTTCCCCATGTTTGGATCGCGGATCCTCCTTGCTCTGATCACCATATCCATGGTGCCGGTGGTGGCCCTGGCCACGCACAACCGCGCGGGCGAGATAATCGTATGTCACGTGAGTGGCACCACCTATGAGGTCACCATCATCACACACACCAAGTTGTCCGCACTTGCGGATAGGCCGGAGCTGGTGCTGGATTGGGGAGATGGCTCTGGTCTTGACACCATATCGCGGACAAGCATAGAAGATACCGCAGCGCAAGACCTGCGACGGAGCACCTATGTTGCCACACATGTATATCCTGGTCCGGGTACGTATATCCTTCAATTCGATGATCAGAACCGGAATGGCGGAGTGGTGAACGTTCCGAATTCCATCGCACAATCCTTTTGTGTGCAGACCATGTTCACCATTTCGCCGATCACCGGCAATAATTGTTCGGTACGCTTCGCGAACTCACCGATACAGGATGCATGCCTGGGGCAGTTGTGGGTGCACAATCCGGCCGCGTATGATCTGGATGGCGACAGTTTGAGCTATGAGCCGTCCGTTTGTTTGGGGATCAACTGCGAACCTATCGCGGGTTATCAATTTCCCGGGCCGAACTACTCGATCGATCCGGTGAATGGCACCATCGTCTGGAACGCGCCAGGTCTTGTGGGCGAATACAACATCGCCTTCATTGTGCGCGAGTGGCGCCGGAACCAACACGGCACCATGGTGAATGTGGGCTGGGTGATGCGGGATATGCAGATCACGGTATGGCCATGCGAGAACCAGCCGCCGTTGGTGAACGATGTGCCGGACACCTGCGTGAATGCCAATACGCTCCTGAGCTTCACCGTACAGGCCACGGATCCGGACGCAGGCCAGAGTGTGACATTAAGTGCGTTGGGAGAGCCCATGGCCGTGGGATCCCCGGCAACGTTCTTCAGTTCATCCGGCAACCCCGCCAATGGGGTCTTCACGTGGAATACCACCTGCGATCACGTGCGGCAGCAGTCCTACCAGGTGGTCTTTTCCGCCGTGGATAATTGGATGCCTGTGCCGCTGCAGAACTACAGCACCATGAACATTCGCGTGGTGGGGCCCGCGCCTGAGGATCCGGAGGCGCTGGCCGTAGGAAGCCAGATCGAGTTATCATGGGAACCCAGCATCTGTGGCAATGTGACCGGCTACCGGATCTACCGGCGGAGTGGTCTGTATGGTTTCGAACCGGATCATTGCGAGATCGGTGTGCCTGCATATACGGGATATACTTTCCTGGATGCGGTGAATGGACTCGGCAATACCACATACATCGATGACCAGGATCTCGTGTTCGGAAATGAATACTGTTACATGGTGGTGGCCATTTTTCCTGACGGTGCACACAGTTACGCATCAGAGGAATTCTGCGCCATGCTGGACAGGCAGGTTCCCGTGATCACACATGTAAGCGTGGGCATCACAGATACCGAACAGGGTGTTGATACCGTGCGGTGGAGCAATGCCTATGATCTGGATACCTTGGTGCGGCCCGGGCCATACAAGTTCAGGTTGTACCGTGGAGATGGTTTCTCCGGCGCCGATCAATTGATCTGGGAGAGCACAATGCACGATCACCTTGCCCATCCGGATACTGTGTTCGTCGATCAGTTCATCAATACCCGGGAACAGGCGCATGTGTACCGCGTGGAATTCCTTGGCTCTGGTGGTAACGATACGATCGGATATTCCAATGAGGCTTCATCGGTCTTCATTTCCACCGTACCCAATGATGAGCAGTTGGAGATCGTGTGGCAGCACGATACACCATGGAACAACTACGAGTATGAGGTCTATCGGTTCGAGGATACGGAGGAATGGGTCTTGATAGGCACCAGCAATTCCACGAGTTATGTGGACACGGGCCTGGTGAATGGAGTGGAGTACTGCTATTATGTGAAGAGCTTCGGCCAATACAGCGATACCACGATCCTGAGACCATTGGTCAATTTCAGCCAGGAGGTCTGCGGCATACCCATTGACCTTACTCCGCCCTGCCCCCCGCAGGTGACCTTGGACAATGATTGTGAACAACCGCTGAACACGCTCACCTGGCTTAATACGGACAATTCCTGCCCCGATACCGAGGACACGGATCACTACAACATCTATTTCCTGGAAGCACCGGATGCGGCACCGGTGCTGGTGGCCACGCTCACATCACCATTTGATACCACGTTCGCGCATGCCGATGGCCTTTCGGTGGCTGGGTGCTACTATGTGACGGCCGTGGATTCCGTAGGGAATGAAAGTGACTTCAGTGAGTTGGTGTGCGGAGATAATTGTCCGGAGTATGAACTTCCAAATGTGTTCACACCGAATGGTGATGGATCCAATGATCTGTTCGGCCCATTCCCGTACCGGGGCGTGAAGGAGATCGATATCCAGATCTTCGATCGGTGGGGAACATTGGTGTTCCAGACCACAGACCCGGAGATCGAGTGGAAGGGGGTACACCAGGATAATGGGGAACCCTTGTCCGATGGCGTTTACTACTATGTCTGCACCGTGATATTCCAGCAGTTGAGCGGGCCGCGTCCGGTTATACTGAAGGGGTATGTGCACATCCTGGGAAGCGGGGTGCCACAGCGTCTCAACTGATGTTCACCGGCATCATCGAGGAAGTGGGGAAGGTGGAAGAGATCCGTGTTGATGGCGGCAATCTCGATCTGCTGGTCCGTGCCGCACTTTCCAAGGAACTCAAGGTGGATCAAAGCGTTGCTCACAATGGGGTATGCCTTACCGTGGTGGAGGTGGCCGAAGGGTGGCACAGGGTCACCGCTGTGGAGGAGACCTTGCGACGCAGCAACCTGGGCGCATTGCATGCAGGCGATGGTGTGAACCTGGAAAGATGTCTGCGTGTGGGCGATCGCCTGGACGGCCACATGGTGCAAGGCCACGTGGATACAATGGTCCGGTGCATGGGCATGAAGGATCTTGGAGGCAGCTGGAGCTTCAGCTTTTCCATGCCCGCTCAACAGGAACTACTGGTACCCAAAGGCAGCATCTGCATCAATGGTGTGAGCCTGACGATAGCTGGATGGGAGGAGGATCGGTTCTCTGTGGCGATCATACCGTACACACATGCGCACACCACCTTCGCCACGTTGCGCGTGGGCGAGCTGGTGAACCTGGAATACGACGTTTTGGGCAAGTATGTGCAGCGGATGCTGGAGAAGCGATCAAAGCTTGATGAACCAGCCCCGCAACAGCGGCCCCCGGTGTGAAAGCTCCAGCATGTATTGCCCTGGTGGAAGGTCCTGCACATCCATCTCATGGGTCTCTCTGAAACCGGCCGGTATCGATCGCACAGCTCTTCCGGCAATGTCTCGGATGGTTATCGTGCCATCTTCACGTGATCCATACGCGGTACGGAATCGCAACACGTCCAACACAGGCACCGGATAGATCAGCAATGACCCCTGTTCCCCAATGGTTTTGGGAACATGTGTGATCATGTTCTGCCCACTGATAAGCCAAAGGTCCGGATCGATGGTGGCATCGGTCGCCTGAAATGCAAGTTGGAATTCGAACACCTCTCCGGAGAACGCATGGTCCAATACCACCACCGTGTCCTGCATACCATTCGAGAATCCGATCGGCACGGGCAACTCGAAGAAGTCGACGGATGGATGTGATGGCGTCTGCATCAATGCCAGGGAGATCCAACCCTGATCATCCTGCTCCCAGGTGGCCGTGTAAACAGGGTGGCCTTCACCATGGAACCAGTCGGCAAAGAATCCCTCCAGGTCCAGCCCGCTCACGGCCTCCAGATGTGCCTGCAGATCGCTGGTCCGAGCATGCGCATAGGCCAGTTGAGGATCGTTCAAGTAGTTGCGGCATGCCAGGAAGAATTGGTCATCGCCCATGATCCCGCGCAGCATGTGCAGCACGTAGGCCCCCTTCTGGTAGGAGAGGCGCGGGTTGAACAGGCGCGGTATGTTCAGGGTATCATCGCCATAGACACGCACACTTCCGTCCGGCTGCGATACGATATGGGCGATCTGCATTGCTTTCCATCCCTCCCAGTATTCAGGTGCAACGAACTCGAATGCAAGCCCGGTCATGTATGTGGCGAAGCCTTCATTCAACCAGATATCCTCCCAACTGCCACAGGTCACTTTGTCCCCGAACCATTGATGTGCCAGCTCATGCGCGGAAAGACCGAAGCTCTGGTAGCCCATGAAGCTCATGGTCTGGTGCTCCATGCCTCCGCCCCAACTTATCTGTGCGTGTCCGTACTTCTCACCCATGAAAGGGTATGCCCCGAAAAGTTCCGCGAAAAGTGGCAACTGTTCCTGTGCATCCCAGGTGTTGTACACCATGAAACCGGCATCCTCGGGGTAGGACCATGTTTCCAACGGAATGATCTCGCCCTGCACTTCCACCTCAAGGTGTGATACTTCGTAATTGGTAACAGCGAATGCCACCAGATAATGCGCTATGGGAAATTGATGGCGCCAGTGGTAACGCACTTCGCCACCGGGCAGCGTGGTTTCGGCGATCAGCACACCGTTGCCCGCCACCTTGTTCCCTGCCGTGGTCGTTACGATCAGATCAAGTTGATCCGCCTTGTCTTGAAGATCCTCTTTGCATGGCCACCAATCCTTCGCGCCATATGGTTGCGAGAGGGTCCAGATCACAGGGGTCCCTTCATGTTCATCTTGTACGAAGGAGCCGAAGCCGGAAGACGGAGGTACGCCGGAGTAATGGATGCTGATGGAATCCAGGACCATGGCCGTCAATGGCGGCTCGAAATGAATGGTGAGCTGTTGGCCGGAATGGGTGAACGGTACGGCCGCTCCCTGGTGGAACACGTTCGACACCTCCAGTGTGTCGGTGAGATCGAGCCTTAGATCGGCTAGTTCCGCGAGCGGGAGAAAATGGTGGGTTACACTGCCCTGGATCGCGCGGATCGAAGGGTCCACGAACAGGTCCAAGCGGTGGTAAGTGATGTCGTAGGAATAGGAAGGACCAGCGGAAAGGTCCCTGTGTACATGGTTCGCGGCTTCATGGTCCGCGATGCTTTCCAGTTCGCCTTTGCAGATGTGCTGTCCCTGGGCGGAAAGGCCAACAAGGAGCAGGGTCATGGATAGCTGGCGCACCATGCTAAGCTAATCCAGTCCAGAGCCGTTCCCTCCGCCTTAGAACACCTTTTCCGCCACGGCCTTTACAGCCTCACTTTTACCCATGGTATAGAAATGCAGGCATGGGGCTCCTTTGGCGGCGAGTTCCTTCGCCTGTGTGATGGACCATTCGATCCCCACCTTCTTCACATCGGCATCTGTCCTGCAAGCCACCAACTCTTTGGCGAATTCATCCGGGAGGTCCACCCGGAACGTCTTGGGCAGGAATGCGATATGCCGCATGGTGGTGATCGGTTTCAGGCCGGGAATGATGGGCACATCGATCCCCTGCTCACGGCACCGGGCCACGAATGAGAAGTATTTTGAATTATCGAAGAACATCTGGGTCACCAGGTATTCGGCTCCGGCGTTCACCTTCTCCTTCAGGTATGCGATATCAACTGAAAGATTGAGCGCTTCTGGATGTTTCTCCGGATAGCAGGCAGCTCCGATGCAGAGGTCCGTAGGGGCAGCTTCCTGCTCTTCGTCGTGCAGGTATTTCCCCTTGTTCAATGCATTGATCTGTTGGATCAGTTCCACCGCGTGCGGATGTCCATCGCGCTCGGGAATGAAGTGGCTCTCGTTCTTGATCGGATCGCCGCGCAACGCCAGCACGTTATCGATCCCCAGGAAATTGAGTTCGATCAATGCATCCTCGGTCTCTTCACGGCTGAAGCCACCGCAGATCAGGTGCGGCACGGTGTCCACATCGTATTTCGTCTTGATGGTGGCGCAGATGCCGATGGTACCGGGTCTTTTGCGCAGGCGCACTTTCTGCAACAGACCATGCCCGCGCTCCTTGTACACCACCTCCTCCCGGTGATAGGTGACGTTGATGAAGCTCGGTTTGAATTCCATGAGCGGGTCGATGCCCTCATAGATGGAGCGGATGTCCCGCCCTTTCAATGGCGGCAGGATCTCAAAAGAGAACAGCGTGCGATCCGCCTTGCGGAGATGGTCGATCACCTTCATGGACTGGCCTTCGTCTTTGCTGGAATGGCGGGCTAAAGTATGAAGGCCCCGCTCACCGCAGGGCCTTCGATCATGTCATCATTCAACGATCAGCGAAGGATCGTCACCTGACCATTCAGGTCGGCCTCGTTGTCTATCCGAAGCACATAGAAATAGGTGCCGTCGGGAAGGCCATTCGCGCGCCAGTTGTTCTTGTAGTTGCTGGCCTCGTAAACAGGTGTGCCCCAGCGGTCGAATATGATCAGCGAATTGGCGAAATATTCGATGTTCTCGATGTAGAAGGTCTCGTTATGGCCGTCGCCATTCGGTGAGAACACGTTCGTTACCATGAATTCGTTGGGCCGTACCAGGTAATCCATGGTATGGGAATGCACACAGCCTTCCGTGGTGGTAACAGTGAGTGTTACGGCATACAGGCCTGGGGTTTCGAAGAAGTGGACCAACGTTTGGCCGGTACCCAACAACTCATCTCCGATCGTCCACACCAGATCGGTGATGGTGCTTCCGTTACCGCTGGAGGTGCTGGTGAATGTGACCTCCACTTCAGGAAGCTGCGGGCTTGGAGGATCAGCGATGAAGGAAGCCGTAGGACCATCGGATACCTGTACCGGATGCGGATAGGAGATGTTCTGGCAGCCGAATTCGTTGGTGACGATCACATAGTGGTTCCCGCTCATCACCATGGTGGTGGGAGTGGTGGCACCGTTGCTCCATTGGTAGGATGTGTACTCCTCCGTGGTACTCAGCTCCACGGGATCACCGCCACAACTGAATGTGGCACCCTGCACCAAGGGGAGCTCAGGTGCTGGAAGCATGGTAAGTTCAAAGGCGGCGGAAAGCAGGCCACATATACCGCCATTCGCAACGTAAACGGTATAGGAGCCAGGCGCGGAAACACTGATCGATGGACCAGTAGCTCCATTGCTCCACTGGTAGGAATCGTAGTCACCCTCAACGTAAAGATTCGTGGAGGTCCCTTCGCAGAACGTATCGCTACCCGTGATCACAGGTGGTTCACCTGGATTTCCTATCACCTGCACCACGAAGATCACCTCCGTAGTGGCAGTCGGCGTTCCGTCATCCGTGGCGGTCACGGTCACGGTATGCATCCCAATGTCGTCATTGTTGGTGTTGATGGTGCCAGTGAAGACCGCTGTGACCCCGGTGGTGTTCTGATCGATCACCACATTACTTAAGCCAGGTGCCGAATAAGTGACCGAGGTGGTCTGCGTGGGCTCCGGACTGTAGAATTCCATCTCGAAGTCGAAGCTCTCTCCGGCGCATATCGTAATGGTGTCACAAAGCGTGTTGCCGCTCACCAGAGGTGGTATGTTGGCCGCTGGTTCTTCGGTGGAGAATACGAAAGTGCGGTAGTCCAGCCAATCAACTCCATCGTTGTTGCCAACAGGACCATCATAGTCGGTACCTGCGTGGTCGAAAAGGCCGATCTGCAAATAGGAGATACCATCACCCAGATTGGTGCCCACCACGGCGGGGGATCCTCCAAAACCATTGATGCCTCCTGATGCCGCTCCGGTGGTCCATTGCATGTCCTGATAGACAAAGGCCACATTGTTTCCCTGGCCGATAAGCGGATCTTGGCCATCGGTGAGGATCAATTGGAACGTGTTCAGTTTATCGCCCATCTGGTTGTAGTACCCAACCTCGAACCAGGTGACCACGATACGGCTGTCCGAGATGCAATAGCTCACCACGCCGTTGCCGCTACGCGTATCCACGTCCCCCCAGAAAGGAGCCACCATCACGAATTGGGTATTCGGGAATGCCTGCCCGGTGAATGTTCCATACGGCCCGGTGAAGGTGACATTGCCGTTGTTGTTGATCCACAGCCCATTGTACTGTGTGCCGTAAAGGTTGAAATCAAAAGGCAATGCGATGAAAGAGGTGGATCCATCGTCATTCGCACCCATGGCGGTAACACATGGGCTTGGATCCTGCCATAGGTCGCAAACGGATCTTTTCTTCTTGGCCGCGGGTTCAATAGGCACAGGTGGGCTTTGCTCCTGGCCTGTAGCGGGTATGTGGAATAATGTTGAACCTGTTATGCTGCCGGCAGCTTTACCGGCGGCATGTTCCTGTTCGTCCAGCGCGATCACCGTCTGTCCCAATGCAGGGAGAGATAGCAATGATACCAGCAACAGGAGATTCCTTTGAAGGTCCATATTCAATTTGGATGCGGGTGCGAAGTTACCATGATCGTTGGGGCCATGGTTCCAGCGACCGTGGCCGACACGAAGGACACACTATCTGATCAGCATGACCACCTGGCTTCTGGATGTTGGCCTCCCATCCTCGGTCACCGCCTCCACCGCCACCAGGTAATAGCCTTCCGGGCACTCGCCTCTTGGGCAGTCCTGGCCGTTCCATGCCTGTTTCGGATCATTGGTCCGGAACACCACCTGGCCATCATTGATCGAGAAGATGCTGATCGTGAGTCGTTGATACCCGTTCGCAGTGATCGTATAGTCGTCATTCACCCCATCGTTGTTCGGAGAGAATGTATTCGGCAGGAATAGAGGAGGTAGTGGAGCTGACGTCACTTCAACATTGCTGATCTCAGCCTCCTTCCTAGTAGACTCCGGCTCCATTTCCTGACGTTCCGTATTGGTGCGGATCTCTTCGTCAGCCTTCTGCGTTAGCTGCCCTATGATCTCATTCACCACTTTGGGACCATCCGGCGCAGACACAGCTGGCTGCACGGACTGCGCCTCTTGCACGGGGATCACTGCCACATCATCGACAGTATTGGCTGTGGTGGTAAGCAGTGAGGCATTCTCGAGGTCAACAGCTTTATCAAGGATGGCCTTGGGCTCCAGCGTGGTAGGTTTCGCCGTTGCAGGAGCGGAGAGGGTACTCTTGTGAGCCGCTTCGGGAGGGGTGGTTTCCGAAATGATCACTTCGGCGACTGGCTCTGTTCCTTCCTGCGCTTCAGCAGGTTCCGCTTGATCCAGGATCGTGATGGAGGCTTCCGGCGTCTTTGGAGATCCTTGATCGGGCTTTGGTAAGACCACTTCCTGCACCTGGGCGATCGGTTCATCTGCGTCCGCATTGGAAACAGCCAGATAAATGCCTGCGGAAAGGGCTGTGATACCGATCACCCCAGCCACCCATCCAAGAAGGTTGGAGGAAGCCCCTGTGGCGGTTGTTGCGGCCGGAACGCCATGGCCCAATTGGCCACTGATCTTATCCCAAAGTCCGGGATCCACATCGACCCCATGCTCTTGGAAGCGTTCCCGGAAAAGGTCTTCCACAGCGTCATTGCCGGGCAGCGCGGTAAGCTTGGCCTGTATGGCGCTCCAGGTCCCGGGATCCACAGGTGCTTCATGCCCATGGAACCGCTCACGGATCAGGTATTTCAGATCAGGCCTCATGCACGTGTCCGAAATTGGCGGCCGCTTCTTTGGGCAGCAGTTTGCGCAGGTAGGCCCGGGCCTTCATGAACTGCGATTTGGATGTGTTCTCGGAAATTCCCAGCATGGCCGCTATCTCCTTATGGGCATAGCCCTCGATCACGAACAGGTTGAACACGGTGCGGTAACCGGCAGGCAACGCCTGGATCAAGTCCATCAACTCGTCCGCGCTCATGCTGGTGAGCACGGTCTCATCCCCCTGATGGAGATGTTCCGCCTCTGTAAGGTCCAGGCTATGATCGAACATCTTGTTGCGGCGGATGTGGTCCAGCGCGGTATTTACCATGGTGCGTGCTATCCAGCCGCCCAAAGGTCCATCTCCGCGGAAATGATCCATCTTCTGGAAGACCTTCACGAAGCCATCCTGAAGCATATCCTGTGCCTGGTCGCGGTCGTGTGCGTAGCGCATGCAGATGCTCATCATCTTACGGCAAAACCGTTGGTACAGAGCCTTCTGCGCGACAGCGTCGCCCTTCAGGCATCCATGAACCAATTGTTCGTCCGTCATGATGATACAGTGTGATGATGGACCTGGTAGCAGGAAAGTTGCCTGCCCCATCTGAAGTCCATCACCGGCCATCGGGCAATTTACGCTCTTTCTCGCTGGCAGCAAAGGGAACCGCTACCTTTGCAGGCCTTTTTCCGCCACGGTGGGGGAGGCCGATCCAGACCTACGACCACGCACGCCTGTCCATTTCCATGGAACATATCCGCAACTTCTGCATCATCGCCCATATCGACCAC
>JAEZCB010000242.1 GCA_023412755.1 Bacteroidota bacterium
GTTCAAGGAGTCATACTGCATGGGTTGCAGCTCATTCACCATTGGTGTATTGGTAAGCCGTGTGAGGATCGGCGATCGTGTCTCGAGATCGAAGAGGAAGATGTCCTTCGTACCATTCACCAAAGCCACATCCGTGTGGGTCCGTAATGTGTCATCATGCCGGTCGCTGGCGAATATGATCCGCCGGCCATCATCAACGAAGGCGGGATCCAGATCATCGAACTGGTCATCGGTGAGCCGCTCCTGCCGGTTGCCGATCACATGGTACAGGTAAAGGTCCGTGCGCCCATCCCAAACGCCGCTGAAGACCATGGTACGCCCATCCGGAGCATAGTCCATGCTCATGATCTTTTCCAGCATGAATACCGGCCTGGTGGAGGTCTTCTTATCATCCAAGGTGTAGGTGCGTAAGGAAAGCTGCCCCTTTCGCTCCACCGTGTAAGTGAGCGCGCCACTGCTGGGGTGCCATGCCAGCTTCGGGAAGCTCCGATCCACTATGCGCTCGAGCTTCTTTTCACCCTTGATGATCTTGCGTGTCTTGCCGGACGCGATCTCGTGCACCCATACCTTGTATTGCCCCAGCTCGTTGGTGACCCAGGCGTAATACCTGCCGTCCGGGCTTTGCTTGAATTCACTGTAGACCCTGCGTTTGCGCGTCTTTATGGGGATCTTCTCCAGGGTCACATCTTCACGGAAACGATCCTCCTCCTTGAACCGTTCCCGGTAGTAGGCGAAGCATTCTTCGGTGAGGGTGCGCAGGGACACTCCGAGCACGAATAGGAAGCCATTCTCGATGTTGCGGCTCACCCTGGTCATGTACAGGATATTGGGGATCACACCCGGGCCGTACACATCGGCCACGTACTTCCAGATGGCATGCCCGGCATAGCGCGGGTCATCCCCGGTAAGCCGGTTCAATTTATCGTATCGGCCGCTGAGGATCCCATCGCGTATGCGGTTGTTCAGTTCGGCATCCCAGGGGTGTGAATGGTAGCTTATGATGCCATCCGTATACCATTCCGGCAGGCTCATGAATGTGCTGCTGCGCACCATATCCCGCCAATTGCCCCCGAACATCATCTGGTCTATGATCACGTGTGCGATCCCCGACCGGATCTGCCTGTCCAGCAACTGATGGTCTCCTTCAAAATACACGAAGATCTTGGTGCCTACTATCCGTGTGGCGCCGCCAATGTTGTTGTCCCCTCCGAAACCGGCCAGCCCGATGTTGCTCTGGCGGAAATCGGTGAGCGAGTTGTACACGATGAATTGCAGCCGTTCATCGATGGCGAAATCGAACTCCCGCTCCAGGTCCGCCAGGTGCCGGGTCGCGGCCTGCGCTGTGTACCGCGCCAGATCCCGGCCTTCCTTGTAGAAGAACACCTCCATATCCTGGAAGCGGTACTGCTGCCAGAGGAACTCCTGGTACTGTACCCTGTTCTTGCCGTATTCCTGCTGGGAACCGGAGTAGAACTGGCCCTGTACCGAAAGGATGGAAAGGAGGATGCCCACAAGGGCCGCGCGTGCTCTCAAGCTTGTACGGAATGTCCGGAACACTGGTTGAAGTTAGCTACATTCGGGACGATCCCGTCCACTTCCAAGTACGAATTTCGGGCTTTTCTTTCATGCTCCACATCGCCAGCTACACCTTCAACCCATTCCAGGAGAACACATACATCCTGCACAATGGCAGGGAAGCCATACTGATCGACCCGGGTTGCAGCAACAGGGAAGAGGAGCGTGAATTGGGCCTTTTCCTGGAAAGGAACGCGCTTACACCCGTTCGTCTTGTGCTGACCCACGCGCATATAGACCACATCCTGGGGAACGCCTGGGTGCACGCAACGTTCGGTCTAAGACCGGAATTGCATAAGGCGGAGGAGATCGTCCTACGCAGTGGGCCACAAGTGGCCCATCTTTATGGAATACCCTATGACCCCTCACCGGACGCCGGCCGCTTCATTGAAAAGGGTGAACGGATCCGTTTAGGAGAAGACGAGCTGGAGGTGCTTTTCGTGCCCGGTCATTCCCCGGGCCACATCGCCCTGTATGCTGTTCAACAACGGTTCGTGATCGCCGGTGATGTGCTCTTCCAGCGCAGCATCGGGCGCACCGATCTTCCCGGCGGTGATATGGACACGCTCCTCAGCAGCATACGAACCGAATTGTTCCCATTGGGTGATGATGTGGAAGTGTATTGCGGCCATGGTCCGAAGACCACGATCGGCGATGAGCGGCGCCACAATCCTTTCCTCCGGTGAAGGGTCACGGATGATAACCGTCCTGCTTGTATTGCTTGCGTTTGCCTGCCTTCTTTTCCCCGGGCTGCCGGATGGGTGGCGGGCAGTCGAAGCCCTTGGGCGCCCGCAACCAAAGGAAACGCACACTGAAGATCAACGGCCTGTAAGTGCTACTGAACCATTGTAACGCGCCGAAACGGCCTTCATCCTCTGGCATCACACTGAAGATGGGTGTTTCCACCGCTGGGATCAGCAGCAGGCTGCCTGTTAATTTGAATCCGTAACCAAGTTTGAAATGGGCCTGGCCCAGAAGATCGGGCGGGTACCGGTGATCGTTGAAGATCGGATGGGCCGTATGCCCATGATCCGCACCGATGCGGTGGTCCACATTCACGCCAAGGGATAGTTGGATGAACTGATGATCCGCGGTCTGGATGAATTTATTGGCATTCACATGGAATGTGATCATGCGCTCCGCGAATGCCCCTTCGCCTGCGAGCGTATCCACCAATTCGCCGCGCCTCAATATGCCGAAAGACTCTTCCGAACCACGCAGATTCTTGTAGGCCAGGCCAATATCCCAATAGTCCAGGATGATCGGATCGCGCGTGGCATGGTACCAACCCGCCTCCAGGTATAGACCAAGACGGCCATGTGCATCGTATGTGGCGGTCAAACTGGTATCGGCGCCACGGTACACTTCCCGCTCATCTCCATTACGCGGAAGTGTGTAGGTGATGCCCGGCGCGAAATAGAACCCCCCACGCCGAACCTTGCCTTCCGATGGTATGATCTCCGGCCTTTTTCGATCCATAAGTCGCTGCCCCTGCACAAATTGGGGCATCAGCAGGATGACTAGCGGCAACAGGAGGACCAGGCGCTTCATGCCCCACAAAACACGCATCGGGAACGCCTTTCCAGAACTGGTCATGCGCAAAGGATCTTCACCATGGAATGTTCGCCGGTCCGCTTTGGGAACGCAAATTGTATGCCCGCACGCATAATTATGCATGGGTCACCGCAGGCGCGAAGAGCTGGCGGGATGTGGTGCGATCATGGCTTGGTATCCCGTTCCGCCATGGTCATTGGTCTCACCTTGTCCA
>JAEZCB010000011.1 GCA_023412755.1 Bacteroidota bacterium
ATTTTGGTTCAGAAGAGTCTAGGTTCGAGCCCTAGTCGGTCAACCAAAAAGAACAGGGGCCGCTCCGATCCAGGAGCGGCCCCTGCTGCATGGGGCCGGATGTGTCCCATGCTACTTCACCACGAAACGGACCACCTCGTTCACTCCGTCCTTCTCCAGCCGGATGAAATACATGCCGCTGTTGAGGTCCGCCATGGGCAGGTCCATGCGGTGTGGCCCCTCCGGCATGGTGGCCTCCTGTAGCACCTGGATCTCGCGGCCCAGAACATCCAATAAGCCGATGCGGGTACGTGTGCTGCGATCCAAAGAGAAGACCAACTGGGCCTGGTCCACCACCGGGTTCGGCACCACCATCGCCGGCTCTGATGATGTGCTCCCGTTCTCGGACACGCTCACTGCCACACCATTGATGTTGATATCATCGATGTAAAGATGATTGCCCCCGTTACTTTGGAAGTGGAATTTGAAGCGGAAATTCTCGACCGCGTAATGCTCCACACTGATGTTGGACACCTCGGCCAGTTTCCACTGGTCCGGTGATGTGGGAATGAAGTTGCTGGTGGTGTTGGGGGCGGTGGAAAGTGAGCTGATACCACGGTACTGGGTACGCAGGGTCCATGAATCACCGCAATCATTCGAAACATACACGCGCAGCTTGTCATCGTTGCCCTCGGCGCGGCGTGCGTAAGCATATCGGAAGGATATCACGATCTCTTCTTGACCGGCAAGGTCGAAGGTGCCGCTCAGGAACTCATCGATCTGTCCGCTTATGCTGGGACCATTCAACAACCTCAGGCTGTGCCCGCCGGTATAGGCGATCCCGTTGATAACAGTGAATCCGTTACCGCTGTTATGATCCACTGGCAGCCACTGAGCGCCATCCACCACGGTGGGATCTTCAAAGCTTTCATAGAAAGGCACGGCATTACCGGGTGTTGGGAGAACGGTAACATGATCCACCGAGGTAGTGGTCAATGTGCTTGATCCATCACTTACGGTAAGCGTTACGGGGTATACACCTGCTTCATTGTAGGTCACCACCGGCTCGGGATCACTGGATGTTTCCGGTGAACCGCCTGGGAAGTTCCAGGTACGGCTGCTCACATTATGGAAGCTCACATCCTTGAACGATATGGACTCACCGGCGCAAATAACCCCACCGATACCCGTGAACGCCGCCGCACAAAGTTCCGCCTCACCCAGCACCCCTGTGGCGACCAGGGTGGAGTTCTGCCAAAGCTGGTTGCGCTGGGCTGTGCCCGAGTTGAGGGCCGCGATCATGCGAGCTGCCTGACCCACGGTGAACATGCGGCCACAGTAGCTGTAATCCATGTAATTCTGAACATTGTCCAACGAGCCGCAACTCTCACCATTCACATTGCAGGAGGTCCAACCGATGGTGTTCGGTGTGTCACTCACATTATCATCATCTCCACAGTTGCTGGCCAACGCGGGCGTATTGCTGTTGCCCCATGTATGCGCCAGATTGAGCCAATGGCCCACTTCGTGTGTCAACGTGCGGGAACGGTATGGTGTGCTGGTGCCGATGCTGCCGGTATAGTTGTGCAGCATCACTATGCCATCACCGGATGGAAAGTTGGCCACGCTCGCAGGGCGATATGTGTACCCGGCGGCGCCATTGGCCGAAGCCGCGATCCAAACGTTCATGTACTTGTTGCGCGGCCACTGGATCAGGCTTTTCATGTTCTGATCACCTGCATGTGTCAATGTGGACTGGGTGCGCGTGATCCCGTTGGTACAATTGCCCAGAGGATCCTTGCGTGCCAGGCGGAATTCGATGCCGATATCCGCCACCAAGGGCAGGAACTGGGAGTGTACACTTTCCCAATCCGGATTCGATCGATTGAAGTCATCATTCAACACACGGATGGCATCCTCGATCTGTTCATCGGAGATGTTCTCCTCACCATTGTCGTGGATGATGTGGAACACCACCGGAATGATGTATGGATCACCATCACGGGAATTGGGATCGTACTGGAAATTCTGGGTGAAATGCTCCAGTTCCGCATCCTTCAACTGCATTTCCAGGAGGGCTGCGGGATCATCCTGGTGCAGTGGGCGCAGCAGCTCCATGTCGTTATGAAGGCATGGGAGGTTCGCATCATCCTGGGCCATTGCCACAGAAACACTGAACAGGATGCTGGTAAGGAAGAGGAAGGATCTGGACATGAAGAGGTGCTGGTCCCAAAAGGGAACGTGAATTTACGGATCCAGCACCGATCGTCCACCGGCCACCCCATCACAATTATGTAAAAGGTCTGGGGATCCCAAGCCAAGGAGATGCTCCAGCTATGGCTCCACCGGCTGATCTTCAGGACTTTCCCGGCCTATGGTCACGGCAAGCATCACTTCATGTGTACCTGTGCTGTGATTGCGCAGGTTGGATGTGATGATGTCATATGAATAACCGAACTGGAAGGTCTCTTTCAACCAATAGCCCACCATGGCGCACCATGCATCGTTGGTGCGGTATGAGGCACCGAGCCACACTTGTTCCTTATAGCGGATGGTGGCAGTGATGTCCAGTTTCGGTGGTACGGGAGCAACGTATTTCACCAGGAAAGATGGCTCCAGGCGGAAGTCCTCATTCAACTGGAAGCGGTAGCCGCCCATGGCATAGTAATGCGCCTCCATACGGCTTAGCGTTTCCTTTTCATCCAGGAAATACATGCGGTTCCGCAACAATTGAGGCGCTGCGGCGCCGAACCAAAACCGCTCATGGTATAGGAGGAAGCCAAATTTTGCGTCAGCCACGGTCTGCCCGCGCAATTGTTGGTCCATCGCTGGATCGCCGGGATCGTACAGCCTGATCTTCGATCCATCTATCAGGAATTGGGTCATACCACCGGATAAAGCGAGGGACAAACGCAGGCCTTCATTCAACCGAAGGTGATAGGCGTATGATACCTGCACGCCGGTGCGGCGTGTGGGGCCCACGTGGTCGGTGAAAATGTAACCGCCCACACCCATGTTGGACGCCACCGGTGAGATCGCGCTGAGCGCGAAGGTGCGCGGCGCATCCTGGATACCCACCCATTGATAGCGGTGTGCGCTACGCAGTTCGAAGAATGGCCTGCTGCCCGCCACGGCCGGGTTGAAGATGTGATCATTGAACTGGTATTGCGTGAGCTGCGGTAGTTGTTGTGCCCGCACCGCCAGCATCGCGATGCCCATGAGCAGGAAGGAAATGATGCTTCTTTTCTTTTCCATGGCACTATCGGATCACGGTCAATGGGCCTGTGAAGGCTTCTGGGAATTCCGGACTATTCAGATCGATGACATAGTAGTATGTACCCACGGGCACAAAACCACCACTGTAGCGCCCATCCCAGGGGGTATGGTAGCCAACGCTTTGGAAAAGCAACTCACCCCAGCGGCTATACACTTCCACCTTCAACTGCGGGAAAAGTGGCGCGAAGTCAAGCACCCATACATCATTCCAACCATCGCCATTCGGTGTGAGACCGCTTGGGATATCAATGTCCGGGTATACTGTCACGAGCACACTGTCCATGCTTTGGCAGCCGTTAGGCCCAGTGACCAGCACATGGAACCAGGTGGTTTGCGGCGGATCGGCTATCGGATCCGCGGCTGTGGGATCATTCAGCAGCGAATCTGGCGACCAGATGAAGGTGGAACCTTCCGGGCCTGTTGGTGAACCTCCGAGGGTCGCGGTGCCACTCACGAAAATGGATCGATCCGGGCCGGCATCGGCGAAAGGTGGATCGAGCACCACCACCAAAACCTCGTCACTGTTCTCGCATGGACCATCCGTGATCGTAAGGGTGAAGGTGTGTATGCCAGGTGGAAGTGGACCAACTTCCACCTGGGGATCATTGCCGAGCACGTTGCCCTGTGTATCCGTCCACTCATAGGTTAAGGCACCTATGCTTGCAGAACCATCCAGCACGATCGGTGCACCTGGACACAACTGCTGGTCTTCCCCGGCATCGGCCTCAATGGGAACGAGTGCTTCAAGGGCCACATCCACCATTTGAGAGCAGCCGCTGGCATCCGTGATGGTCACGGTATATATCCCTTCGAACAACCCGGAAATGTCCTGCTGATCCGAGGTGAAGCCCTGCGGCCCTGTCCATTGGTAGGTGTATCCTCCTGCCCCGCCACTTACCGAGATACCAATGCTGCCATCGTTCACCGTGCCACAACTCGCAGGGATCACATCAACTTGATCCACAACAATGGGATCCGGACCGAACAAGGTGATGTTGAATGAAGTGGAACAGCCGGAAACATCGGTGATCGCAACTGTGTAAGTTCCCACACACATTCCAGAAACGGCGCCTGAACCCTGCCCTGATCCAGGTTCTGGAGACCACAGATAGCTGAAGGGTCCGGATCCTCCCGTGACATTCAGGTCGACCGTGCCATCACATTCACCCGCACAAGAGATCGGTGTGATCTGCGGATCGATGGTGATCGGGGTGAAGGGATCGATGGTGAAGAAATACGTGGTGTCACAACCGGCCGCGTCACTAATGGTAAGGGTATAGGCTCCAGCGCAAAGTTCCGAGGCCATCGCGGTACCCTGTCCAGCTCCTGGCGCAGGTTGCCACAAGAAGGTGAAGCCGCCAGCACCACCTGAAACATCCACTGATACACTGCCATCGCAGGGGCCGTTGCAACTCTCGTGGACCAGTGTGGGATCAGCAGTAATGGCTTCCGCACCTTCCACCTCGAACGTCGCCGTGTCAAAGCAACCATAAGCATCGGTAACGGTAACTGAATAGGTGCCCGCACAAAGGCTGCCCACCTGGAGCACATCCTCCGCGATGGTTCCGCTGTCATCGCTCCAGATGATGGAGTATGGTCCCACGCCACCTGCCACATCGATGGCGGCTTCACCATCACAGGAGGTGAAGCAACTGTTGCCGGTAACAGCCAGCTCCACGGCCAGGAGAGCGGGATCGAGAAGATGTATCTCCTGCTCGATCGTACATCCGTTCGCATCGGTCACCACGATGTTCCAAGTGCCTTCACATAGATCCGAGGTCTGGAACACTCCCTGGCCTCCCGGTGGTTCCGGTGTCCATACAACGGTGTATCCGCCATTACCACCCGTAGGTGTTATCTCTACGGCACCATCACATGCACCATTACAGCTGATCGGATCGATCTGTATCCCCAACTCAATAAGTTCCGGCTCATTGATGGTGAATGGCACCGTGATATCGCACCCGTTGGCATCGGTGATGGTCAGGTCGTACGCACCGGCACAAAGTCCATCTACCGAAGGAGTACCCTGCCCGCTCCCCCCCGGTTCCGGCTGCCAGAGGTAGGTATAGGGTCCGGTGCCGCCTGCTGGGTCCACTTCCGCAGTGCCGTCACAGGCACCAGAACAGGAAACGTCCGAAGTGACGAGGTCGGCAATGATCGGATCCGGTTCTGTGATCACCACGGGTTCGATGCTCACGCATCCACCGCCGTTGGTCACCATAACATAATAGAGCCCCGCGCAGAGATCCGTGACAATGTCCACATCCTGAGCGATCGAAACGCCCATGTCGGTCACCCAGGCTACCGTACATGGGGGAACTCCGCAGATATAGGCCACACTTGCTGTGGCATCGCATGCTCCAGGGCAACTCGTCACATCATCCGTTGTAGTGAGGATCTCTCCATCGATATCGCTAACCGGCACCAGTACCGTGGCCTGGCAATTGTTCGCATCGGCAACGTTCACCAGGTAGAGTCCGGCACAAAGCCCATTCAATTGCTGATCGGTACCCACCACGTTGCCATCATTGATCCATTCATAGGTGTACGTACCTGTGCCACCACTGGGCACCACCTCCACGCCACCGATGCATAGTCCGCATTCGCTGGGCGTGGCATTCCATTGCAGGGTGATCGGCTCCGGTTCTTCTACTGTCCAGCTGGCGTTGGAAATGCAACCATTGACATCGGTGGCCGTGAGTGTATAGGTGCCGGCGCAAAGTCCGGTGATCATCGCCGTGCCTTGTCCAGCGCCCGGTTCTGGGGACCAGGAATAAGTGATCGCCCCTGAGCCGCCGGTCACCGTGGCACTGATGCTGCCGTCACAATCCGCTGCACAACCCACGTGTGTGATCATGGCATCCAGGACCATTGGTTGGGGCTCAGGAATGGTGATCGTCACTGTGGTATCACAACCAGAGGCATCTTCGATCAACAGGGTATGGATACCCGCACATAGCCCCGTGGCGGTAGGGGTCCCTTGTCCCTGTCCGGGCTCCGGATCCCATGTATAGGTATAGGGAGCTATGCCTCCCAAAGGCGCCACTGTCGCGGTCCCATCACAATCTCCCGGACAGCTTACCGGGGTGAAGCTGAGGCTAGGTTCGATCTCCTGCGAAGGTTCGACAGCCACGGAGGTGGCACTGGTGCAGCCATCACCATTGGTGACCTGTGCGTAATAGATGCCCACGCAGAGATCGTGCACCTCAAGGACATCCTCTCCAATGATGTTGCCCTGTTGATCCGTCCATTCAATGGTACATGGCGGAGATCCACAATCGAACTCGATGGCCGCGGTGCCACTACAGTCATTGGAACAGCCTACCGCACCGTTCACGGGTGTCAGCTCCTCCGCATTGTTATCCTGAACAATGATGAGAATGGTGCTGCTGCATGCATTGGCATCCGAGACCGTGGCCGTGTAAAGGCCTCCGCAAAGTCCGGTGATGGTCTGTGTGGTCCCTACTAACGAACCCTGGTGGTACCACTCGAAAGAGAACTGTGGAGTGCCACCGGATACCTGCACGGTCGCGGTGCCTTCGCAATCCGGACAGGCGGTTGCCGTACTGATGCCCAACAACTGGATCATTTCAGGTTCATCCACCACATAGCTGGCGCTGATGCTGCAACCATTCGCATCGGTCACGGTGAGTGTATAGCTGCCTGCACATACATCTGAAATGGATCCATCCGTGCCTTGTGGCAGCGCAGGTGACCAGACATATGTGTAGCCACCCGTACCACCGGAGACCGTGGGTATTATGGCACCATCACAGGTTCCATGACAGCTTGCATCGGTAATGACCACATCCAATACCAACGCATCGGGTTCCGCGATGGTCACAGTGGCTTCGGCTGTGCATCCATTCTGATCGATGACCTGGGCTGTGTAAGCACCTGGGCAAAGGCCGGAGATGTTCGTGGTGCCCTGACCAGAAGGTGGCACGGGATCCCACGTGATCGTGTAACCGGGCACACCGCCGGAAATGATGGCCTCGGCCGCACCATCACATTCACCGGCACAGCTCACATCGGTCCAGAGGAATTCGATCTCCAACGTATCGGGTGTCACTATGTTCACCTGTACGCTGGAGATGCAGCCGCCAGCATTCGTCACCGTGGCGAAATAGACCCCCGCACAGAGGTCTGTGGCCGTGTCACCGGGAACACCTATATCCTGTGCCAGCGCGTCCGTCCAAACAATGGTACATGGCGGATCGGAACAAGTGAACGCGATCGCTCCTGTGCCATCGCAGGTGGTGGGGCAGGTCACCTCGCCATGGATGGCCGTCAACTCCTCACCAGTGGCGTCATTGATCGCCACCGTTGCTGAGTGTACGCAGCCGTTCGCATCCGTTACCGTTACCACGTAGAGGCCCGCGCAGAGATCGAACATCTCCGATCCAGTGCCGATCACCGTACCACCCGCGTCGGTCCACACCAGGTCATAGTCCGGAACACCTCCCGTCACTTCCACCGATGCCGATCCTATACACTGCTGGCAATCGCTCTGCGTGGTGGTGAATTGCAATTCTAGCGGATCCGGCTTGAAGATCTCATGGGCGAAAGTGGCTTCGCATCCATTCTGATCGATGATCTGGACCAGGTAGGTGCCAATGCACAGATCCGTTGCGGAAAGAAAACCCTGTCCGTTGGGCGGCACAGGTGACCAATACACCTCATAAGGACCCACACCTCCGGTAGGATCGATCACGATGCTGCCATTGCAGAGATCGAAGCAGGTGATGTGGGTGACCACGGCATTGTCCATAAGTGGTTCCGGCTCCTCGATCTCGGCACTGGCCACCGATACGCATCCAGCCGCATCCGTGATGGTCACCTCCACGAAACCGGCACACAGACCACTGGCGACCAGAGTACCTTGACCATTGGCAGGTTCGGGCACCCAAACGACGGCGAACGGTCCCACTCCGCCATCCACTGTCGCTGTAACACTCGCATCACAGTCGCCGGCACATGTCATTGGATCCACATCCAATGTCACTTGAAGGCCAATGAATGGATCCACCGTGAAGGTGAGCGTGGTGTCACACCCATTCTCATCCGTTACCAACAGCGAATAGGTAGTGCCACTGCACAGGCCTGTCACCGCTGTAGTACCCTGTCCGGATCCCGGTTCCGGATCCCACACCAATGTGGAAATACCGGCACCACCTGTTATGAAGACCGAAGCACTACCTGTGCAGGGGCCCGCACAGGTCTCTCCATTCACCGTGAGATCGGCCTGCAGAGCGGGTGGAGCATCGATCATGAACGTGATGGTGGTATCACAGCCCGCCGCATCAACGACCGTGAGTTGCATGGGCCCTGCACAAAGACCGGTGGCAATGGCAGTACCCTGGCCAGCACCCGGTGCCGGTGACCATGTGTAAGTATAAGGTTCCACTCCACCGCTCACCGTTGCGGTGGCGGAACCGGTGCACGCCCCTGCACACACCACCTGTTCCAACTCCAGGGATACATCGATGCCCTCCTGTGGGAGTATCTCAAAGACATTGGTGGTATCACAACCTGCCGCATCCGTAATGGTCACAGACCATGTTCCAGGACAAAGCCCACTGATCGAGGAGGTCCCCTGGCCGCTGGGTGGCAATGGTGTCCATAAATAACTGAAGGTACCCACTCCGCCGGAAGGCGTCACCGATGCGGTACCATCACATGGGCCGTTGCAACTCTCATTGGTCGAAACCCCATTCGGAATTATCGGGTCGGGTGCACCGATCGTGAATGTGATCGTGGTATCGCAACCTGAAGCATCTGTGATGGATAATTCAATATCTCCGGAGCAAAGGCCAGAAACACTCGTGGTTCCCTGCCCCACGGGCGGTTGTGGTGTCCATACGTAAGTAAGTGTGCCTGCTCCTCCGGTGACAGCCACGGTGATGGATCCATCGCAATCATCGGAACAGGACGCATCATCGATCACCGCATCCACTTCTATGTCCGCTGGTGGTTCAATGGTGAATGGGAACATTTCGTTGCAACCATTGCCATCGGTCACTTCCAGCGTGTACCCTCCAGGACATAGTCCGGTAACGGCGTTCGTGCCCTGCCCATTTATCATGCCCGGCCCCCATACCAGCGTATAGCCACCCGATCCGCCTGCCACTATAACACTGGCGGCACCATCGCAGGTATTGCCACAACTGGATGGTGTCACGGTAAGATCAGCGGTGATCGGCAGCGGTTCCGAGATCTGGAAAGAGAGCGTGGTATCGCATCCTGCTGCATCAGTGATCAACAGGGTGTAGTCTCCCGCGCATAGCCCGGAGGCAGACCCCGTTCCCTGGCCCGCGCCAGGCTCTGGTGTCCACAGATACGTGTAGCCTGGTGTGCCGCCATCAACAGTTACGCTGGCCGCACCATCACAAGCACCTGTGCATGTTACTTCGCTAATGGACAACGATGCATCAATGGGTGGTGGCGCTGCGATGGTGAATGTGACCGTGGTATCGCAGCCACCCGAGGTGATGGTGACCTGATGCACGCCCGGACAAAGACCGGATGCGTTCGGCGTTCCTTGACCAGCTGGCGGGGCCGGCGACCAGAGATACGTGAACCCGCCGGTGCCACCAGCCGGTGCCAGGTCTATGCTGCCATCGCACTGATCCGCGCAGGAAGCATCATTCACTGTGGCGTTCGGCTCAATGGGATCAGGTGCATCTATGGTGAATGTGATGGTGGTATCACAGCCCGCCATATCCGTTATGGTAACGGAATATGCACCCGGGCAAAATCCAGAGGCTGAGTTCGAGCCCTGTCCAGCGCCGGGAGCGGGATCCCACAGGAAGGTGAAACCACCCATTCCACCGGAAGCATTGGCCGTTGCGGCACCATCGCACACTCCCGGGCAGCTGGCGGGTGAGGTGATGATATCCACCACGATCGGAGTGGCATCTCCGATGACGAAGACCTGTGTGATCGAGCATCCTGCATCATCGGTGATCACCACGGAATAGGCACCTGCACACAGTCCATCGGCAGTTGGGGTCCCTTGTCCCGATCCAGGTTCCAGAGACCACGCGTAGGTGTATCCCGGAGTTCCGCCACTTACGGAAACGGATGCCGTACCATCACAAGCGCCACTGCAGGATACATCCGTTTGAGCAGGGATAGCCTGCAAGGGCGGTGGCTCGGCGATATTGAATGTCAAAGTGGTGTCACAACCATTCGCATCGGTGACCGATATGGTATGCGCACCAGCACATAGGCCGGTGACATTTTCCGTGCCTTGTCCCGCGGCTGGTGCCGGTGTCCATAAAAACGTATATCCGGGTACACCTCCGCCTATGGTCAAGGATGCTGCACCATCACAAAGACCGCTGCATGTGATATCGGTGGTGGAAAGTGTTGGCTCCAGCGGCGGTGGCGCGGAAATGGTAAGTGATACGGTGGTATCGCAACCTGCGGCATCCGTGACCACCACCTGCCAGACACCAGGACACAGAGCGGAGACCGACGCGGTGCCCTGCCCCACAGGCGGAGCCGGAGACCATACATAAGTAAAGGGAGCCGTGCCTCCGGTCGGCTGAAGGAGTATGGAACCATCACATGCTGTGGCACAGGTGGCATCATTCAACTGCGGCTGCGGATCGATGGATCCCGGCGCATCTATGGTGATCGTCAACGTGGTATCACAACCCGTGGCCTGATCGGTGATCGTAAGGTCATATACACCTTCGCAAAGGCCGGTCGCTGCGGCTGTGCCCTGCCCACCGCCTGGCGGAGGCGACCATGAATAGATCAAGGTGCCGGTACTTCCTGTAACCACCACGCTGGCCGTACCGTCGCATACTCCAAAACACGAAGCGTCTTCCTGCGTGACAATGGGCATCAGCGGCGGAGGTGAACTGATGGTGAAGGTGACGGTGGTATCGCATCCATTCGCATCCACCAACAGAACGCTCCAATCTCCCGGACATAGTCCAGATACGAAATTGGTCCCCTGGCCCACTGGAGGTGGTGGAGACCAGGTGATGGATATGGAACCTGTTCCCCCCGACGGAGAAACTCCTGCTGTTCCATCACACTCCCCGAAACAGCTTGCTGGTGTGAAGACCAGGTTCGGCTGCAGTGGCTGTATGTTGAAGAAGAACGTGGTATCGAAGACGCAGTTGTTCGCGTCGGTGATCTGCAATGTGTTCAGCCCGGCGCAAAGTTGGAAGAAGGAGGAACTCGTTCCAGCACCATTGTTCCAATTGTAGTTATGGGGAGGCACCCCCCCCACCGCGAAGGCGGAGCGTGAACCATCACACACGTCCGCACATGTAGGAGGTGTGCCCTGGCCCATGAAGATCACACCAAGCGGCGCCGGCTCATTCACTGTAACGGAAACAGGGCAACTGATGCCTTGGGTGACATCCGTGACGATCACGATCTGTGGGCCTCCGCAGGCCGTTGTCCACGTGGCGGATGGTGGGCCGCTATTCAGCCACTGGTAAGTGAAATTACCGCTGCCACCCGATACGGATACCGTTACGGTGGCATTGCATACACCGCGGCAACTAACACCGAAGCCATTGTAATTCGTGGTCACGGTGGCATCCACCGTGAACATGGTCTGTCCCGGTTCAGTACCGCATATGTTGATGTCGCGCTGCCTCGCTTCCGTCTGTGGAGCCTCCAGTCCCACGGTCATCCCATCCACCACCAGAATGCTGTTTCCGGGTATGATCGAGTTGTTCAGCGACCTTTGTTGCGGAGGTTCCTTCAGCATGAGCACACCGCTATTGCCGATATAGCGTGCGTTGTTCATGTTGGGAAATTCAAGTGAATGCGCTTTCAACAAGCTCGCATTACCGATCAACGTGCCCTGCTCCAGCGCCACGCCTTTGCCTTCCGTGAGCACCAGGTCGCTAAGCATGGACCAGCTGCCATCGCCATTGAAGATGACATCGCCCCCAACAGGAATGCCGCGCGTATGCAGTTCCACTCCCTCCTTGCGCACCACCATGCGGACATCCCCTGAAGCCTGCCAGGATACATCGCCCCGCATGTGCCATGATCCGCTTATGTTGATCGGAGCATTACCTGCCATCACCACAGCAGCCTGCTCCCCATCCACCCGAAGATCCCTGCACCATGCCTCCCGCTTCAGGGTGATGCGCATGGGGGTCTGTGCCAGTATATGCACATTCTCCCCGCCACGTGGCACACCGGCGCCTCCACTGCCTCCGGGAGTAGCGCTCCATTTACGGGCATCGCTCCAATCGCCATCGCCACCGATCCAGTACTTGTCCTGAGCGGCGGCCATGGTACACACCAGGGCAAGGACCAGCACCATGTATGGCCTTAGCAGGTAGATGTTTCGCATTTGTTCTTCTCGGGTCTATTCGAATGCAGGACAGCTGATCATCCTTCGTCCACCATCGTTCCCACTGCAGGGTGTTACCCCTAAGATCAATTCATGAGTATTGTTGCCGGCCACACGCAGGCGGGATGTGGTGATGTCATAGCTGTAGCCGAGCTGGAAGTATTTCAGGAAGCCCACGCGCATCAACAACACCACGGCATCGCCGCCACGATATCCAGCACCCAGGGCGATCTGTTTGTTCCATTCGGCCATGGCGTTGATGTCCAGTGCGAAGGGTGAACCACCGGCCTTCTTCAGAAGCATGCTTGGTATTAGATGCATGCGTGGCCCCATGCGGTAGCGGTAACCGCCGCTGAGCATGAAGTGCCTTGCGAGCCGGGCTTCCTGGCCGATGCCTTCTATTCGGTTGCCCACAGCCTGATGCAGCGCCACACCGGCCCAGGCGTTCTTGTTGTACCACCACAGACCCGGTGTGATCTCCGGTACCACCATCACCGAAGCACGGTTCTGTATGGCGGGATCATCGTACTCGACCACCACCACATTGCCCACATCGAATTTCATCTGCTGGGCGCCAGCGAAGAGGCCGAAGGAGATGTAGGCATCCTGCGTCATGCGCAGATGATAGGCATAGGCGAGCACGAAACGGGTATAGCCCCAATGCCCTGCGTTGTCGGCCTCCACGAATCCCCCGATACCATGGCGGTTCCTGATGAACGGTTTACCCTTCGGCCTTAACACGCCATGCATGCTGGCCCAACCCGTACGCGGTGCTCCATCGAAACCGGACCACTGCTGCCGCACTCCGAGCCGCACATCCAGACACTCCTTGCTGCCAGCCACCGCTGGATTCACGCTGAAGTGGTTGAAGACATACTGCGTATACTGCCCCAATTGCTGTGCCTGCGCCGCGAGGGCGATCAGCAGGAAGGATATGACCAGTCCACATCTCATCGCACGATGGAGACAAAACCTGTATAAGGCGGAGCACGCCCTTCGAGCTGGTTCAACTGGATGTGGTAGTAATAGGTGGCATCCGGCAAGCGTGCTCCGTTGAAGGTGCCATCCCAGGGTTCCCTGTATCCGGTGCTGGAATAAACCCGCTGGCCCCAACGATCATAGATCGAAACCTCGGCCCCCGGATAATCATCCATGCCTATGATCTGCCATATATCGTTCTTGCCATCCCCATTCGGAGTAAAGGTGTTCGGCGGCAGGATCCTTCGGATCACTTCCACCACCACCTGGGCCGTGTAGATGCAGCCATTCATCTCCACACTCACCGTATATGTGGTGGTGGATGCGGGGCTGGCGATGGGATCATGGATGTTGGCGTTGCTGAGCCCCGAGGTGGGTGACCACACAGGGTTCGATCCACCGGATACATGAAGCTGTGTACTCTCGCCGATGCCTATGATCACATCCTCACTTATGATGAGATCCACATCGTGCACATCCATACCCGGACCGGAAACAGTGATGTTGAAGGTGCATTGGGCCGCCTGCCCTCCTCCCGGAGGCATGGTGCCTGAAATGAGCACCCAATATGTGGTATTGGGAGCCAACGCAGGCGTTATCATGTCAATGCCCTCGTCACCGGTAAGGCAGGTGGTGACGATCGGGAAATCAGGTGGCTCGCAGGTGCCGCCCACCACCACCATTGCCAGCTCATCACCCATGCCCGGGATCGTGGCACAGTCGATATCCGTAAGCTGGATATTGACCTCACCACCCATGCTATTGGTGGTGAAGGTGTACCAGACCACATTATCAGTAGGCTGACATTGGCTAGGGATACTGCCTACCGCGCCGGTGTTGGTACCTGGCGCCGCCTGCTGCGCACAAAGCTGCACCGCACTCGAGCAGCTGGTGTTGCCGGGCTGCGCCCAGATGGACAAGCCCCATACCATGCACCATACCCAGATGATGATCCTGCACATGCACTGAAGTTACGCAGCCATACGCACACTTACGGCCACGCCGAAGGTAGCTAGGTCGATCACGGGTATGCCGCGTGCCATATGCTTTTTCACACAGCGCGCTGTTGAGCGGCAAAGAAGGCTTGGGGGAGGAGAGAAGAGTGACCCCACCAGAACCCTTTGGCTTTCATTGGTTTTCACCCTTTTTCGCCCCGTTTCGGAACTTTTTCACTTACAGCCGCAAGGGTTTCGGAACGAAAAGGCAGCAAGCCATTGACCCCCTAAAGGAACGCCCCTTTTCGGTCAATTCCGGACACGATTCCGGACACAAAGCCAACTAAATTGACTTGCGCGAACCTTGCGCGGGGTGATACCCTTGTAACATGGCCCACACACAAAGCCCCGATAAGATCCGCGTCAAGGTCACTACACGCGGCCATGTTCAACTGGAATGGAACTACGGGTTCTATGAACGTGGATGGAACGGCAAGCCCCGGTATCGCTCCGTGAACACCAGCATAGGAGAACGCATACCATACGATCAATGGAACGGCAAGCGGCCAACGGATCAATGGATAGCCGCCAACCCATCGGCATGGATACGGATCGAAACGGCAATAAAGAACAAGCGGCAAGAACTGTTCAACGTGTTCAGCCAACTCCATGACGAACTGGAACACCTTCCATCACCTGAACAGATCAGTGATCGACTTCGTGGCGATTCAACAGCCCCACGCGGGAACGTTCGCTTTGTTGAATGGGCCATGGACTATCTAAAGCGCGGCACCACAAGCGAAGGCGGTCGCTTCAACAAAACCACCCAACGCAAGTACCGCACGCCGATCAATGTACTTGCGGCCATGGAAGCGGCAAGGATCAAAGGGCCATTCAAGAAACAAGCCCAAGGACGCGGGCCGATCTACTTGCAGACCTTCAGTAAGAAAGATTGGATGGACTTCGGCCTATTCATCACCCTTTGTTCCAGTTCACCGAAACGCGCCCAAGCGTTAACTGGCGGCTACTACATGCAAAGTACCAGAACGCGCTTTGAAAAGGACTTGAAAGCCTTGTTGAACAAGGCCGCTAATGAAGGCATCACCTTGGGCGTGGATCCATCCCGGCTTTCCGTTGTTCCGGAACGCCCGCTAACGAAGCACGTTCTAGATGCCGATGCAATGGCGAAGGTGATCAATACGGAACTGACAAGCCCGCACCTTGAGAACGCCCGTAGGTTGTTGGTCATTCAATTGATGCTAGGGTTCCGGGTGAAAGATTGGTCCCGCATCATGACCGCGCCGATCGCGTGGCATACAGATAAGCGGGGAACACGATTCCCTTACATCACCTACACCAACACGAAAACTTCCACCCCGCAGATCGTGCCGCTGTTCAAGCCCGCATTCGATCTACTAAGCGATCCCCAGAAACGCCCCCACCTTATCAGTGAACAAAAGTTAAACGACTACATAAAGGACGTGTGCAAAGAAGTTGGTGTAGATGAATACGTTGAATCACCCGTGATCAAAGCCAATGGTATCAAGCCCGTTGAAGGTGGGCCGCTTCACGCATTCGTGCAAACCCACACATGCCGCCGTTCACTAGTCACGTTGTTAGAAGGCCCCGACTTCATGGTGCCCGAACCGATCCGCGTTCTTTTTGGCGGATGGAAGCCCAAGAAACTTGCTCACCACGCATATAGCAAGTTGCAACCCCGCGATAAGGCCACGATACTGGTGAACCTAGTGAAGCAAGGGCAGGGCGTTCTTGACTTCGTTATGATCGACCCGGCATGGACCGAAAGCATACGCCCCAAGGTCGTGGGGTTCCAGTGACCGGGTATTCCCCTTCGCCTTTTCTCCCTACCTCGGCACACCCCGCACATTTTTTTCACCCCATTATCGCGTTCTAGCGTCTGTATGGGTGGGTTGCATCACTTTCTTACGATCCCCCCCTTTAGATCCGCCTTGACTTTGTGTATTTATTATGGGTAGGAGTACTTATACCCATACGTATCCTATCCCTTATTCAATGTGTAATGCCTTCTATATCTATCGAGCAAGCGGACACGCCATGGGCAGCCGTTAGCACCACCCACAGCACCCGGCTAGACGTATCCTTCGACGGTAGCAATGGGCAGCAATGCCTTCAATACACCAACTTCGTGTTGGACTTGTTGGAAGGGTTGCACCTGAACTCCGACCTTATCGTGTATCGTGAACAGCTAGACGAACTGGGCCGCTGGCAGCCGCACCTTCACATCGTTATCGTTCACGACACCCATGGCCATGGGCTAGGACTTCGCGAACACATACAAGCCAATATCTCTAGCGCGAACATTCAACTAGCGAACCTGACCGATAAGGAGCAAGCGTACACGTACTACACGAAGCAAAGCCAACACCCCTTGTTGAAGCTGGAAGGTTGGTACTTCACTTCGCCCGCTATTCAACCCGATACTCCAGAACCATGCCCCGGCATAGGGCCGTTGCCCCCAAAGGCAAAAGGCCCAACGAGCCGGGGAAGCATCATTCAACGAACATTCCTTTCGGTACTTTCAAGTTGGCTTGAACCTTTTGGATATACGGTCACATCTGTATACCGATGCCCCGATCATGCCGCGCACATGCCCAACGCTCCCTAATGGCAAATTAGCCGCCTTCGATCGCCTTGTTCATGGATACCTATTTGCCTATATTTAGGTATACACGTTGATAAGGTAGAAGGCGGTCACTTGGGTATAGGTGCCGCCTTCGCTGTTATCCGACCTTTTCACCAGCGATCGACTTGCAGACCTTTACGCG
>JAEZCB010000094.1 GCA_023412755.1 Bacteroidota bacterium
TGTAGGCATCCCTTATGCCTTCCACCCCGTAGATCACTCCGCCGGTGGGGAAATCAGGACCTTTGATGTATTGCATGAGCCCCTCCACATCGATGTTCTTGTCATCGATGTACGCCACGATGCCATCGCAGACCTCACTCAGGTTGTGGGGTGGCATATTGGTGGCCATACCCACGGCGATACCGGAGGCACCATTCACCAGCAGATTGGGGATCTTGGTGGGCATAACGCTGGGCTCCTCCAACGTATCGTCGAAGTTGGGCCGCATATCCACGGTCTCCTTGTCCAGGTCGGCCAGCACCTCTTCGGCGATCTTCTTAAGCCGCGCTTCGGTATATCGCATGGCCGCAGGGCTGTCGCCATCAATACTTCCGAAGTTCCCCTGCCCATCCACCAGCGGGTAGCGCAGACTCCAATCCTGGGCCATGCGCACCATGGCATCGTACACGCTGCTGTCGCCATGCGGGTGGTACTTACCGAGCACCTCCCCTACTATCCTTGCGCTCTTCTTGTGCGGGCGGTTGCTCATAACACCCAGGTCCTGCATGCCAAAGAGCACGCGGCGGTGGACCGGTTTGAAACCATCGCGCACATCGGGCAGGGCCCGGCTCACGATCACCGACATCGAATAATCGATGTAGGCCGTGCGCATTTCGTTCTCGATGTTGATCTGTATGATCTTCTCTCCTTCTGCCATATCTGTCAGTTCCTCGCGATGGCCCGGTAGTTGCGGATCGGGTCTTTGAACGGGAGCCCGAAAGTAGCCAGAATGCTCCGAACAAGCGGCCCTAATTTTTCACAACCGCACAGCCACTTGTGGAAAAATGCGGGCGGTGTGATAATGGGCCGGAATTGTGGGTTGAATAGCTTGCCCCCGTTCCTTTGCAGGCTAACTTAGCAGACCCGGCCCACGCGGAACATACAAGTAGAACCGAAACGAACGAATGGACGCCAAATTTTCTCCCCGAGTACGCGATGTGATCACCTTCAGCAGGGAAGAAGCACTGCGGCTTGGACATGGATATATCGGCATCGAGCACATCCTGCTGGGGCTTATTCGCGAAGGCGAAGGCAACGCGGTGAAGATCCTGCAGCGGCTGGAAGTGGACCTCGATGAATTGCGCAAAGTGGTGGAGGGTTCCATGGAGCCGGCCAGTGTAATGCGTCCGCCGGATAAGGATAAGATCACTCTGATCAAGCAGGCTGAGAAGATGCTTAAGATCACCTTTCTGGAAGCCAAGCTTTTCAAGAGCCCGCACATCGATACGGAACATCTGCTGTTGAGCATGCTGAAGGATGAGGATAACCTCGCCACCCGTACGCTCCATAAATTCCATGTGGATTATGAGAGTGTGAAACATGAGGTGGATGCCATTTTGGCCGATGGCGGAACCCGTCCTGACAGCTATTCCAGCAGCAAGCCAAAGGCGCAGGGTCCACAAAGCGCTGACGATGACGATGAGGATAGCGGCAGCTTTTCCGCCGGCGGTGGTGGTACACGCAAGCAAGGCGATACCAAGAGCAAGACGCCGGTGCTGGACAACTTCGGCCGCGATCTCACCAAGCTCGCCGAGGACGGGAAGCTCGATCCGATCGTAGGACGCGAGAAGGAGATCGAGCGCGTGAGCCAGATCCTCTCCCGCCGCAAGAAGAACAACCCGGTGTTGATCGGCGAACCCGGTGTGGGTAAGAGCGCGATCGCGGAAGGTCTTGCCTTGCGGATCATTCAGCGTAAGGTGAGCCGTGTGCTCTTCAACAAGCGCATCGTGGCCCTGGATATCGCCAGTCTGGTGGCAGGTACAAAGTACCGGGGCCAGTTCGAAGAACGGATGAAGGCGGTGATGAACGAGCTGGAGAATAGTCCGGATGTGATCCTCTTCATTGATGAGATCCATACGATCGTGGGCGCAGGTGGCGCCAGCGGATCGCTCGATGCCAGCAACATGTTCAAACCCGCATTGGCGCGTGGCGAGATCCAATGCATCGGGGCCACCACGTTGGATGAATACCGTCAATACATCGAGAAGGATGGGGCCCTTGAGCGCCGCTTCCAAAAAGTGTTGGTGGAACCTACCACGGTGGATGAGACCATCCAGATCCTCAACAACATCAAAGAGAAGTATGAGGACCACCACAATGTGAACTACACAGATGAGGCGATCTCCGCCTGCGTGAAGCTCACCAACCGCTACATCACCGACAGGCACTTGCCAGATAAGGCGATCGACGCGCTGGACGAGGCAGGCAGCCGCGTGCACATAAGCAACATCGTGGTGCCAAAGAACATCCTCGAAGTGGAGCAGAAGATCGAGGAGATCAAGGAGGAGAAGAACAAAGTAGTGCGCAGCCAGCGCTATGAAGAGGCCGCAAAACTTCGTGACCGCGAACGCCAGCTGCTTGAGGAACTGGAGCGTGCCAAGAAGCAATGGGAAGAAGAAAGCCGGAGCAACCGCACCGTGGTGAATGAGGAGAATGTGGCCGAGGTAGTGGCCATGATGAGCGGCATTCCGGTGAACCGCATCGCAGAGAAAGAGAGCGGCAAGCTGAAGCGGATGAAGGAGGAGATGGTCGGCAAAGTGATCGGCCAGGACGAAGCGGTGGCGAAAGTGGTGAAGGCCATACAACGCAATCGCGCCGGCCTCAAGGATCCAAACCGCCCCATCGGTAGCTTCATCTTCCTAGGCCCCACCGGCGTGGGTAAGACACAGCTGGCCAAGGAACTCGCCCGTTACATGTTCGATACCGAGGATGCGCTGATCCGCATCGATATGAGTGAGTACATGGAGAAGTTCTCCGTGAGCCGTTTGATCGGTGCGCCTCCTGGCTATGTAGGATATGAAGAAGGTGGACAGCTTACCGAGAAAGTGCGCCGCCGCCCCTACTCCATCATCCTGCTGGATGAGATCGAGAAGGCGCACCCCGATGTCTTCAACCTGCTGTTGCAGGCGCTGGATGACGGCAAGATGACCGACAGCCTCGGCCGCCACATCGATTTCAAGAACGCGATCATCATCATGACCTCCAACATAGGAGCGCGTGATCTGAGCGATTTCGGTAAAGGTGTCGGCTTCGGTACCACGGCACGTTCGGCGCAACAGGAGGAAAGCAACCGTGGCGTGATCGAGAAGGCGTTGAAGAAGGCGTTCGCTCCGGAATTCCTCAACCGGATCGATGATATCATCATCTTCAATACCCTCAAGCG
>JAEZCB010000118.1 GCA_023412755.1 Bacteroidota bacterium
GATCAATTCCTTACCAAACGCCTTAGCGAACTCCAGTTCAACGAACCTATCGTGGTCTCACCGGAGGCACTTCTGGAGGACGCGCACAAGATCTTCAAGGATCGCAATGTGGATACGCTTAGAGTAAGCGAGGATGGCCGCCAACTGGGCATGCTGGATATCCAGGACCTTTTGAAGGCCACGGCCGGCTAGTAACTTGCGGGGATGGAGTATCTGAAGGCCTTTGCCGCGCTGGGAACCCGATTTCTGCGTCCGCCGGATGTTCTGCAACGCAACCTTGGCCAGATAAAGGCACTTCTTTTCGATTGGGATGGGGTCTTCAACGATGGCTGGCGCGATGCCAATGGCGGCAGCCCCTTCAGCGAGGTGGGCAGCATGGGGGTGAACCTCTTGCGCTTCGCCTTGTGGCAGCGGGAAAAGCAGCGGGTGCCCTGCGGCGTTATCACCGGGCAACAGAACAGCCTGGCAGAACGCTTCACCGAGCGGGAAAAGTTCAACGACCTGTTCATGGGTTTCACCAACAAACCCGCGGCATTCGATGAATTCCTCCGGCGGCATTCGCTGGACGCCAGGCAGGTGGCCTTCTTCTTCGATGATATCCTGGATCTGCCCATCGCACGCCGTTGCGGCTTCCGCGTGATGATCAGAAGGCGCAACAGCCCTCTGTTCGAGAACCACGTGGTGGCCAAGGGCGATGCGGACCTGCTCACGCATTTCAGCGGTGGGGAGAACGGGCTTCGGGAGGCTTGTGAACTGATGCTCGGCCTGGTGGGAAGAGCCGATGATGTGATCGAACACCGGGTGCGCTACAGTGACCTGTACCAGGAATACCTGGCCGATCGGGCACTTGTGGAACGGGAGGTGGTGAGCAACAACCGCCAATGATCTTATTGTCACTGGCATGCTGATCCGTTGAGTTCCGCGTTCCATAAGGATGGCCAACGGAACGGGGAACGGTGGATGTCCGCCAACCCGATCCGCCTAAATTTGTGGATATGAAGCCCCTCCTGCGCCAGCTCATCCTTTCTTCCTTGGTCTTCTATTCAGCGCTTTCCGCACATGCGGCGGTCGATGTGGTGGTGGAGAGCAAGGTGTTCCACGTTCCGGGCGGAGAGCCGCGCGTGGAAGTGAACATGGCCTTCCTTGCCGGCAGCATGGTGATCGGCATGGATGAACGCGGCTTCCATCGTGCACGTGTGGAAGCCACCACCATCATTGAACGGGATGGTGCGGTGGTGACATTCTCCAAAGCGGAGGTACTTGGAGAGGAGCGGTTGGACAGCCTGCCAACGGATCTTGTTCACCAGGAATATTTCCGGCTGCCACCAGGCGATTATGAACTTTCCGTGGAAGTGAAGGACCTCAATTCGGCCACGGAAGCCACCACCCGCTACCATGCACCGTTGGCCGTGGGTGCCCGGGGTGAAGGGATCGTTATCTCCGAATTGATGCTCGCACAAAGCATCGATCCCTCCGAGGAGCCACATGCGAAATTCGGATACCAGGTGGTGCCGCTGATAAGCGATTATTTTCCAAGGGAGCTGAAACAATTGAACTTCTATGCGGAGGTGTATGGAACGGACGAGGCTTTCGGTAACGACAGCCTCTACCTGCTCACCTACCAGCTGGAGAACTTTGAAAAGGGAGGTGTTTTCGGTTCATACAAAAAGAATATTCGTGCCAAGGCGAGACCGGTGGAACCGGTATTCGCACAGTTCGATATCTCCGAACTTCCCTCGGGCAACTATCTGCTGTCCGTGGAGGTGCGGGACAAAAAAGGTGAATTAAAAGCGCGGCGCGAACAATTCATGCAGCGAAACAACCCCATGCCGCGCAACTATGATCCACTGGCCTTGAACAAGGTGGACATCAGCAACACCTTCGTGGATCGCTATACTGACAGGGATACGTTGGCCGAATACGTCAATTCGCTCTCGCCGATCGCCGATCCTTTGGAACGCAAGATCATCCAGGACCGCTGGCAGGACCGCGATATGGAGCACATGAAGCGTTTTCTGTACACCTTCTGGTCCAACAGAAACCCCGCCGATCCCGAGGGAGCCTGGCAAACATACCAGGAGCAGGTGGTTAAGGTGAACAAACTCTTCAGCTGCCGGATCCTGAAAGGATATGAGACCGATCGCGGCCGTGTTTACCTCCAATATGGTGCTCCAAACACCATGATGGACCGGTTGAATGAACCGGGTACCCTCCCCTATTCCATCTGGCACTACTACCGCGCCGGCAGATACAGCAACAAGCGATTCGTATTCTACCAGCCGGACCTGGCCAATTATTGCATGCAACTGCTGCACAGCGAAGTACCGGGAGAGATCCAGAATCCGCAATGGAATAACATCCTCCATATGCGCAACGTGGCGATGCCGGGTGTGCAGGGCCGTGATCCGGGCACACTGGAAAGCGACCGCGTAAGGGAATTCTACAACGATCCGCGTTGAGCGAGCATTGGGGCCGCACCTGTGCCCATCTTTGGCCCTGATGCGAACGGCGGTCGTGATCCTTAATTGGAACGGCAGAAAGTGGATGGAGTCATTCCTGCCCATCGTACTTGCCCATACCAATGATGCGGACATCATTGTGGCGGATAACGCCAGCACTGATGATTCGGTGGAGTGGCTAAGGCAGGCCCATCCAGAGGTGGGCGTGATCCAGCTTGAGGAGAATCTCGGATTCGCCGGTGGTTACAATGAAGCGTTGGCCCGGCTGGACCATGATCTCTTCCTCCTGCTCAACAGCGATGTGGAAGTGACCCCCGGGTGGCTCAAAAAGTTGAAGGAACACATCATCCAACATCCCCGCATGGCCGCCTGCCAGCCAAAGATCCGCAGCTACAGGGAGCGGCAGAGGCTGGAACATGCCGGAGCCGCCGGTGGCTTCATCGATAGGAATGGGTATCCCTTCTGCAGGGGCAGGATCTTCGAGGTTACCGAAGTGGACGAAGGTCAGTATGATGGTTCGGCCGAAGTATTCTGGGCCACTGGGGCATGCCTGCTGATCAGAAGAGAGGCCTTCAATGAGGTGGATGGTTTCGATCCGGCGCTCTTCGCACATATGGAAGAGATCGATCTATGCTGGCGCCTCCGGAGAAGAGGCTGGACGATCGGTTATACCAGCGCTGCATTGGTGTACCATGCAGGCGGCGGTGCCCTGGGATATGGGAGCCCGCGAAAGACCTATTTGAATTTCCGGAACAGCTTGATCGTGCTCACAAAGAATCTTCGCCGTCCGCGATGGCAGGCGGGTCTGATCCGAAGGTTGGTCCTGGATGGTTTCGCAGCGATCAAATTCTTGTTGGAGGGACATGGCGCGCATAGCTGGCAGGTATTCCGCGCTCATTGGGCTTTCTTCCTGCGTCTGCCTCACGTGCTTGATCAACGGCGTAAGCTGCTGCTGCAGGAACAGGGGCCTGATCTAACAGGCATGTACCACAGGAGCATCGCCTTCGACCGGTTCATCCTGGGCTGGAAACGATTCACACAGCTGGACCGGTCCGCCTTTGAGCGGCATGCCAGAGCAGGTAACGCACGGCCAGAGAATAGCCCTGCGCCCCAAGCCCCATGATAGAGCCTGCGCATACGCCGCCGATCAGGGATACGTGGCGGAATGGTTCCCGCGCAAGCAGGTTGGTCAAATGGACCTCCACCACGGGCACATCCACAGCGGCTATGGCATCCCGGATGGCCACCGAAGTGTGCGAATAGCCGCCGGCATTTATCACTATGCCCTGCATTTTCCCGGCCGCCTGCTGAATGGCGTTAACGATGGGACCTTCATCATTGGTACGAACCTCCTCCAATTCCGCTTCGGGAAAAGCGTCGCGGAGTGAGACCATGATATCATCCATGGTACGATCGCCGTAAATGGACGGTTCACGTACACCCACCATGTTCAGGTTGGGGCCATTGATCACAAGGATGCGTTGCATGTTGCGGCTGCCCAAAGTTGATCAAGATCCAACAATGAATGGTGCATCATGCGCCGGAAACCAGATGGGATAGGTTGGATCTGGTCTGGACCTTTGGGCCATGCGGTGGGATGTGGCCCTAGCCGAATTCCGTATGCACCTGAAGCTGGAGCGATCATTGAGCGATCGTACGGTACAGGCATACCTCAGCGACCTGGAGAAACTCCGGGACCATGCCATAGCCCGCACACCTCCAATACCTCCCGATGGCCTGGAACAGGAGGAACTGCAGGCTTTCATCACCACCATCGCCAAAAAAGGTCTCGCGGCCTCGAGCCAGGCACGGCTCATAAGCGCATTGCGTGTCTTCCACCGCATGCTGCTTCGCGAAAAGGCGATCGCGGTGGACCCAACAGAACTGATAGAAGCGCCAAGGCTTGGGAGAAAATTACCGGTCTTCCTTACCGTGCAGGAGATCGAGGCGATGGCGCAGGTGATCGACATGTCCAAGGCAATGGCGCACCGTGACAAGGCCATTCTGGAAACACTTTATGGTTGCGGGCTGCGGGTGAGCGAGTTGTGTGGACTCCGTTTATCGTGCCTGCATTTCGACGAAGGATTCATTCGCGTGGTGGGCAAGGGCGATAAGGAAAGGCTTGTGCCCATTGGACCGGACGCCATGAAAGCGATCAAGCTCTACCGGGATCATGAACGGGTGCACCTGCCCTTGATGCCCAAGGTCCAGGATATCGTCTTCCTCAACCGGCGCGGTGGTCAGCTTTCCCGCATGTCCGTTTTCAATATCGTGAAGGAACTCGCTGCACGCGCCGGGATCCGAAAAACGATCGGTCCGCACACATTCAGGCATTCATTCGCCACACATCTGGTGGAGGGTGGCGCGGACCTGCGTGCGGTGCAGGAAATGCTGGGCCATGCCAGTATAACCACCACGGAGATCTATACCCATCTGGACAGGGAATACCTGCGCAGCAACATCATGCGTTTCCACCCGCGGGCGCGCATCTGAACCTACTGGACCACCACCACCCGCTTGCCGCCCAGGTAAACGCCAGGTGCGGCGTTGGAACCCACGGGCCGGCCGAGCACATCCACGTATGGCCGCGGATCATTGGAGCGTATCTCCTCAAATTCGTACACATCGGTGGAGAATGAGGCACAAGTGGAGCCAACGATCCGTATCTCATCCAGGACCCAGGCGCCATCGCCAGCGGAGTCGTAAGGCTGCATCTTCAGTTGGAAGGTGGCGTGTGGTGCGCCCGGTGGGAACGGAAGACAGTCTAGCCCGGTGATCACGGTCTCCGTGAAATTCTGATCTATCATGGCATCCGATATCTCCATCATGGGCTCCATGGGACTACGGGCGAAGGATACCTTAAGCCGTTGTGGACCGGCCGCCGTACGTGTATGCCGGATGATGATGCTATCCACCTGCATCGGTGTGGTGGCGATCCCTGAGAGCATGGCATAGCTGCCATTTTCGGGGAATACGGGCCAATCGTATGAATGGATCACCGTGCTTCCATTGCCACCGGGATAAGGGCAGGTGCTGGTGCCGATCCAAATACTATTGGTGCCAAAGAAGCCAGAGGATGAATTCTCGGGCAGGTTGCACGCCGCACAGCCCTGCTCGCACATGATCATGCTCGCGCAACCCATGTTCATCCATTTATAGGTGATCGTTTGCGCATCCACCACCGAAGTGATCGAAAGTGTACAAATGATCGATGCTGTTAGTAGCTGTGTTCTCATGTGAAGGTGAAGGCCCATGCCTTTCGCCCCTTCTTACGAGATCATGTAAAAGGGGTTACACCGTTGCGGATGTGCCGCGCAGCAAATGCTCCATATGGGCCTTTAATAAAGCTCCCATGCTGCCACGATGCGCGCGCATCGCATGGCCATGTGTCCGCTCCAGGTCCTGCGCCAGGTGCTCAACATGTTCCGGCGGTGCTATGGGATCACCATCCATGATCGCCAGCAATTCCTCCAGCTGCCGTTCCGCATGCTTGTACCGCTTGCGCAACAGGGCTCGCTCCTCATTCCGGTATTGCTCCGCCGTTTCGGCACCTATCACCTGTTGGGCCAGCTGCACATAGGGCAGGTTCTCCTTGTAGAACTGTGGCAGATAGATCCGCCCCCTCCCTTCATAACACTGCTGATCGAAATCGATCGCGCGAAGCCGGTATTGCACCTGATCGAGATCGTGGATCACGTCCACCACGAAGTTGTATGCACGCATATCACCCAGCAAACGGGTGAAGCACCGCTCGTTGAACTTCACGAATTCCTTGCTCAACCGCACCTTGTTCAGTTCCCCACCATGCTTCACCGGTTCCTTGATGAACACATCTCCAGGTACACCAATGATGTGCTCCTCCACGATGGTATTGTCCACACAATAGTAGTTGATCCGGCTTGGCGAGAGCATATGTTCCAGTTCCAGTCCATAGATCCGGCTGGCATCCGCCTGCTTGATGTAGAAGTAATCGTGATTCTCGTTGATCGTGTTGAGGATCTTGATCCGGAACGGTTGTGAATTGCCATAGGCGCAGAAATCGATCCGATCCACGATGAGATGGTCGAAGTGCCTGCCGTCCGCGATCAACAATTGGTAGGTGTCCACGAGCCGCTCGTGGATCTCCTCCATTTCGGCCGGCCTGAACAAAACGGTGTTCCAAAGCGTTTCCCGGCCCAGCGTGTCGAACACAGGCACAACACCCTCATACCGCCGCAGATCGGCGTATGTGATGGGAAGGGCCCCTTCTCTTCCATGGCGCCCGAGGTAATCCCGAAGCGCCGATCGGATGGGAAAAAGTGGCTTCTTGTTCTGGATGAAGTTGTGCTCCATCAGGTTCAGCGCACCACCTCGAAGCGCTCGGAACCCGCCATTTCGCCCCTGGTGGTCATGGCGCGCAGGATGTAGTTGCCCGCAGGGATACGGGATACATCCAACTGCGCTTTGTACTGGCCATTCACGGCTTGCGTGGATCGCGCCACACGACTGCCATCCATGGAGAAGATGTCGAAGATCAATGTTCCCTGGCCGGGCATATGCCCATTCACGGTAAGCACTTGTGAAGCAGGCACGGGCGCAAGGGACATGCTCCATTCATACTTCGGGAGTGCCTCCCCGATGTTCACGAAACCATTGGTCTTGCCCAGGGCATACTGGCCTCTGCGCAGTTCGGTGATCTCAATGCTGCCGAAACCATTCAGGAGGTTGCCCGTGTTGACGAGCTGATGCGGGTACACCTCCCATACCGCCTGTGGATCCGGCCTGTACAATACACATATCCCCGCTTCATTGCCGGCCACCAGTTCCTGGTCCAGGCTCCCTTCCACGTTCGCAGCGTAAGCGACGCGTGCACGCAAGGGTGCACCTTCCTGCCAGAGTCCATCCACATTCCAGTAATGCGTGCCACTGATGGCATCCACATAAGTGGAAAGAGGATCTTGATCGGGTGCCACCCACATATGCTCCACACGCATCAGCACATCATCATCCGCACCATCGCAATAGACACGTAGCTCCGCATATTCAAGGTTCTTCTCGGATGCATCGCCTGCCACCCAGGTCACTTCTTCGTCCAGCCGCGCTTGGTTCAGCGCCGCGTACCGATTGAGCACCACCATGGCAGGTTCGAACGGCGATGATACCTCCAGGGTGGTCCAATCACCACCGGCCATGATGCGCTGGTCATGCACCTGGCCATCCGCGGAAATGAAAGTGAGATCAAGTGGCACCGCGTGATGCAGCTGATCGCCACCCCGCAGCTTTTGGGCTATGCCCAATTGCACGGACCATTCCCCCCCCACGGACGCCGCCTCTGCCGTGATCACCTCGAAAACAGAATAAGATGGCGCGAACACCCAGGCATCGAAGAATGGCACCATGTCCACGCCGGTATAAAGTTCCACCGCGTCCCTGAGATCCTCTGGTGTCATGGTGGTATGCGCCATGTCGTTCTGTATGGAATGCATGGCGTGCTGGAACAGCGAGTCACCAACGTAGCCACGCATGTTGTGCATCACCAATGCTCCTTTGTAATAGGTGTGGCTTCCATAGATGTGTTCATCCGGCATGGGCGAAAGCGCATGGAAACCATCATCGTTCAGGTGTGCCTGCCGCAGTACATAGATCAGATTATCCTTCACCGCCTTTACCAGACCATCGTGGCCGAACATCCACTCTTCCACGAGGTGGCCGCTGTATTCAGCAGGGCCTTCCTTCAACCACATGTCATTATGGACGTGCGGCGTCACCATATCACCCCACCAATGGTGGCCGAGTTCATGCGTGTACAGGGCGCGGTTCCGCTCCACGGACTGTCCGTTCATGAAATCAGGATAGGCCACGTTGGTTGGGATCTCCAACGCGCCATCCACCGTGTGCACATAACCCACCCGCTCGTATGGATAGTGGCCGTACCAATACTCACATACATCGATGGCCGAACCCAGATCCCCGAATCTGGCCACCATGGTATCCAGGTTGCCCGGCTTGGCGATCAGCGTTACAGGTATGTCTCCGCTGGCACCCGTATGGGTATAGGCATGTGTGGCGTAGTGCGAAATGGCCACGGCACTTATGTGGGTTGGAATGGCTTGCTCCAGGGCATAGGAGCGAATGATGGTATCACCACCCAATTGCACCTGACCCAGGAAGCTGCCCTGGCCGTGGAAGGTATACGTGCCCACGGTCTTCACATGGAAGGAATAGGTGGCGCGTTCCACGAACGAATCGAAACACGGATACCACACTTTACCGAAATTGGGAGGTATGGTGCTGATCCCGATACCAAGATTGTAGATATAGCCCTGTTGGAAATAGAAACCGCCCCATTGCGGATCGCGATGAGGCGTGCCATGGTAATGCACCGTAAGCTCATGATCCTCCCCTACGACCGGTGCTTCCTGAAAATACACACTGAGGTACTCGTCATCCTGGGCAAAGAGCAGAGGTCCGTCCTCGCCGATCACGGAATCCACCTCCAGTTCGAAAAGGTCGAAGCGGATCATTCCCTGATCGGCCATCAATGCGCGATAGGTGATCGTGGTGGCAGCTCTTAGCATCTGCCCTTGATGATCGGTGACATCGAGATGGATATCGTAATGCCTGATATCGAATGTATCGCTGCGCGCAATGGTGGCCGTGATATCGCTGCGTTGCTGGGATGATAGTGGCTGGATCTGGGGCGCGTGCTTGAAGAAATGGCAGCCATAGGGATTGGGTTGTGCCAGGGCCGCGATGGCTGCAAGAAAGGACAAGGCAAGGAGGAGTGATCGGGGCATCGTGGTGCGGTTGAGCTTCGAAGCTATGGACTTTCAAGGATCTCCGCAGTGGAGGGAAACAATACACCATGGTCCGGGGCCGATACGCTACGATCCACTCCAATTACTGGCTTTGGGATCCACCGGAATGATCATTGAGAGCTTTTCACTGGAGATCTCCAATAAGTAGTCTTCACCCAGATGGATCGCCCCTATTTCGCATTGCTTCTTGATCCCTTCGCCACAGACCAAAGGATCACCATCTTCCAGGATCACCGGGAAGCGGAATTGGCATTGGATAGCACGGCGGAGGCCGATGCCGAATTACAACGGTTCCAGGCGGATGGTGGTCTCCTGCGCAAGGTAAAGAATGGGGGGCCCATCTATTTAGCGATCACCGTGGAGGACAATGGTCTGCGCATCAGGGGTGCTTACAATGATCTTCCGCCACTTATCGATCACCTGTGTGCACATGCGGCCGAAGCTGCCTGCAAAGTGGTGCAAGCATGGGGCGCACCCCACTGGCACGCGCCGGAAGAAAGCCTGTTCCAAGCGATGCGTGCATGAAGCGGCACTCCACTTTTTGGGGAGCACATGCCTCGGCAAACAACAGCGATCGGGGCTGTACCGGACACTGGACCCCCCTGTGCGACAGCGGTTTATTGAACGCGAACAAGATCCGGCACCGTGGTGGCTTCACCGGAGTACGGACCAGCTTGGATCTAAAATCAAAATAATATGAATACCATGAAAGGGATCATCAAGCCAGTGGCCGCTTGGACGCTGAGCATCGCACTTTTTGGGACGGCCTGTAATCATTCACGCACAGCGCAAGGTGGCGCCATAGGTACTGCCGCAGGTGGTGCAGTGGGTGCCGTGATCGGACACCAATATGACAACACGGCGCTGGGTGCCATCATCGGTGCGGCCGTGGGTGGTACAGCAGGTGCCCTGATCGGCCGCCATATGGATAAACAGGCCGAAGAACTGCGGAACGATCTGGAGAACGCGACCGTGGAGCGTGTTGGCGAAGGGATCAAGATCACGTTCGATAGCGGTCTCCTGTTCGATGTGAACAGCAGCGAGGTCGGTGATGCGGCCAAGAGCAATCTGGATCAAATGGCCGAAACGTTGAAGAAGTACGACGATACCAACATTCTCATTGAAGGACATACGGATTCCACTGGCCCTGATGATCTGAACCAACGGCTTTCTGAGGAACGTGCCAACAGTGTGCAGCGGCACCTGATCTCCAAAGGTGTGGCCCCCGGCCGAATGACCACAGCTGGTTACGGACCAGAACAACCGATCGCGGACAATGAGTCACCTGAAGGACGTCGTGAGAATCGCCGCGTGGAAGTGGCCATCTATGCGAATGACCGGATGGTACGCGCTGCGGAGCGGGGTGAATTGGAAGATCTCTAAGCAAAGTAGCCCTCAAGTGTGGAACGCCGGCCCTGTCCAAGGCTGGCGTTCCACTTTGAACGCAAGGGTCTGTGGACTTCCTTTCCCAGCACTCTTCCAATGATCCAGGCCCTCCTACGGAGCGATACCGCTGGAACCAACGGACTTGACCGATCCGGGCATTTTCATGGCACAGCCATTGGTCCGAGCCATGCACTTTCTTCTACTGCATGCTCTCCGATCAGGCCTTCACCAATACGTATCCGGTCCATGGCGTCTCCAAGGCGGCTGAAGTTTACCGGTCCATAACCCGCTATCTCTCCGCCTCATACGTTATTCCCACAGCCAAGCGTACCATGTGCTCGGTGCCTCAACACGCCAACCTCCATCTGTTGGCGGAGCAGGTGCTGGCATTCGGTGTTCCAGGCGATCTTGTGGAATTGGGGTGCTATGCCGGGGATACCACACGCACCATCGCCAAAGCCTGGCAACAGCTTGGCATGCATCGTGGCCTCCATGTGTATGATGATTTCAAGTTCGATCCCAAAGGCATGGGGGATGTGCGGGAGCAGTTCATTGCTTCATTCGCCCAATCCGGGCTCACCCTGCCCACCATCCATATGGGTGATCTGCATTCCATGCTTCATGATGAACTGCCTGAAAAGATCGCCTTCGCGCATATCGACCTGGGCTTCGAAGAGGAGCCACGGCTGATCGCGCAACTCGTTCGCAAATCCTTGGAGAACATCTATCCACGCATGACACCGGGCAGTGTTTGCGTGCTGATGGACTATCATGATCCAACACGCACATTGCAGGGATGGGATTGCAGTCCTGGCGTAAAGCTGGCCTGTGATCGTTTCTTCGCTGACAAACAGGAAAAGATGCAGGTGCTCTTTGGTGGCGAATATTCACACGGCTTCTTCCGCCGCTTACCCACGAACATGGCATGAATGGCTGGCCGATCATTGGAGCGCGGACGGCCTCGGTGATCGCGGCCATCATACATGGTCTCACCTTCATGGCACAATCCAATTGTGTCACTTTGAAAGATGAGACAGATGAATTCACAAGATCCTATTTGCTCAACATCAGCGTGGATGATCACGCGGATGGACCCGCCTTTGATTGGTTGGTGAAGGATGATGTGGTCTGCCTTAGAATGCATTGGGAGCGCTCCACGGGCTCGCCGGCCGTGGTCTTCGAAGGCGATACGTTGCTATTGAAGCTGGAAAATGAGCAGATCATGGCCTTGAAGAGCAGCGAAACGACCATCGGCCATCCTACACTTTCCGGAGAAAATAAGATCACCAAGGGAACCTACTCCTATCTGGTGGATCATGAACAGCTTGCCTTGATCGGCCATTTCTGGGTGCAAAAGATGCGGATCCACTTCCGCGATGGGCACGATGAATTCGATGCCACCACCAATGCCGGTTGGCAGACAGGCCTTTGGAGATCGGCCAATTGCCTGCGCCAGGCCATGGGACTGAAACCGATGCCGGAGATCATCTCTGGGTTCGAAGCAGAGGGATCCATTAAACAATAATAGGTCCATGGCATGTGGCGCGCGATGTGGTGCCAGATGCGTGTTCGTGGTAGCTCTTCCTCAACACCCTCCTGATCTTACGGCTTGCTGATGGATCGGCCGTTCCTTTCCAAACGCACTATTGGCCGGAGAAGGTCATAGTTCATCCTGTCACCACGGTCCAGACCATATACGGCGGTCCGTTCATTGCTCTGCAGCGGCCCATGCAACACAATGCCGCAAACCCAGGTACCCAGGGTGCCTCCGGTATTCCCCCGATCATATCCACGACATCCTCTTCGATCAACGCTTCCCTCCATTCCGCGGAAAGGACCACCGAAGAGCCATACTTGAAATGGCTCCACCAGGTGCGTTCCACCGATCTCGCCACTGTGGGTGGCAAGAATGCCAGTCTTGGGGAAATGATCCAAAAGCTCGCTCCACTAGGGATCAATGTTCCTGGAGGCTTCGTGGTCACCGTGGCTGCGTATGAGGCATTCATCGCCCATAATGATCTGGATCAAAAGATCAAGGACATCGTGGTAAAGCTGGATCCAGATGATGTGGAGAACATCCGGCGTACTGGCCTGCAAGTACGCTCGATGATCAAGAACGGCAAGTTCCCGCGATCCATACAGCAGGAGATCGTACAGCGCTACCAGGAAATGAGCCAGTGGTATAAGCAGGATGCTACGGATGTCGCTGTGCGCAGCAGTGCCACTGCGGAGGATCTTCCTGATGCCAGCTTCGCCGGGCAGCAGGAGACCTACCTCAATGTGCGTGGGCCGGAGGATCTGCTGGTGGCCGTGCGCAACTGTTTCGCCTCGCTCTTCACCGATCGCGCCATCGCCTACAGGCATGGTCTGGGCTATGATCACTTCCAGGTGGGCATCAGCGTTGGTATCCAGAAGATGGTGCGCAGCGATCTGGGCGCATCCGGCGTGGCGTTCAGCATCGATACCGAAAGCGGCTTCAAGGATGTGGTACTCATCAACGGCAGTTATGGACTCGGTGAAATGGTGGTGCAAGGGCAGGTTAGTCCGGATGAGTTCCTCGTGTTCAAGCCCACGCTGAAGGAAGGATATGCCAGCATCATTGAGAAGAAGCTCGGCCAGAAGGACCGCAAGATGACCTATGGTGTGGAACCCGGGGAACCCACGCTCACCGTGCCTGTGGAACGCACCATGCGAGGGCGATTCTGCATAAGCGATGAGCAGGCGTTGGAGATCTCGCGTTGCGTTGTGGCCATTGAGGAATACTACTCGGAATTGAAAGGCCATTGGTGTCCCATGGATGTGGAATGGGCGGTGGATGGCCTCACCGATCAACTATTCATCGTACAGGCCCGGCCCGAGACCATCCACAGCCGCAAGAACACCGATCGTATGGTGGATGTACGCATTGAAAAGGAAGGGCTGGAAGTGAAGGAGCTCGCGCGCGGCATAGCCATTGGGGATCGGATCGGCACCGGCCGCGTGCGGATCATGTACGCGCTTGATGGACGCGATGGAAGCACCGATGGGAATGACTTCCAGCAAGGCGACATCCTGGTCACCGAAATGACCGATCCGGACTGGGAACCCATAATGAAGAAAGCAGCCGCCATAGTGACCAACCGTGGTGGGCGTACATGCCATGCGGCCATCGTTGCGCGTGAGATGGGTGTGCCAGCGATCGTAGGTTGTGGTGATGCCACCGACAAACTGGAGAATGGGCAATGCATAACCGCCAGTTGTTGTGAAGGAGACATCGGCCGCATCTATGAGGGTGAGGTCCCTTACAGTGAACATGAGACCTTCCTCAACGAACTGCCTAAGGTGGATACGCCCATCATGTTGAATGTGGCTTCTCCGGAACTCGCCTTCAAATTCTCACACCTGCCCAATTCAGGTGTTGGACTGGCGCGGGAGGAATTCATCATCAACAATTACATACAGGCGCATCCCCTTGCGCTTCTCCAGCATAAGGAACTGGGTGATCCGGCCCTCAGTGGCAGGATCAGCTACCTCATCAACGGCCATGGTGATGAAGAGACCTACTTCATCAAGAAACTCAGTTACGGCATCGCCAAGATCGCGTCGGCGTTCTACCCCAACAAGGTGATCGTGCGTTTCAGCGACCTCAAAAGCAACGAATACCGAAATCTGCTGGGTGGTGAACACTTCGAGCCGCATGAGGAGAATCCGATGATCGGATGGCGCGGCGCGGCGCGCTATTACAGCGATGCGTACAAGGAAGCTTTCGGGCTGGAATGCCGGGCCATCCGCCAGGTGCGGGAAGGCATGGGATTGAAGAACGTGGTGGTGATGATCCCTTTCTGCCGCACCGTGGCGGAGTTGAAGAAGGTACAGGCGGTGATGGCGGAAAATGGCCTGGAACGTGGCCGCGAAGGATTGGAACTCTACCTCATGGCTGAAGTGCCCAGCAACGTGATCCTCGCCGAGGAATTCGCGCAGCACATCGATGGTTTCAGCATTGGCAGCAATGATCTTACCCAACTAACCCTGGGCCTGGATCGCGACAGTGCACTGGTTTCGCATTTGTATGATGAACGCAACGATGCCGTCCGATCCATGCTGAAACAATTGATTGGCACCGCGAAACGTACGGGTACCAAGGTGGGCATCTGCGGGCAGGGACCAAGCGATCTCCCCGATCTGGCGCAGTTCCTTGTGGAGTTGGGCATCGATAGCATCAGTGTGACACCCGATAGTTTACTGAAGACGATACGCGCCATACACCAGGTGGAAACGCGCATCGCCATGGAGCAGCGGATGGCGCCGGACGCCAACGGATCATTGCAGGCCAGGGCCTGATCATCACCGTAGGGCGAGCCCCTGCCTTTGCGCCATGTTCGCCCTGGCGCGGAGGCAGGGGCGTCCTTTGTCCCGCATCACCGGAATCCGATACCGATGTACAACTGTGCCTGCATGTTCCGGGCATTGCCGAGAATGTCGTTGTCGGCTTCCCCTACCGTGCCAAGCCCAATGGTGTACCGTGCTCCCGCATAGAAACTCTTCAGCCGCACACCCACACCACCCAAAAGTCCATAATCCACATCCATGTATTGATCATCCTTCAATTGCTGGATCTCGGCCTGCACTGCCGTAGGCTGGCTGATGGAGGAGTTCAACAGATAACTGCCGTACCCGCCGAAATGAAGCTCGGCAGGCCCCAGCGTGAACATTAGGAACAACGGCAATTGCAGATAGTTCAACCGTACCTGCGCATCTGCTCCACTGGTATCGGAAACCAGAATATCCGTGCCCATGGTATTGTACAACAACTCGATCTGTACCCCAGGGGTCAACGGAGCTTTCACCCGCGCGAAAAGGCCGGCATGGTGACCTGTCACTCCCCGAAGATCGGCCACATTGTTCACCTGTATCCGATCCCGTGAGATGCCACCTTTCACGCCGATATCGAATGATCCTTGTGAGTACCCGAAGGAGGAGAAAAGAATAGTGCAAAGAATGATCGCTATACGGCACATGAGTTCGAAGTTAGGGTGAGAAAAGCCCTCTCCGATCCCGTACCGATCTTCTTGAACAGCAAGATCATCCCTTTCGCACACTTACTTTTGGCCGTGCTCCATGCCGCGCCTATAGAGGAATTCCTTTCGATAGACGCCCCCATCCTGGATGTACGTTCACCGGCGGAATTCCAGCGCGGGCACATACCTGGAGCCCTCCCATTCCCGCTTTTCTCGGATGAAGAACGTGCCCAGGTAGGGACGTTGTATAAGGAAGAAGGGCGTGATGCGGCCGTGATCGCCGGGTTGGGCATGGTGGGCCCGCGCCTTGCGCAGATGGCGAAGGAAGCGCGTTCCATTGCAGCAAATGGTACTGTCCGGATACATTGCTGGCGAGGTGGTGAGCGGAGCGCGAGCGTGGCCTGGTTGCTTCATAAAGCAGGCATTGGATCGGTGATCACCCTACGGGGAGGCTATAAGTCGTTCAGGAACCATGTGCTTCGTTATTTCACCGGCTTCAACATGGATCTGCGGATACTGGGTGGCCACACCGGTGCGGGAAAAACGGAGATCATAGCCTCCTGCGCCAAAGAAGGGATCCAGGCGATCGATCTGGAACAACTGGCCCAACACAGAGGCTCCGCATTCGGGTCCCTGGGGTTGTCGGCCCAACCGACCACCGAACATTTCGAGAATCTGCTTTGGATGCGCACCCAGGCACTCGATCCGCGGAAACCGTTGTGGTTGGAGGATGAAAGCCGCATGATCGGTGGTGTAAGGATCCCCGATGCGGTGCATGCACGCATGAGGTCCGCACCACTCCTATTCATTGAGAGACCGCTTGAGGAACGCATGCGGCGGCTGTTGCATGAATATGGCCGATTCCCGAAACACGAATTGGCGGACAGCCTGGCGCGCATCGCCAGACGCATGGGACCCCAGCACCATAAAGAAGCATTGGACGCTTTGGAAAAAGGGGATCTGCGCAAAGTGGTCATCCTCACTTTGGGGTATTATGATAAGGCCTATGAGCGGGGTCTGGCTGAACGAGATCCAAAAACGGTGACCAGAATACCAGCGGATCAAGCCATTTCCGCGATGATGGCACCCAACATCACGGCCACGATCTGACATGGAAGAGATCAAACTCACCAACTATGCACGCGGAGCCGGTTGCGGATGCAAGATCGCACCCGCTGTTCTCCAGGAGATCATCCATGGTGGAACGCACATGGTGGCCGATCCACGCTTATTGGTGGGCCATGCCGAAAGCGATGATGCCGCCGTGCTCGACATGGGTAACGGAAAAGCGCTCATCAGCACTACCGATTTCTTCACGCCCATCGTGGATGATGCCTTCGATCTTGGACGCATCGCCGCCACCAATGCGCTCAGTGATATCTATGCCATGGGCGGCACACCGCTGGTGGCGATCGCCATACTTGGCTGGCCGGTGGAGAAACTTCCCGCGGCCATGGCCGCTCGCATGATCGATGGGGCAAGGCAGGTTTGTGCGCAGGAAGGGATCGCGTTGGGTGGCGGCCACAGCATCGATTCACCCGAACCTTTCTTCGGCCTGGCGGTTACAGGTGAGGCCCCTATCGCGAACATCAAACGCAACAGCACGGCGAAGGCAGGCGATCTCATATACCTTACCAAGCCAATTGGCATTGGCATTCTTTCCACCGCGAGAAAACGTGGTGTGCTCCCCCCGGAACATGCACAACTGGATATTGGGATCATGTGCGAAAGCAACAAGGTGGGCCGTGATCTGGGTGCGTTGGCCGGTGTGCACGCCATGACGGATGTGACAGGTTTTGGATTGTTCGGCCATCTGCTGGAAATGTGTGAAGGCAGCGAACTCGCCGCAACGATCGAACATGTGGAGGTGCCAAAGATCCCACCCGCCCTGGAGCTGTTGCAGAAAGGGATCTACCCGGATGGGACCTTCCGGAATTGGAAAAGCTATGGCCAGAAAGTAAAGGGAGCCGATGCCATGGATGTGATGATGCTGTACAGTGATCCGCAGACAAGCGGAGGACTATTGATCGGAGTTGATCCAAATGCGGAAGAGGAACTGCGCGACATTCTTCAGGCACACGCCGTTCCAACACACCGCATTGGAAAATTCCATGAAAGGAAAGCCACTTCGGCCATTATTGAAGTTATCTAGGAATAATAGGGTGTGTGAAGGTGCCATGAACGTTAGATGCAATTGTTAACTCATGTAAAAACAATATAAAGTGATAATTACAACTTATTCATTCCATAACTTTGGACCGCTCCCAAACTCCGGTACAACCTACACCAAAGATGGCGAACAAAAGACTTAGTGAAAAAGATGTCGACCAGCTTCTGATCCAATATCGCGGCGAGCGCCGCCGCTTGAGCTTCCAGCTTGAGACCGTGCGCAAGGCGATCAAGGACCTGAAGGCCGTACGTACGAACGGTGCCGCGGCACCTTCTCCGGATGGCGTTGTGATCAAGCGTGGACCTGGCCGTCCGCGGAAATATCCAGAAGGCACACGTCCGCCTGCGAAGACCGGCCGCCGGAAGAAGCGGCAGGTAAAGGATGGCGGCTACAGATTGAGTGATTGGGATACCATGGTGATCGAGACCATCCGGAAGACCGATCAGCTTCTTCCCAAGGAAGAGATCCTCAAACATGCGAAGTCCTGGGCTTCAAAGAATCACCCGAAAATGTCGCAGGAAGAAGTGGAGGCAAAGATCACCCGTGTGCTGCAGAAGCTTAGCGGCAAGCGCGGCGAACTCGGCACACATCGTTCGGGGCTGCGCCGTGGTTACCACTATGGTGTGAAGGACTGGTTCTTCAACAGCAGCGGAAAGTTGCGCAAGCAGCACCTCGAAAAACTGGTGTTGGGCTGAACCACAGCACGATCCCACTGGAAAAAGGCGGCCACTGGCCGCCTTTTCGCTTGCCTGCCCGATCGCTCTAACTTGGTGCCCTGCCATCAACATGAAGAACATACTAGTACCCATCGATTTCTCCGCGGAAACGCAACGCGCCATAGATATAGCTTCCAATATTGGCAAAGCCTTTGGGGCCAAGCTATGGCTGGTGCATGTAGCAGCGCCCGATCCAGATTTTGTTGGCTTCGACGCGGGTCCCACTTACATCCGTGACCATCGAGCGGAGATCCTGCGGGAAGAGCACGCCGAGATACAAAAAGCGGCTTCAGCACTAAAGGAACAAGGGCTGCAGTGCGATGGACTTCTCGTTCAAGGATCGACCACCGAAACGCTGCTGGAAGAGATCGACCGACTGAAGGCGGACATGGTGGTGATGGGATCGCATGGCCGCTCGGGCCTCTTCAAGGCATTCGTGGGCAGCGTGAGTGAACAGGTGTTGAAGGAAAGCCGTGTTCCCGTGCTGATCATTCCAGCCCTGGACCGCGACCGCTGAGCACCATGCTCCAGATGCTGCGCGACATCATCATCGCACTCTTCGTGCTCCTGCTGTTCAACGGATCGGTATGCCTGCCTGCCAAGTTGGGCGGTGCTCCCGAGCTGGAGGATATCGAACTGCCGGAAGGATTCACCATTGAGATCCATGCCCGCGACGTGAAGAATGCCCGGGCCATGTGCTGGGGCGAAAAGGGCACTCTGTTCGTGGGTTCGCGAAGCGCTGGCCTGGTGCATGCGCTTCAGGACACCGATGGCGATGGCAAGCCCGACAAGTCCCACATCATAGCACGTGGCCTGAAGATGCCTGTTGGTGTTACGTTCCGTGATGGTGACCTTTACGTGAGCGCGGTGGAAAAGATCGTACGGTTCCGTGGTATCGAAGACCGGCTGGATGATCCGCCCGCACCCGAGGTGGTGGTGGACGATCTGCCGGAAGAGACCTCACACGGCTGGCGTTTCATCGCCTTCGGCCCCGATGGCCGATTGTATGTTCCAGTGGGAGCACCATGCAATATTTGTCTGCGTGATGAGAAGATATTCGCATCCATCACCTCCATGGATCCCCAGGGAGGTGATCGCCGCATTGTGGCGAATGGTGTCCGGAATACCGTGGGGTTCGATTGGCACCCCACCACAGGGCAGCTTTGGTTCACGGAAAATGGCCGCGATTGGATGGGCGATGATCTGCCGCCTTGCGAATTGAACCGGCTGGAGAATGAAGGTGACCATTTCGGATTTCCATATTGCCATGGCCGCGCTATTTCCGATCCGGAATTCGGTGGAGAACGTTCCTGTTCGGAATTTGAGCCTCCTGTGCTGGAGATGCAGGCACATACCGCACCGCTCGGCATGCGGTTCTACACCGGCGATCAGTTCCCACAGCGTTACCATAACGCCATCTTCATCGCTCAACATGGCAGCTGGAACAGGAGCAGTCCCGTAGGCTACCAGGTCGTAGTGGCATTTCCCCAGGCGGATGGATCGGTAACGAGTGAGGTCTTCGCCAAAGGCTGGTTGAAGGGAGCGCGTGCCACCGGCCGGCCCGTGGATGTGCTTGTGGCGCCGGATGGCTCGTTGCTGGTGAGTGATGATGCCGCGAATATGATCTACCGCATCAGCTACAACGGGAAATAGAATTGAAGCAGGCAGAATAATTGCAGGTCATCACCGCATGATGAGGACAGTCATTCTACTGTTGACCTTTATGGCCGGTAGCTTGGTCGCTCTCGCCCAACCTCGCGCTTTTGGCCTGGGCCTTATCCTTGGTGAGCCCACGGGCATTTCCGCCAAGGGCTATATCGGCAACGACAGGGCCATTGCCGGTGCCATAGCATGGCGGCTATGGCGGGGTAATGCGCTCCACATACATGCGGACCACCTGTATCATGATCGCGGGTTGATCGGTGTGCCTCGTGGATCCATGCCGTTGTACTATGGTTTCGGGGTCCGCCTTCGCACATGGACCGGTGAGCGCTATTGGCACCGTGGCCGATACCACGACATCCATGAACGGCGGGTGGATCTTGGTGTACGCTTCCCGGTTGGTCTGGCCTATGAGTTCGGCGGTGCCCCACTGGACATCTTCGTGGAAGTAGCGCCCATTCTGGACCTGCTTCCGGACACGCGCGTGGAGATCAACGGTTCCATTGGTATGCGCTACTGGTTCTGACGGCGGAAGACGCGTTTGTCCAGCCGCTCATGCTTTGAGCGCGGCCCTTTATAGAGCACCAGATAGAAGATGGCGGCGGTAGCCGTGCCGATGAGGCCACCGGCTGCGATATCCTCCATGAAATGTTGGGAGATATAGACACGGGAGAATGCCAGCACCGCGGCCAACAGTGCCAGTGGTACGGCCCATTTCCTTTTACCTGCGATCACGGCCAGGGCCATGCACATGCTGAAGGCGCACGTCGCATGCCCACTGGGGAAACTGAAGTGATGGTTCAGTTCCAGACCTAGGATCCAATGCATCTCCCCAAGTTCTTCGGCATACCGGATCGGTCTGTCCCAGGTGTCGAATACCATGCGTTTCAGGAACTGCACGATCAGGGCGCTCACAGCCGCACTAAGGCTCATCATGAGGAATGACCGCAAGTCCCTTAGAAGCAGGAGGACCAGTGCAAGGATGGTAGGCACCCACCCATCCGCCATATGCGTGATCACGCTGAAGAAAGCGTCCGCGGCTGGCGCATGATGTGAATTCAACAATGCATGGAGCGCGAGCTTCTCATGTTGTAGTATGAGGACCATGGCAGGCAACATCAACAACAATGTGGTGATCAGGAAAAGGGCCACCGCCTGGGCTCGCTGCATGTGGCGAAGCTATTGGTTCCCTTCAGGAGTACGCATCAACGATCGATCGTGGAGAATGACGGGGATGGATACCGTGATCATGGTATTTCTCCCAGTGTCCGTGATCCCAAGCTTGCGGGTCGAATCACCTACCGATCATGACCACAGGAAAGAAATTCGCCCAGCGCACCAGTGAATCATCCGTGGAAAAAGTGCTGGACCATCGCACACGCACCATTCTCAACGCGGTGATACGCGAACCCCGTGGCCGTACACTTTCGGCATATCTCAAAGCCATGAAGAAATGATCAGGGAAGCTGTTCCTGCCTGATCGCCGTAGGTGTCATACCACCCACATTGATCAGGATCGGATCCCGATCATTCCCCTGCCCCACGTACTTCACCAGGCCATCCATGTTCACATCGGCCTGGTGGTACCCATCCACCACATCGGTAGGTATGGTGCCGATCTGCTGAAGGATGGGATCCCTGTCGTTGGCCGCCCCTGCATAACGCACGGCGTCATCGTGCAGGACATTGCCCATCCACAGCGCCCATTTGTTCGGTGCGAGCATCACCTGTGCGTGTTCGCCCCAGGTGCCCGTGCCGGAAGTGGTGAGGTCCACCACGGTTCCTTCACTGCCAAGGCTCACTGGCAAGGCGGTCATGGCGCCCAAATGGTTGCGGTGGCGGATCGCCAGATGGTATGCACCCGGCGCCACATCGAACAAGATCCGGTGGAAGCCATCTGGGGCCACCACATCGCCATCTCGCTGCAGCAGCGCGGCTTTCCGTGTTAGTACGGTGGATGGATCCACGGCATCACGCAACTCCAGCAACACCCAGTCCACCACGGCATTGGAGCCGGTGGTCAGAAGCAGGCTGGCATCCGCCGGAACGGGCTCATCCACAGAAAGTCCCATTGCGGTATAGGGTTCCTCCAAGGGCAACACGCCTGCCGTACGCAGATCATCGCGCATCATGCCCTGGCCACTCCATGCACCCTGCAATAGCATGCGTACCTGCACACCTGGCGAGCATTCCATGAAAGGAGCCAGTTGTGATCCAGGTATCACCTGCGGGGTATCCGCACCTTGCAAATGCCAGCGTAACGCGAGGTGGTCCTCCCCGAACCACTGCTTATGCAGCAGTTCCACGTAATAATAAACTCCCGCCTGCAGCTGGACCGGTGTACTCACCTGTGAAGCATACTTGTCATACTCATTCGGGCCGGTGAAGCCGGGCACATTCGCCAAAACCTGCTTGAAGGCGGGATCCGCATTGGGGCTGAGGTAGGCCACGCTCGCATCATCGGAGGTGAGTGTGAAGATGTATGTACCGCTCTGCTCCGGTACGATATGACCACGCACCCTTGCACCAAAATTGTTCTCCATCACCGAAGGCGCGGAAGATGAGGTGATGATGGATGTAGCGTCCGGTGAATCCGGATAGGATCCATGGCCCAGTAGATCCGCCACGGAACCTCCATTCACATTGTTCCACTCCTCGCGCAACAGCCCTCCCAGATCGCCCGCGCAGGGTGGAGGATCCAATGTGAGTACGTTGATGATGCGCGTTGCCACACCGGTGAGACCGTCATCATCGGTAACGGTGAGGGTGACATAGTTCGGTCCTGCGTTCGCGAATACTTTCTCGGGTGCAGGTTCATTGGAAGTAGTGCCATCTCCAAAATCCCAATGGTATGCCACCACCTCGCCCGGATCGTAAGAGCCCGAGCCATCGAACTGCACGGTAAGCGGTGCGAAGCCCCAACTGGGTTCCGCGATGATCACCGCGGTGGGTGCTATCAGGTGGCACGCTGGATAGATGTGTTGTTCTACCGTGGTTGCCAAACCGCCAGCATCCGTGACGGTGAGGCGAATGTTGTAATAGTAGGTCTCGCCATCGCACCCAACTCCACTGATCAGGGTGGTGGTCACCGGATCGGTATCGATCGGTTCCGGATGGGTATGTGTGTTATGGTGCAAAGTGGTACGCCATGCGTAGCTGAGGTCATCCGGTCCATGTTCGGCATCACTGACATCTGCCTCCAATGAAAAGATCGTATCCACCCCTACGGGATAGAATGAACCATCCTCGAAACTGGTGATATCCACCACCGGCGGAGTGTTGTTCAAGGAAACGATCAACGTGGCAGTTGCGCTCTGTCCGGCCGTATCGGTAACGGTGAGTACCACGGTATATGTGGTCACCACCCCGGCCGGAGCGGTAAAGGTGTGCTGGGGATCCGCCTGATCGCTGGTATCGCCATCACCGAAGTCCCAATGGTAGGTGAGTGCACCACCGCCGGGATCACTGCTGTTGCTCCCGGTGAATTGCACGGTGAGCGGCCCTGGACCATACTGCACGGATTGTTCAGCGACCGCCATCGGAGGCAGATCCACGGCCAGCGTGAAGCAGATCCGTCGTAATTCATTGGTGTTGTACTTCACATACCAGATGCATCCATCGGGACCTGCACCCAACCAGGTGATGGCGCCAAGCCCCGATGCGAAATCGTGCACGCTCTGCGGTTCATCCTGCTCGTTGAACATGAAGCGCCGAATGAAACCCATGGCATAATCAGCATGGAAACTCGCTCCCTGATATCCGGCAGGGAGTTCCGATCCTTCCACCCAGGGACCAGCGATGGCCGCGAAACCGCCGAAGTTCGGTCCGGGTACGGGAGAGTTGGGATCGGTGAGGTTGTATACCACGGGTGTGTTCCCGACAAAACCGCCGCAACGCGATTGATTCCCGTGCCTCCAATCGATCGCGGGACGGGCATGGAAATGTTTCGGTATGGTGTTCGGTATCTGCACCGAAGCATCACATGGATTGGGATGTGCGTTCAGGTGATCGGGCGTGGCCTGCTTGATCAGGCTTTGGAATGTGAAGAATTGCTGATCGCAGTTGGCGCCATTGTACAAGGGATTGGGTGCATCCCTGTTGGCCACCGGAACATTCCAATAGTAGGTGTTCACTTCGAAACCTTCGAAAAGTGGCCAGCCGAAATTCATCCCTCCTTCGTCCGCTACATTCAATTCCTCCCAAAGATTCCAGCCCACATCGCCCATGTACAGTGTACCAGGATCGCCAGCGGCGGGATCGGTACTGCCGCTGCCAGGCCGTATGGTGAAACGGTACGTGTTGCGCACACCCATGGCCCATACGCGGGAGCGTGGGGCACGGGGAGCTCCGGGATCGAACCAGGGATTGCTGGGCACGCCATCACCGGTATTCGGATCAAGGCGAACCACTTTGCCACTGTGGCTGTTCACCATCTGCGCGCGAAGCGCACCCACGTTCTCCTCGGGCCGCATCATGCCATCGGCCAGTGCCTGTTCATGGTAACTGTCGGCGGCATTACCCACATCCACTGAAGTGTAACTGGCCCCATCACCGAGGGATGCGAGCAGTGTACCGTCCGTGCCGAAGAACAGGGAGCCAGCACTATGGCTTTCATGCAGTACCACGGCGCCGGTCTGTGGTGTTTCGCCCAATAGCACCAAACGGCTTGCTGGGTCCACCGTGTTGAAGGATGGTGCCAATGCGGTGTACCGGGTGATCCGGATGATCGTGGCATTGTAATAGTCGTTGGCGTTAGGATCGTATTGCGGTGTACCAAAGTGCATCAGGTGATGGCGGTCCACGGCATACATCAGATAGATGCGCCCATTCATGTGGAAATGTGGATCCAGGGCGAAACCGAGCATGCCATGGTCACGCCAATTCCCCACTTCCTCGCGCAGGTCGATCAAGGGTTGCGGGAGCGCTTCGCCATTCTCGATGATCCACACAACGCCCCGCTTCTCCCAGACATACGTACGGCCCTCGTTATCCCAGGTGGCTCCCACAGGTTCTACGAATCCACCCATCACCAGAGCATCTTCGAAGTCGGGGGGAAGTGTCTGGGCTCCAACGGAGGTGGCCATCGGGCCAAGACCGGCCAGAATAAAACAATGAAGTAGTACCGAATGTTGGACCGATCTTCTCATAGTTGGACTTTTCCGGGATCTTTCCTGTTGCCTGTTGCACAACGGAAAAACCGAGGCGCAAAGGTAGCTC
>JAEZCB010000153.1 GCA_023412755.1 Bacteroidota bacterium
GTATAATAGAGTTGGTGACGTTTCATTATGATCAATGAAATAATGACTCACCCTGAAATTCGCCATGATGGGGTAATAGGGCACACCATCCACCTCAAAATCCTGACCCACCAATTTCACATACTGGGCAGATAAGCTGTGGGCCCATGCGACCAACAAGAGTATCCACAAAGCAAGCTTCATTTGGTGATCCTTTTGTCAATGTTGGACTTTCGCTTCCACACTGCGCAGCCTTTCCTCCAATTGCATGATGTAAAGCTGCTGTTCCTCGATCACACGCAACATCTTCAGTTGCAGATCACCTACTTCATATCCTCCATTTTTTGCCACTTCGGCCTCTGAAGGAATGCCGGGCAGATGCCCATGCTCCTGTATGAAGGAGCGTATTTCATCAAAGGACCTTAGAATATATCCGGGCTTAAAGACATAGTCCGGAAAGACACCGGCCATCACTTTCAAGTCCCTGGCAACGATGCCGCCTTCCACATATAAGCGGTAAAGGGAAGGGTCACCACCGAACTGCGCGCCGCCCAGCGCAACACGTCCATGCTCATCGATCAAGAACCGTATACTTTCCGCAGGTTGATCCCAGATAAAGAAGTTCTGGCCGCCATTCGCTTCAATATCACAACCTAATGCCCAGTTTTGGGTTTGGCCTTTGCGAAAGCGGATCTCGGTGTGTTTGTTCGCCTCGGTGGTGTTATTCACCAAGGAGATCCCTCCTTTTTCAAGTGTTGTGTGTACCTCCAACTGATCTGTACCTCCCTCTGCACCTATTGCCACCCGGCCATTGCCCATTACCGATATCCTTGTTTGATCATTGGTGATGATCTTTAACGGATCGGCATTGAGCGTACCCAGTTTAGGGTATTGCTCTTCGCAGAGTAAGCTGAAGTCGTTCCCCTTGGTAAGCCACACGGGATAGGAACTGAGTAATGCACAAGGATCCACCGGCATCAGCTGTAAAACCTCTTCTAATCCACCGCCACGTAATTCCCCATTGCCAGTTCGGTAGAGAAATCCGGAGGCTATGCCTGTCCCATTGATAACCACGTTCCCATCGGCCTTCAAACGGAGCCTTTCGGTGGCGTTGCTCCTCAATACCAGATCTTGCGCATCCGCTGTACCCAGGTAATTGCTATTGGGATCGGTGCCCGTATTCCCATTCATGCGCCAATCAGAACGATCAGGCTGCGTAAGGGTCATTATGTTGCTACGCTGGCCACAGCCATTCGCATCATACACCACCACCCTGTAGCTGCCGGCGCCAAGGCCAGTACGATCTTCCGTGACAGGTCCATCTTCCCAGGTAAAAGAATATGGCGCTACCCCTGCCTGGACGATAACATCTATGCTGCCATTGAAACATTCATGGCAACTTATATTATGCCCATTCGGATAACGGTAAGGATCCGCCTCCACAACCAGCCGCTTAGGAGTGGTGAGTGTGATATCGGCTTCGACCATAACACTATCTGCATCCAACACACTCAAGCGGTAGTAGCCTGCCACCAGGCCGGAAACGTTCTGCGTGGTGGCTCCATTGGACCAACGGTATTGGTAGGGTGCCGTACCACCCGTGACCGTGGCATTGACCCAGCCATCATCATCGCCAAAGCAACTTACGCCATATCCATTGTGATCACTACCGGTAAGAGCAACAGTGAATTGCCCGAAACCCTGCCGGGCAAGTATGACGAGCACAACTAGCGGCAATAGGCGGGGGGGGGCATAGTGCAGCGTAATGGGTTACGCTCGCTAAAATATCTTAATACGGGATTGAAAACGAAAAACTTATCAACAATTGCGCTTGTCCGGGCTTTTCAGGTCGCAGCGGCCCTACCCCACCACTTTCCGCCGCAGTTCGAAGTGTTTGCCCAGGTATACCTTACGCACCTGTTCATCGGCGGCCAATTCTTCCGCGGTGCCCTGCTTCAGGATCTTGCCTTCAAAGAGCAGGTAGGCCCGGTCTGTTATGCTAAGGGTTTCCTGCACGTTGTGATCGGTGATCAGTATGCCTATGTTCTTGTCCTTCAGCCTGGCCACAATGCTTTGTATGTCTTCCACGGCAATGGGGTCCACACCAGCAAAGGGTTCATCCAGCAGAATGAATCGTGGTTCCGTGGCCAGCGCGCGGGCTATTTCCGTACGGCGCCGTTCGCCCCCGCTCAGCACATCGCCCCGGTTCTTGCGCACATGTTGCAGGCTGAATTCGTTCAGCAAAGTCTCCAGCCTTTCCTCCTGGTATTTTTTGGGCTTTCCGGTCATCTCCAGAATGGCGCGGATGTTATCCTCCACACTCAGCTTCCGAAAAACGCTGGCCTCCTGCGGCAAATAGCCGATCCCTTTTTGCGCCCTTTTGTACATGGCCAGATCGGTGATGTCCTCATTATCCAGGAAGATGTGGCCGCTGTTGGGCTTTATAAGCCCCACGATCATGTAGAAGGAGGTGGTCTTGCCGGCGCCATTGGGACCCAGCAAGCCCACGATCTCGCCCTGCTTCACCTGCACATGAACGCCATTCACCACCGTGCGGCGCTTGTATTTCTTGAAGATGTTCTCTGCCCGCAGCACTTAGAAGGTGATGTTCATCTTGAAACGTAACGCCCAATCGCTCACATTCGGGTTGTCGCGGTAGGTGAGCCTGCGCACCAGGTCCACGCGCAGCACCTTCAGTATGTTCTCCACACCCACGGAGGCCTCGGCGAATGGGCCACCGTTAAGATCGAACATGTAGGGCAGCAGCTCCATCTCGCGCCGGTGCCTGTCATCCAATGAACCAAAGGCCACCTTGGCACCCACTACCTCCCGCCACTTCAGCCGGCGGAACAGGGGCACACGGTTGAAGAGTAGGCCTTCCATATGTTGTTCCACGAATACGCTGGCCGCCCTGTCACTGATGAATTCGAAGAAATTCATGGTGTTGAAGGCTAGCTCATCGTTGTAGAACGTTTCGTTGCCGGAATGGATGATCAGCAGCGGGTACGGCAGGGTGCCGAATACCATGCTGCCGGTCACCGTGTAGTAGAAATGGCCGAATGGACCGGTGGGTATCTTCTGCCGAACACGTGCGCCGGGCTTGGTGTATTGGTAGCCTGCATCAAAGAAACCCTTTATGCCCTGCACCAGCTGCAGTTCCAGTATGGGATAGCGGGTGCCCAGGCTCACGCGGGTGAAATCGCCGGAGACGAACTTCTCCTTGTACGCGAACCGAGTGTTGAAGATCAGTTCGGTGGTGCGTATGTAATGGATCTCCCGGGGTTCAAGCACATCGGTGAGCTGCACATAGGAAAGGCTGCCGCGTGGTGAAAGTGTGCGTTGCAAAAAGGTGGCGCGGCTGCTGAAACCCATGAACCACTCCCGCTCCAGGTATGCCTCATACTCATCAACAAGGGTTAGCTTATCGTTGGGCGTGCGGCGGAAGGCGGACGAGAGTATGTTGTCCTCTCGGAAGGCATTGGAGCTCTGCCCCAACTGCTCCAGATCATGCTTGTAATAGAAGCCGGCGATGAGCCGGGGTTCCTTGCTAATGAAGCCGCGCCCGCCGATGCCGTATTTGACCACCCCATCCTTGGTGCCGTACGCGGCATAGCCGGAATACTCCAACCTGCGGCTGAAGGTGCTGCCGGTGCGCGCACCCATGCGGAAACGGTGCCCTTCCACCTGATTGAAACTGTACACGGTGAAGTAGGGACCCACTTCCACCGGCCCCAGGGGATAATAGCCGGTGACCACGGTATTGACTATGTCTATGTAGGTGCGGAAGCGCGGAATGGTCTTCATGGTGTCCACCATGTGGTAGATCCGCTGCTCTTTGGCTGTCAGTGGTATGTGGCGGTTCCGTTGCCAGTACTCCTCGGTGTCGCTGTTCACTTCCGGCATCACCAGCACCTGCTCCGCACCGAGGTAGAGTTCATCCTGCCGCGGTTCATTGATCACATGATCCTTGTACGTGGCAGTGCGCCTGCCGTACAATCCCTGCACCTCGTGCTTGCGCTCCCGCTTCGCATCGGGCACTATGTTCAGATCCACCACAAGCTCATCCCGCACCAGCATCCACACCTCGCTCTGCACCTGATCATATTCCTGGCGCACCCAGAAACCCTGCACCCAGTTCAGGTTGGCCCCCTTGGCTATGCCCCCTTCCAGCTGGCGCACCGCGTAGGTTGTGTCGTTGATCCACATTTCGCCCTTGAATGCCAGATCCTGCACCCGTTTGGGTTTGAATTCGATCTTGTAACACCAGTATTTACCTACGAAGGCACTGTCGGTAAGGTAGTAGTCATAGTAACCCTTTCCACCATCGGCAATGGGGCTAATGAAGTTCTTGCCGAAGATGAAGAGGTAGTTTTCGTAGATGTTGATGTTCTGGTACATATCTCCCATGAACTGGGATATGCTCTCATTCTCCACCCCGCTCACCTTCACGCCTTTGATGTGCTCTTTCTGGGCTTTGGGGTGCTGGCGGTAGTACACCTCGGAGAGGGTCTCGGTCATGAATATGGGCAGGTATGGTTTCGCATCGCTGCTGTCCACATTGTCGAAGATGAAGGCGAACGGGCGGAAGAGTTTCTTCTGGGTGAATTCTTCCGTGATGTTGTTGATATCGAACTCCACCTTGTTGTAGGCCTCGTATTGATAGGCCTCCAGCTTCTCCCTGTTGTTCACCGGCTTGTGCCTTATGACCCGGCGCATGATCTCCTGGGCGGGATCTACGTTGCTTGGCCTTATCACCACCTCCTGCAACTGTATGCTGCCGGGTTCCAGCGCTATGTCCAACGTCTGTTCCCTATCCCGCTGCACGGGGAAAGATCGGGGAGCATATCCCACGAAGGAGGCTATGATGGAATCGGTGGCGTAGTAGGAGTTGAGCTCATAGCGCCCATTCATATCCGTGCTGGTGCCCACCTTGGAGCCCACGAAGGCGATATGCACGAAAGGCAGCGGCTCGCCGGTGGCGGCATCGGTGACCATACCGCGCACTACCGTGTTCTGGGCGGTAGCGGCCAGGGATATGCAGGCAGCTGCCGCAGCGCCTGCCATCCATTGGAATGTATGCCACCGCTTCCTGCTCATCGGTCGGCCTTTGGGGGATGGCCGGGAATGGGCCTGCGGGCCGCTTGCATGCGGCGCAAGGTCCGGGCCGAAAGGAGTATGCTCCCTTCGTAAAGTAACATCAAAGGTCCGGAAACGATCAGCTGGCTCACCACATCGGGGGGTGTAAGAATGGCCGAGATGATCAGGATCCCAACAAAGGCGTGCCTTCGATAAGTGCGCAGCATGCCGGGCTCCACGATGCCCGCCCGCGTAAGGAAGAGGATGAGCAGGGGAAGCTCGAACACCAGCCCGGTCCACAAGGTGACCGATGTCACCATGGAGATGTAGCTATCCAGCGCCACCTGGTTCTCCACCAGCGCGCTTACCCGGTATCCGCCAAAGAACTGGATGCTGAGTGGTGCCAGGATGAAGTAACCGAAGGCCACCCCTGCCAGGAACAACACGGTGGCGAAGGCCACAACTCCACTGAGCGACCCGCGTTCTGAAGGATGGAGGCCCGGTGCCACGAAACGCCAAACCTCCCAAAGCACATAGGGGAATGCGATGATGAAGCCAGCCACGAAGGATACCAGGAGGTGGGTGAAGAACTGCCCGCTCATGCTGATGTTCTGCAGGGTGAAGTCCAGCCTGCTGGTACAGAGCGCATCACCCATGCCCAAGCGGTGGCCCAATGCACAGAACACCCTGTAAGTAAGGAAGGAGGGTTCCTTGGGGGCGAGCACCACCTGATCGAAGACGAAACCCCGGTTCACAAAAGCGGCCACCATGCCGATCGCGATAGCGATCACCGAGCGCACGATGGTCCACCGGAGCTCCTCCAAGTGCTCCAGGAAGGTCATTTCCTTACCTGCCGGGGGTGATGCCAAATCGCTGCCGCTGTTGCCAAAGATAGCCCACCGCCTATGGAGCGCCTGGGCCAGGCACCCCAGTTTTCAACCGTTCCCCGTGTTGTTCAAGGCCGCTGGTACCATTCGTTGAAAAATGGTGACAGACACCATTCCCCGATCGCGCGGATCGCACTACTTTTAAGCGATCAAATCGAGTGGCACCCGTAGCGGTGCCCAGGGTACATCCAGAGTAATGTTCCAAGTCGCTTTAACACCCCGGGAAGCTCTCGAGCAGTTCTTCGGGTTCAGCACCTTCAAGGGAGAGCAAGAGGCCATCATCCAGAGCGTGCTCGATGGCCACAACACCTTCGTGATCATGCCCACCGGTGGCGGCAAGAGCCTTTGCTACCAGCTGCCGGCGCTCATGAGCGAGGGCACGGCCATCGTGGTAAGCCCCCTCATAGCACTGATGAAGAACCAGGTGGACGCCATCCGGAGCTTCAGCCAGGAGGAGGGCGTGGCACACTTCCTTAACAGCTCCCTCACCCGCAATGAGGCCATCCGGGTGAAGAAGGATATCAAGGATGGCCGCACCAAGATCCTCTACGTTGCGCCCGAATCGCTCACGAAGAAGGAGAACGTGGAATTCCTCACGGACATCAAGATCAGCTTCTTCGCGATCGATGAAGCCCACTGCATCAGCGAGTGGGGGCATGATTTCCGGCCGGAATACCGCCGCCTGCGCACGATCTTCGATGAGATCAAGCGCGTACCGGTGATCGCCCTTACGGCCACGGCCACCGAAAAGGTGCAGGAGGACATCCTCAAGAACCTGGACATACCGAACGCCCGGACCTTCAAGGCCAGCTTCAACCGGCCCAACCTATACTATGAGGTACGGCCCAAGCGCGATGTGAATCGGGAGATCACCCGTTTTGTGAAGCAGCATGCCGGCCGCAGCGGGATCATCTATTGCCTCAGCCGCAAAAAGGTGGAGGAAATGGCCCAGACTCTGGTGGTGAATGGGATAAAGGCATTGCCCTACCATGCGGGTATGGATGCCGGCCAACGCGCTGAGCATCAGGACCGTTTCCTTATGGAGGATGTGGATGTGATCGTGGCCACCATTGCCTTCGGCATGGGCATAGACAAGCCCGATGTGCGCTTTGTGATCCACCATGACATACCCAAGAGCCTGGAGAGCTATTACCAGGAGACCGGCCGGGGCGGACGCGATGGTGGAGAAGGCAAGTGCGTGGCCTTCTACAGTTATAAGGACATCGAGAAGCTGGAGAAGTTCCTGCAGGGCAAGCCCGTGGCCGAACAGGAGATCGGCAAACAACTATTGCAGGATACGGTAGGTTATGCCGAAACCAGCATGTGCCGCCGCAAATTCCTGCTGCACTACTTCGGGGAGGAAATGGAAGGTGAGAACTGCGGAAGTTGCGACAACTGCACCCACCCGCAGGAGACATTCGAGGCGAAGGATGATCTGGCGCTGTTGCTGGACGCCGTGCTGGAAAGCAAAGAGCGCCACCGCGCCAAATTCATCTGCGATCTGATCACCGGTACGGAAAGCTCGGAGATCAAGACCTACAAAGGAGCTTCCCTGGAGATCTACGGAAAGGGCAGCGACAAAGAGATCCGCCATTGGATGGCCCTGCTGCGCCAGGCCATTGTACAGGGTTTCCTGCATAAGGACATAGAGACCTACGGCAACCTGAGCCTTACCGAGCAAGGCAAGAAGTTCCGGAAAAAGCCCTGGTCCATCACCTTCGTGAAGGAGCGGGACTACAGCGATGATGAAGGCGGTGGTGATGATGAAGGCGGAACGGTACGTGGCGGTGCGGCCGATGAGCGCCTGATGAAGATGCTCCGCGACCTGCGCCAGCAGGTGGCCAAGAAGCACAACCTGCCACCGTATGTGATCTTCCAGGATCCTTCACTGGAAGAAATGACCGTGCGCTACCCGATAAGCATCGAGGAATTGGTGAACGTTTCAGGTGTAGGTCCCGGAAAGGCGCAGAAATTCGGAAAGCCGTTCATTGAAATGATCTCCGAGTATGTAGAGGAGAACGAGATAGAACGGGCCGAGGAAGTGATGGTGCGTTCGGTTGTGAACAAGAGTGGTAACAAGGTCCATATAATCCAGAACATCGATAAGCGCCTGCCCCTTGAGATGATCGCCAAGGCCAAGGGAATGACGCTGAACGATCTGCTCACCGAATTGGAAAGCATCGTGCAAAGCGGGACCAAACTGGATATCAACTACCACCTGAATACCATCATCGAGGTGGACACCCAGGAGGAGATAATGGATTACTTCCGCACCGCCGATTCTGACAGCATCGATGCCGCCTATGAGGAATTCGGCGGTGACTACAGCGAGGAGGAACTGCGCATGATGCGGCTGAAGTTCATGAGCGAGGTGGCGAATTGATGTTGTCTGTTGTCAGATGACTGTTGTCAGTTGCTGATCAAAGCCCCGGCTCGCGCCGGGGTTTTTGGGGGATCAAAGGACGCACATGGGTCCCGATGAACTTGGCCGGCTCGCGCGCCATATAGCAAACCTGCTTGGTGATGCGGTTTTTCTGATGAATTGGAACAGGTAACAAGCGGACAATGACTCACCGGCTCTGAGATCGGGGAAGCCATTGATGATGTCGGTGCCGCCCTGTCATGCCCCCCGGAAAAGGTTTGGCGCGAACTTGATGTGATCGCGATACGTAACTGGACAAGATCACTCCACCACCAGCTTCGCCCCACTGATCCAGCGGCTGGCATCGCAGAGGTGAAGGTGGTAGAGGCCGGTACTCAAGTGAGAAGGTGAAAGAGTGAAAGAGTGGGGGCCGCCACTAGATTCCGATACCCGTTCCTCATACACCAGTCTTCCATCGCTGCTGGTGATCGTGATGCGCAGCCCGCCCTGTGGCTTGAAATGCTCGGGCAGTTCCCAGGCCACGTTCACGGGCCCTCCTGCCGAGGGGTTGGGCCACACCTTGAGCACCTCGCGCATGTTGGTGATCTGCGCCTCCATGCCGGTGATGATGTGGCAGCCGGGTTCGATGCAACCGTGTTCATCGACTTTTACGACCCAGACATCCTGGCTGTAGATGCCGGGAACTGAAAATGCGCTACCCACGGCGATGAAGCCGCCATCCGGTGTTGGCTCCACATCCCGGAGCACGCCGCGGCCGCTGGTTACCAGATCATCGAAATACACGTAATCACGCATCCAAAGGCTGTCGCCTTCGCTAGTGGTGCGCATAAGTACACCGCGTGGATCATTTGCGACCACATGATAACCCACGGTGATCAGATCGCCGCCGGGGACCACTTCCTTCAGGGGATAGAAGGAGCCTTCGTTGATGGGACCATACTGATGCTCCCAAATGATCTCACCATCCGCCTGATGCAGCTTGGCGATGTACTTGCGCCATTGGTTGGTCCCCACCCCACGGGCTGAACCCACTAGCACATGGCCATCCGCTGCGGTGGCAACATGGGCGAGGTTCTCGTAGAACGGGCCCCCCCACACCTTGCTCCAAATGGTGCCGCCGGTATCGTTCAAGGCCATTACCCAATGCTCAGGGTTCGATGGCGAAAGGCGCCATTGGCCCCCAATGTGATAACCTCCACCAATCCGCGTATCAACAGATGAAGTATAGTCATGATGCGGCCCACCATAATGCTCTTCCCATTCCACACTGCCATCAAAGTTCAATTGCATCACAAAAATTTCCAGATCGCCGGAAACGACAATAGTCCCACACAAGATGAAACCATCCGGAACACTTTTGATCGAACGTGCGATCTGGTCCTGATCCGGCCGGAGGATCTCAATGACATCCAATAGCCCGCCCGAGGGATCGGTGATGTAAATGGCCGCATCGGAAAAGGCACCCATTGCGACTGTGCTACCACCGGCCACAATGGAACCATCCGGCCTCTTATCGGATGCATTGCACCATCCTGTGTATGTCGCTTTTTGTGGCACATCGTATCTATTGGTGTCCAGCGGAACCCCATTGGGATCAAGTAGCAAACTCCCTGTTCGCGAACTCCAGTATATACTATCCTGCCAATCAATGTAACCGGCATTGAAGAAAACCACGTAGTTGCCTTCAGCGGTCACTTCGACTGACCAAGCGGCACCACCTAGGAATTGGTCGTAAACATCATAACGATTGTTAAACATTAAGTCTTGAGCCTGAGCCCATAGCACCGTGGATGCTAGCAATGGAGTGAAACAGCGCCACATGCCATGGATTCAACGGGTGATGGTCACCTTTGCCTCTTCTACCGGTATTCCATCGAATGTGAGCTTGGCTACATACATACCTGGAATGGCCGGATAATTAAGAGTGACCAAGCCATCCGCTGCCTGAGGCGCTGAACGTTGGATCATGCGGCCACTGAGATCGTAGACCGTGATCTCCACGTGGTCGACACCTTCGGGTGGCGTAAAGGCAAGTGTAACGGGCCCGTTCGATGGATTGGGGTATGCTTTCATAAAACGTGGTGCGGATCGTGCAGGCTCATCTGTCAGACTCTTTGTCCCGCCACGGATCTCGGGGAATATGATCGGGAACTCTTGAGGGTATCCCAGCAATTCAAGCCATGCCATCGCCTCACCTGAGCCAACTGTATCCGCTTCCGCATTGCGCACCAACATAGCCAGATCATTGGGGTCAATGTCCGTTATATCGGTCTGTGTCTCCATCTTACGAAGGTAAAGATCTTGGATCTCCCAATAGCCATCCGGCCTATTGCTCAACTGAAGATCGATCAAGGATCTTGAAGCGACCAGGTCATTCCTTGTCAAATGCAAGGAGAGCTTGAGCCGATCTGAATGCTCTGCCCCTTTATAATGAAGCGCCCAAAGAAGAGTATCTATTTTATTGTACTCACCCTTGTGGATCACTCGCCTGGTCGCATCATGCAACGCTTTTGACTTCTTTGCATAGAAGTGCGCGATCTCGCTCTTGTAGATACGATGCATGCTTACACCATCCTGATGGTTCTCAACAAGTTCATAGTAATATGGTTCAAGCTCATATGCATACATCATCTCGATCACACTAGGTTCAAGAGGACTATTCGCGACCAATGCTTGCGCTATGTGCCAGGGATACATGGCCGGCTCTCTTAGGAACACCGCTTCCCATGCTTCTTCACTAACAGTTGGGGCGAGCTGCATCAACTGATTGCGTACGCTATAGCTATCGTTCATTGGATCGTTGATGAAATCGATCAAACCTTCATGATCGCCACCATCACGCCAATCATAATAAAGATAGCGTAGGTAAACCATTTCATTGTCCGCCGCCACCGTTATGTCAACAAGATCCTCAACATCCAGATTCATGCCCACCCAGGATAGACAAGCAACCTCCTTCTGATAATCCAAAAAGGTATTCTCCAAGGAAGATCCAAATGGTAGCCCTACATGGCAATCCGGCACCAGTTCAACACCTGAAGCGGGTGCGTGATGGTAGTATGTAATAGGGTTTAGGTTATTTTCCACATATATATGTTGCCCAGCCCAGCCACAATTCTGGGCAAAAGTGTTTCCGGCAGGTGAAGTTTGATCGAAGCCTGGCATGCCCTGTGATTGTTTCACCTTGACCATGCTACCTGTAAATGCAATGTCCACATCATTGTTCACGTCGTTGCTGAAATCGTTGCATTTGAACTCAATGCCGTTCTCGCCATCAGCATTGCTGTTGGCACCAGAGATGATCAATCCGGCACTCAACAGGTTGCCTCCGCCTGATCCTGAGAAACCATCTGCTTTATTGTTGTAGATAAAGTTGGCCTCGGGACCGCAAGTTTGGAAGGCCATAGCAACAGAACGTGGTGATGTATCGTCTCCTTCGCCTATGAAGATATTCTCCTCGAACTCAAATCCGCTGGTCATCAAAATGTGAACACCATATGTGGATTGGCCATCCATATCAGGTACGGCGAAGTTGTTGTTGGTGATCTTAGGAACCTGTGCGGATAGGGTCCACAGTCCCCCTTTACAACCCTCGAAAACGGCTCCATCAACCTGAAGCACACCCTGTGGTGACACCCACATATTTCCCAACCCCAAAGATAGATTTGAAAACACAGTAGGGAGCTCTGATTGTGCATCCCTATCCACTATGACGGAAGAGGACATGGTCATTACGCCCAAGCCCCTTTTGTACGGTTCACTTTGATATAAGCCACTGCTACACTGAAATGTACATGAACTGATGGTAATCCGGGATGCAATTACTGCGACAATATGCCATCTTGGATAGTTTGCGTCATTCAGCTCAGAATCCGTAACAAAATGGCAATGCCTAAAATGATTCGGGCTGTCCGGAGTGTTGTCCAAAATTTGCTGGGAGCCAAAAAGAACATCGATCACATTATTTCGGAAGGTTGCACCTTCACCTTGCACTATGCCTCCGGTTTGACTGTGACCAGTATAGGGAGATGAAACTTCAATACCCTTGGCGCTGGTTTGAACACCAATAAGTGCATTACTAATGGTCGCACCGTTAAGAAGTTTCACCGTACCTGCCCCAACATTATTGCCTTGCCCCAAAACCTTGATGCCATCCCACATAGCGGACGTACCACAATCGGTGATGACACTGGTAAGATGGGCGTTATTCACAACCTCAAGTAAACCACCTGGCTCCACAACAATATTCGTCACGCTGTAAGGAGTACTTTCCGAGAACTCGATGGTGGTGTTATTTATGACCAGTGTGGCACCTGACTCTACTATGATACTCCCCTTCACCTTAAGGGGTTCATCCCAAACTTCGATATTGGGAGCTGTGATGGGGTACTCAGCTTGATCTATATCAAAGTCGGTTTCCCATTTGTAGAGGACTTTGCTTGCCCAAGCCGTTTGCAATGTGATCGAACCAGTATGTAAATTTCCCTGCACATCCTTCCAGCAACCCTCCAATGCGTATGGCTGATCGCCTATGTTACTGCCACCGATAGGTGCGAGTGGATTGTTGTAAACCAGGATGTGGTTCTGCTTGATCACATCTGTGTAGTTCGGATCGACAATGCATCTGCGGACTTCGATCTGGTCCACATCAATTTCGGCAGTTGACAATGCCCCCAAACCGTATTGTACGTTCTGGAAAGCCGAGCCCAATGCAGATCCTATCGCGTCACTAAGATCAAAGATCATTTCATGGGTGGTCCATTCTGTAGTGAGCCCAACATATTTGCCATGAGTGAAGGTATACATATCCTTAAAAACCGGTCCCACCCGAAATGCGGAGGCATTCGAAAATCTGGTTCGAAAAGAAAACCTATAGGTCTCAGCAGGGATGTCATCTGGTCCAGCTCCGCCAATCACGGGATTACAAAGTCCAAATCCAAAGCAGTCCCAAGGGGCTATAAAACTGCAATCATTAACCCTGAGGAAGTAATCTGGCGCGATATCAGTACCAACATATGTACAATTGTTTCCTTCAATTTGATTCCATCGCCACATTGTCGCAGGAGTAATATCATCACTTGAAAAACCTACAATTTCATGCAACTCAGTAACATAATGATCCTTTTCGTTCAATGGACTGCTCGACGAGCCTAGGTCTAAGTCTGTACCTTGCTGTTGCCATGCCTCAAGTGTCCATGGAATGATCCGATCGCTCAACCGTCCGGTCACATTTGGTATGGTATAACGCACCGCTTGATGGATCACAATCTTATTGAAAGGATTGAAATAAAAATTGTTCGAGAAGTCTCCGTAGTCCACGAGACCATAGGTTGTGACATAGCCGTCGGACCATGTATGTTGCTGCTTCATGCACACCTGATCAGAATTCAACGAATACATGATATTACCTTCATAGTTATCATCGAATGATGCTTTGTGAACAGGACCACCTTCTCCTTGTGGCGTATATTCATCATAGTCAGGTATCTGTGTGAAATTCGAATAATCGGAAAGACTCAATTGCACGGTATTATTGAAAAGCGTGTTATTCTCGATGGTGCAACCACTGGTTGTTACGGAGTGGTCAACGTGTATGCCCGCGCTGCACTCATATACCGTGTTGTAATGAACATCAACATTCTTGATGATCTTGTTGCCAAAATAAATTCCAAAACTGATCAGCGTATTTTCAGGGAAGGGATCGTTCCCGTCATGAGTGGCAGTACTTTGTAGATTTTCTCCACTTTCACCCAGGCAGCAAACTATATTTTTGGCTACCAATAATCTGCTAGGCGAATTATTCACATGATCGAATGTAATTCCGGCCCCATCATTTAAAATAGCCAAGGCATTTCTGACATAATTCTGTTCAACCGTACCTGTCCCGGCCACAGCTATTCCAGTATAACCGATGTTCTCTAAAGAATTATCTTTCAATGTCAATCCGAACGTTCTTCCCGCTAGGATCCCCTGATAACCACCAAACCCGGACATACCAAGTCCTGGATGAAGACCTACATTCAATACAGTATTTTGAGATATGATAACACCATCTCCATTCGACTTAATGGCACCATCATAAAGATTCTCAAAACTGTTGTTCATATATATGTGTCCACTGTTCACTGCATCAGCAGATAAATCACCTATCCCTCCATAAGCATTTTGAAATGAACAACCACAAACTGAATGATTGGTGCCAATAAATAGAGCTATAGCGTAGCTTGTTTGATGTTTGAAGCTAATGTCACGAATTCTGATCTGGTCATTAACCAGCGCCCCTGCTGTCCGTACCCCAGATTCTCTGTGCCCCAGGCGTACATTAGGCTGATTTTGTTCATCACCTGAATAGAATCTTATTAAAAATTGACCTCCACCTAAATCGGTATATGACCATTCACCTATTTCATTCAGAAACTCATCTTTCCCTTGTAAGAAATAACCCCAGTTCCTTACACCCATGTTAACTGTTTCAATATCCCCGTCAGTCAGATATAACTTGTCCGCACCCACTCCTGTAATGACGGCCTTGTCGTATTGCCAATTATGGCTTCGTACCACGGCGGTTGCTCCGATCAGCTCGGTCAGCGGCCCTGGATAATTCGCCAATTCCGCATCTATGAGTTCATCATCAGCGTCAATGTTATATATGAATTGGTCGTTTTGTAACCATCCATTATCAGCAGCTGTCAGATCTGGATATCGAGCCAAGGTTTGAATCTCATCATTAAAATATAGATGTCCGGGTTGATAGGAGGTAGTGATATGCCAGATACCCCCACTTCCAATCTCAGGCGTCCAACCGGAATTTACTAGATCACTACCAATGATCACTGGTGCCGATCCCTGGCCGTACGCGACAATATTCACATTGTTTGAATTCTGATATATCTCCAATTCACCTGGATACATACCAAAAGGACTCTGCTCACCTCTTTTCAGGTGAATAGTGGTATTACTGGCTATACTGTAATTGATCTGGCTCATCAAGAAGCCGATCGTTCTCCAAGGTTGAGCTATACTTCCGTCGTGCACTTGGTTGTCATCTATCCCGTATTGATCATCAATATAATAGTTATTAGTAGTTGCCGATATTGGCGGACATTCCTGTCCATATGAGGACACCTATGCTAAACTTAAAACAAATGCGCCCACTATTTTCAGCTCACGAGCCAGATGATCTAAACCAAGCAAATGCTTAAATATAACTACTGACTGGGAGATTTGCGCGGATGAGCTTATTAATACCTCAGTTATGTCCACAGAAAAGCCACCTTGCTGACGCATAGCCTTAAAAATTTCAGTTGTGTGACTGTAAAGCGGACGGTCACTTACCGCAAAGGGTTTCAAACATAATATTATTACTTTGCAAGTCAAGTCAGTATTATCAACTTCCAATTCACAGGTTTTAAACAATTCTAGAATTTTTGCGATATGTAACCTCTTTCATTCCCTTTATTACTGCGGTGTAATCCCAATCAATGGACTGGTTCCATATGACATAGGTATACGGATCTACCC
>JAEZCB010000286.1 GCA_023412755.1 Bacteroidota bacterium
GGTTTCGACTTATCCATCGCTAACGAATCTAGCATAACACAATGCCTTGCTCAAATTCCACATTGTTCCACCTGAACAGGATCGGAACGCGCTTTGGTGTGATCAATGATCTTCTATCAGTCGTTTATCCAACTTTTGACTCCAGTGGCAACTTCACCTGATCCCGGCCTGAGCGATGAAAGCATCCGCCGCACCCTTCAGCGTGTGGCCTTGATCATCTTCATCCTTTGCGCATTGTTCTGGGGGCTTGTACATGCAAAGCCCTTCCTTGCACCTGTGGTGGTGGCCTCCTTGCTTACAATGCTGGTGCTGCCGGTGGCGGTGTGGTTGGAGAAGCGCGGATTCAAGCGGGGGTGGGCCGCACTGATCTGCGATCTGTTGATCATCACATTCGCTGCCTCACTCGGGATCGTGGTGGTGGCCCAGGCGAAGAGCATAGCACGCGATTGGCCCGAAGTCAGGGAACGGTTGCGGCCGCAGGTGGAGTATTTCCAGAACACCGTGGAACTGCGCACGGGTATTACCACCGAGCAACAAAATGCCCAGTTGGGCCTTGATGAACTGTTCCGCAATGAACCTTCCGGAGAGGCCATAGCCAGATCCAGTGATGTGGAGAAGGAGATCTCTCAGACACAGAATTCACCAGTGATCTCAACGGCAGGTGACCTACTATGGGAAACGCTACGATTTCTTGGTACGGCATTGATCGTATTCATTTATGTTTTCTTTTTCCTGCTTTACCGCCAGAAATTCACGCATACACTTTTGCTCCTGGTGCCCAGACAACATCAGGAAAGTACGCGCGTGGCCATCAACAAGGCAGGCCAAGTGTCACAGGGGTATCTCTTTGGCCGGTTACTGTTGATACTCTGCCTTATCGTGTTGTATTCCATCGGATTCAGTTTTTCAGGATTGGACCATGCCATATTGATCGCGGTCATTGGCGGTTTTCTTTCGCTGGTGCCTTATGTGGGAAATGCCATTGCGTTGATCCTGGCCGTGTGCATGGCCTTTTTCTCCGGCGGTGGGCTGGCGGAAGCTGGTGGTGTAGTGATCACCTACTTCGTGGCGCAATTCTTTGAAAGCTATGTACTTGAGCCATTTCTCATTGGCAGCCGCGTGGACCTGAACCCGGTGATGGTGATCCTTGCTGTGATCTTGGGAAGTGTGGTTTGGGGTGTTACTGGCATGGCCATGGCCATACCTGCTCTTGGCATTGTGAAGGTGATATGCGATCACATACCGCTTCTACAGCCGTTCGCGTACCTCTTCGGGCAGGAGCGATCGCCACGGAAGTTCTTGCGGGCGCGGGGGAAGCGAGCGTGACCCTTACCGCCCGATCCCATAATACAACTCCACCATCCCGTTCCTGTACGCCGTCACCTCATTCAAATGCAACGGATGTTGGATGGTATTTATTCAAATGATCATGCGGGTGACGTGAGATCGCTACGTTCCTCCCGTCCGGAGTAGAGATAGAACGCAAGCAGCGCTCCGGCCAGCTTCGCACCATTTGCCATGAGCAACACCGGCAGGTGGGCGTTCCAGTCGATGCCAAAAGGCAAAAGGATCAACACATCAAGCGCCACATAGACCAGGGGCAAGCCTATTGCGAAAAGCAAATGACGGTGCCGGTTCCTATCGATGAAAAGCTTCACGAACAGGAAGGTGAGCACAAACCCGAAGATCCCGGATACCCAGGGTGCGGAAACCTGTGCATGCTCCTGGTAATACGCTTCATCATGACCGGGTTCGATGAGGTATGAATAGACGGCCACCTCCAGAATGGAGAGGATGATCAGTATGATATGCAACAGCACGACAAGGCCTGTCAGCATCAGCCAGAATCTTGCCGCTTTCATCGTCCAGTCATTTCCTGGGTGGATCAAAGGATGACAAACATCGGAAGTATTCACACTTCCCTCACCGCCCGATCCCATAACACAACTCCACCATTCCGCTCTTGTACGCCGTGACCTCCTTCAGGTGCAGAGGCACCTCTTGTTCCAATGTACCGTAGAAGGCCAGGCCATCTCCGAGGATGATCGGCAAGATCGGCTGGCGGATCTCGTCGGCAAGTCCTGCGCGCAGGAATTCTGTGATAAGCGTGGCGCCACCTACCACCCACACCTTCTGGAAGTGCGGCTTCAGCCGCTCCTCCACCAATGTTGTCAGATCACCGGAGAGGAATTCGATGTTCTGTCTTTCGGCGGGTAGCTCCCTGTGGGTGACCACGATCGTGGGGATGTCGCCGTAAGGCCAGCCATATTCCCTGGACAGCTCCAACGCATGTTCGTAGGTGCGGGCGCCCATCACATAACAATCCACCATGCCTGTGAGGGCTTCGGCACCCGGCTGTTCGGCGCCACTCTCGTAATGGTCCTTCGTTTCGAACCACGCAACGCTGTTGTCGGGCTTGGCGATCCGGCCATCTAGGCTGGAGACCATGTAGAGGGTGATCCTCATAGGTGCTATGATCAATGCATACACCCCATATAGATCCGCGATGGAAGAATGTAGGCATCCTTGGCGAGCGTTCTCACTTTCGCCAGGAGCTGATCGGC
>JAEZCB010000212.1 GCA_023412755.1 Bacteroidota bacterium
GTTCAAGCATGCGCCCTTCCGTCTGGGACTCATGTTCGAGCAGTTGCAGCAGTGGGATCTTACGTACGAAGATCCTAACGCGGTGACGCAGATCGATCCCACAACGGGCGAGGTGATCGAAGAACGCGTTACCGGATTCCATAAGGCCATGTTGCATGTGGTACCGAGCGCGGAGATCTTGCTGGGCAGGAACTTCATGCTGCGCCTGGCCTACAACTACCGGCGCCGCCACGAGATGGTGTTGCCGGACAAACCCGCGGCCACGGGCCTCAGTTTCGGGCTTGGCGTGAAGGTGAACCGCTTCCACATCAGCTACGGCTATTCCCAATTGCATCTTGCAGGGATATCGAATACCTTCACACTCGCTGCCAAATTCGCAGATTTCAAGCGCAGCGGGAATTGATGGGTGATCGGACGATCATGGATGATGGCGTGCTGCTGGTGGAACCTGCAGAGGTCTCCGTTGCGGGCACCGTTACCTTCGTAGCGCAGCAAGGGGAACTTTTGAAACGCATAAACATCGCGGTGGATGGCTTTTCCTCTTGTGGAAAGAGCACGCTGGCCAAGCATCTGGCACTTCACCTGGGTTATACATACATAGATAGCGGTGCCATGTACCGGGCCGTGGCGCTCCATGTGCTGGAAAAGGGCCTGGTACGCGATGGGCAACTGGATAAGCCCGGGCTTCTCCGCGATCTGGAAGAACTGGAGATCGGCTTCCACCATGATCCCATGACGGGGCGTAACGAGACCTACCTCAATGGGCGCAATGTGGAGGCGAAGATCCGTGGCATGGAGGTGAGCCGGCATGTGACGCTCGTAAGTCCGGTACCCGAGGTGCGTGCGAAGCTTGTGAAGCTGCAACAGGAACATGGCAAGCAACGGGGAGTGGTGATGGATGGCAGGGACATCGGTACCGTGGTCTTTCCTGATGCGGAGGTGAAATTCTATATGATGGCACGCACCGACGTAAGGGCCATGCGGCGTTATGCGGAGTTGCGAGCCAAAGGCCTGGAGGTGGATTTCGGCAGTGTGTTGGAGAATATACACCGCCGTGATGAGGACGATACAACACGCGCAGCGGATCCCCTGATCCAGGCTCCCGATGCCATTGTTATCGACAACAGCGACATGAGCGAGCAGGAACAGTTCGAGCATGCATTGGAGGTGGTGAGTGATGTGCTCGCCCGCGTTGGCCAGGAATAAGACTCCTTGCAGGCACAGGTTTTGATGCCCCCTTCAGGCGGGCCGTAACTTCATTCTCCTTTTCTATTCGATCCCTGATGCAACGCTATTGTCGATCACCGGTATTTCTGTTGTTGATCCTTTGCGTGGGATGTTCTGACGTTTTTGATGTGACCCCCTATGATGTGGTCCCTGCTGATGGTATCAGGGACATCAATGCGCAGCAGATCTCAAGATGGCATGCACGCATGGCCGGTGATGCGGATGCTGCCATGACCATCGCCTTCACCAGCGACCCACACTTCTATTATGGTGATCTGGCAGATGTGGTTTCCCACATGAACAATGATCCGGAGATCGATGCGGTCATCATACCCGGCGATGTGGCGGACCAGGGATTGCTCACGGAATTCATCTGGTATAATGATGTGATCTCAAAACTGGATAGACCCTACATCACGCTCATTGGGAACCATGATCATCTTAGCAATGGGAGACAGATCTATGAGCGGATGTTCGGTCCACGGAATTTCACAGTGGACGTCCATGATCACCGATTCATCTTCTTTGATGACACTGTTTGGGAGAGCGATGAGGTTCCCGATCTCGCATGGCTGGCTCAGGCGCTGGCCTTTGCAGGCGAACGTATTCCTGTCTTGATCACCCACATACCCACGTATACGGATCAGTTGGAAGATGAATTCGGTGGGGAGATGCACGCGATGCTTGTGCAGCATGGTGCACCACTCGTGGTGCATGGACACATCCACAGTTTCTCGGACAACCATCCTTGGCAGGATGAAGTGCGGTATGTATGTGTGCCCTGGCCGCGACATAGGCAGTATGTGAAGATCACTTTCGGCCAGGAGATGGAAGTGGAACTTGTACGGTTATGAAAATGCCTGCTATCATATTGCTTTTATTGATCGCGGGAAATGGTCGGTGCCAGGAGATAGAGGGCCGGCCATTGAAGTGGCACGCACGGATCCAGACAGCAGGCTACCAAGGACTGGTTTCCGTTGGTGCAGGGCCATCCCTGTTGAAGGGGAGATGGCTGCCAGGTCTGATGTACGGGTATGCACCTGCCGCGCATGGCCGTTCTGCGGTGCACCAGATCATTCTGCGCAATGACGTTATTTTCCTGCCCGGAGCCCAAAAAAGGTCCCACTGGTTCTCACCATCGTTCAGCGCCAATCTCTTGCTGGAGACCGGCGAGCATACCTATCTCCGGCTTCCCGATGAATTCGCGAAGGGGTACTACTTCACGCCACAACTGCATGGCACTTTCGGTGTTGGTGCGGTGGCCGGTGTTCCATTCGGTGCGGAAGGCCGGCGTACGCTATTTGTTACGGCCGAAGCGGTGGCATTGGATACCTATCTGTGGTACTCGATCAGCCAGCGAGGCATTCCGATCACGCGTGCATTCGGCCTCTCGCTGGCAGTGGCGGTCATTGTGTGATCATACGGCACGCAACACTATGATACTCCGGTCGGGTACTGGTATGGTGGTCTTGTTAAGTGGTTCCGTCTTGGTATCATCAACGAACCCCTCCGCCGTATCGATAACTTTTGCCCAGTTCCCGCCGAATTTCTCCGGTGGCAATTTGATATCCACTGGAACGTGAGAGGCATTGAACAGGATCAAAAAGCTGTCATCCTCGATGTGCTCGCCTTTGGTATCGACCATACGCAATGCCTTTCCATTCAAGTACACGGCAAGCGCCTTGGCGTGATCCTCATTCCAATTTTGTTCGGTCATTTCTGTACCCGAGGGCTGGAACCAGGCGATATCCTCCAGGCCCACACCCTTGATCGGCCGGCCCTTGAACCAGCGCTTGCGGGAAAAGACCGGATGTTCCTTGTAGAAGGCGATGAGCTTCTGTGTGTACTCCAGCAGCTCTTGATCGGCCTTGGACCAGTCCATCCACGAGATCTCATTGTCCTGGCAGTAGGCGTTGTTGTTGCCACCTTGTGATCGCGCCACTTCATCGCCAGCCAGCAGCATGGGCACCCCTTGTGAAAGAAAGAGGGTCGTAAGGAAATTCCGTTTCTGCTTCTTGCGCAACTCGATCACTTCAGGGTCCCCGGTGGTCCCTTCAGAACCACAGTTCCATGATCGGTTGTGGCTTTCGCCATCGTTGTTGTTCTCTCCGTTGGCCGCATTGTGCTTCTCGTTGTACGAGACCAGATCGTTCAATGTGAAGCCATCATGGGCCGTGATGAAGTTGATGCTGGCCTGCGGTTTCCGGTAGTCGTCCTTGTACAGATCGCTCGATCCGGTGAAACGTTCAGCGAATTCGCTCAGCATGCCGCCTTCACCGCGCCAATAGTCACGCATGCGATCCCTGTACTTGCCGTTCCATTCCGCCCAACCCGGCGGGAAGTTGCCCACCTGGTAGCCGCCTTCACCCACATCCCACGGCTCGGCGATGAGCTTCACCTGCGAGATGATCGGATCCTGGTGGATAATGTCGAAGAACGATCCCAGCCGGTCCACGTCGTGCAGTTCTCGGGCCAGTGTGCTGGCCAGATCGAAGCGGAAGCCATCCACGTGCATTTCTGTGATCCAGTAGCGCAGGCTGTCCATGATCAGGCGCAGCACCGGCGGCATGGTTGTGTTGAGGGTGTTGCCGGTACCGGTGTAGTCCATGTAGTACCGCTTATCATCCGTGAGGCGGTAGTAGCTCATGTTGTCCACCCCGCGGAAACACACGGTGGGCCCCATGTGGTTGCCTTCGCCGGTGTGATTGTACACCACATCAAGGACCACTTCGATCCCGGCTTTGTGCAGCTCCTTCACCATATGTTTGAATTCCTGCACCTGGCCGCCAGTGGCAGGATCACCGGAATAGTAACGGACATCGGGTGCGAAAAAGCCGATGGAATTGTAGCCCCAATAATTGGTGAGTCCCTTATCGGCAAGGTGCCGGTCGGTGATGAAGTGATGTACCGGCAGCAGCTCGATGGCTGTGATGCCGAGTTTTTTTAGGTATTCGATCGTTACAGGATGCGCGATGGCAGCATACGTGCCTCGGATCCCTTCCGGGATCTCCGGGTGCATCTTCGTGAAACCCTTCACATGCGTTTCGTACACGATCGTGCGGTGGTAGGGGAGGTGCAGCTGGGTGTCGCCTTCCCAATCGAACCCGGGATCCACCACGATGCTCTTCGGGATGTTCGGTGCGCTATCCGTCTCACTGAAACTGAGGTCGCCCTCCGCGTGGCCCATCTCGTAGCCGAACATCGCATCGCTCCAGTCGATGGTGCCCGAGATCGCCTTCGCGTAGGGATCCAGCAACAGTTTGTTCGGGTTGAAGCGATGGCCGTTCTGTGGCTCGTATGGGCCGTGCACACGGTAGCCATACAATTGGCCAGGCTTCACACCAGGCAGGAAACAATGCCAGATGTGGTTGGTCATCTCACGAACGCGGATGCGTTCCTCTTCTCCTGTGGCATCGAAGAGGCATAATTCCACAGCATCGGCATTCTCTGAGTACAGGGCGAAGTTCACACCTTCACCCTTCCATGTGGCACCCAGTGGGAAAGGCTCGCCGGGATAGATCTTTCTGGACATGCGGTCAGCGCCCCTGATCTGGAAGCTGGGGCGGCAGCACCGTCCTCTGCCAAACGCGCGCCAATAGTTACGATCCGTTTTCTCTGATCCTTATGGATCACCGGGTCTCAGCAGAACCCGTTGGCCATGCGCTCAGATCCTTCCTTCCTCCTTGTATCGCTCGTATCCGCTTTTCACAAGCCCTTCCAATTCCTTGAAAAGCTCACTGTCCACCGTCTTGAAATTGAAACAACTCTTCCCTTGCATCCGCTTCTTCAGACCCGCTGAAATACCATTCAGCAATTCCGGGTAGCAATACACCGGCATCAGGTAAAAGCTCACCGCCGCCTTTTTTACTTGTGCCGACGCGAAGAAGTCCGGCTTGCCCTTGGGATCCGGCTTGGTAGTGTCGGTGTAGAATGCTTCTGGATTGTCGGCCTTCCACTTGAGTTCCTTGCGGGAGGGCTCGATCATGGAGCGCAGGGCGGAGATGACTTCCTGGGACATAGGGGGTGGGATGAAGGTCGAACTTACATCGGCATTTCGAACCACCGCAAGGGCTTGCGCATTGTACCCTGAGGCCTGTAGACCTACTTCGTCCAATCCTCCAGCTTGATGCCCTGCAATCGCTGGAAATGGCGGGTATTGTTGGTCACCAGGATCAGGTCGTGGTGGATGGCGGTGGCACCGATCAGGAGGTCGAAGTTATCTATTGGCTCACCAGCCTTCCTTAGCCGAGCTTTTTCCGTCGCGTAAATATCCAGACTGCCGCGTACACCAAGAA
>JAEZCB010000244.1 GCA_023412755.1 Bacteroidota bacterium
GCCTCGGGAAGCACGCGCAGCAACTCCTGCACCCGGCGTGGATGCTGCACCAGGTACCGATGCATCAGGTACTGGTCCGCTACGATCCAGATCCCACCGTTCACGCGAACCCTCTCCTCCAGCGGCAGGATCGAAGGCGGCGGTTTCGGAGTGGGCATGGAAACCATCATGAATGTCCTTCTTTTCCGCCCGGTCCATTGGTGGACCTCCGTTCTGTGCCTCCGTTCCTCCCGATCATGGAATCCAGCTTTTCTCCGCCTTTGATACCGAAGTCCAGTGTTCGGATCGGGAATGGTATAGTGATGCCGTTACGATCGTAAGCAGCCTTGATCGCTTTCACGGCCCTGTGTTGCATCATCAGGTCAGCTGTTCCGATCAATTCACCCACACGTATCGGCTTATTGATCGCCATGAGCACACCGGAGATGAAGTTGGCCGCGATGTCCTGGAAAGCGAAGCCGATCGCCAGACCTACTATGCCCGCGCCGGCCAGCACCGTGGTCACGGCCTTGTCCAGATGCAAAATGCTCAACGCGGCGAAAACACCCACGAGAACGATCGTAAGAAAGACGGTCGTTGAGATGAGGCTGCGCAGCGTTTCGTGTTTCACCACACGGCGCACCAGGCGCATGGCCATGTTACGCACCAGCTTCGCCGCCAGCCAGGCCACCACAACGATCAGCGCAGCCACCAACAGGTTCGGCAGCATCTGTACCAGCGCCTTCAACCAACTGACAACCTTCGTTTCGAGCAGGTTGAGGGCTTCGCGGGTCTCGATCATATCACCAAATCTACGATCGGTGGCGACGCCCTGCTCCCTGTTCCGGCTCGAAAAGTGGCGCGGATGATCTTCCGAAGGAGAGCTTACCGGCACGCAAATTCCTTGGCCGGCACGGCTGTTCCACGGAGATCCTGCTTGCTGAAGAACGCCCGTCAGGCTTCAAGGAATGAACGCGCATGACCAGGACCGGCTCTACTCGATCAGGAACGGCCGGACCACGGTGCCGCCCGCGGTCTTGATCCTCGCGAAATAAGCGCCCGGCTCATTCAGGGAAAGCATCATCCTGTCCGATCGCGGCGTTCCGGTGTGCATGGTGCGGCCTGATGCATCATATACCACCACTTCATCCATACGGCCGGAACATTCGATGAACAATTGTCCGGCACCGGGAACCGGGTACAGACGTATATCCATGATCGCAACGGGGCCGGCGATACTTGTGGTGCCGCCGAGCTTGAGGACCCAGATCTCGTTGTCGGTGGCGTTGCCCATTCCGATCGATCCCGCCATCGCATCATCGCTGTTGAAATATCCCGTACAGACCACCCCGCCCGCAGGGTCCACCGCAACGGATGCCGCATGATCACCGTTCGATCCACCTGCATGGTCCATCCAGACCGCGTCGCCGTCGGAAGCATACTTCACCACGAACAGATCTTCGCTACCGGAGCCGTTCATCTGGAGCGTTCCGAATCCGGTGACCGGGCTGTCGCCCGACCCCGCCATCACCACGCCGCCGGTGGGATCCGCTGCGAGCGCATGCGGATAGTCATCCCGATCGCCGCCGCCGCTGTGCGCCCATTGGAGTGTTCCGTTCGCATCATACTTCGCCAGAAAGGCGTCGTAGTAGTCCGCCGGTGTGGTGTTGGTAAGTTCAATACCGCCCAGGGTGAAGGTCGCATCCTCAAAAGCCCCCGACACGTACAGCGCGCCGTCCGCGTCCACGGCCACATCATAAGCCCGCTCATGGTAGATGGTACCTCCGCCGATCGCCCACATACCCGTGCCCGAGGCATCGAATTTGGCGATCAGGATATCGTTGTAATTATCGTTCGCGTTCGTAAGCGTTTGCCCACCGATGGCGATCGAAGCACTTTCGTAATAGCCGGCCACATAGATCGCGCCTGACGCATCGGTGGCCACGCCCCAGGAATTATCGTTCTCCGTACCGCCGGCCGCGAGGGACCATCCGTAGTTCCCGCTGGCATCGTACTTCACCAGAAAAAGGTCCGATCGCGTGCCCGCCTGGCTCGCGTTCGCGTGGTTGCCCGTGCCCGCCACGAAGGAGCCTCCGTAGAAGATCCCCGTTACCACCACGTTCCCTGCGGGGTCGATGGCGATATCCCGCACGATGTCCGATCCGCCGCTGCCGAATTGTTCCACCCACTGCAGGTCCCCTGCGGAGGTGTACCGGGCAAGGAACAACGCCTCCTGATCGGCCGTGGCCGCTGTGATGGTGGTGGTGCCCAGGGTGACCTCGGTGGTGAAGGAGCCGGCCACGACCACATTCCCGGCATCATCTGCAGCGACCGCCTGCGCGCTCTGGTAGCCCGGGCCTGTGATGTGGCGCACCCACGACACCTCACCCGTTGGCGAGTACTTCACCAGGTAGGAATCCGCCGTGTTGTTGCTTTGCGCATTCTGCAGATCATCCGTGCCGAACGCGATGCCATTGCTCAGGAACCATCCGGTTGCATATATGTTTCCCGATGCATCGCTACACACATCGGTACCGCGATCGCTTGCGGAACCTCCGGCGGCATGCGCCCATTGCCAACCGGGCGATTGGGCGTTGATGGCAAAGGCGGCCGGGAGCAACATGGAAAGAAAAGCTGTTCTGCGGATCATGTGGTCCTTTTGGTGATCCGGCGAATGTAATGGTCCGTGCCACCGGTCCCTACCGTGCAAGGCAGTGTCCACCATCTTTTTTTCGGGATCGCTTTCCGGTCTACATTCGATCCATGGCGGCCACCTCCACCAGCGACCGATATCATCTGCTGGATGCGTTGCGGGGCTTTGCGTTGCTGGGCATCGTGATCGCCAATTATCCGGTGATGGCGTTCTGGATCTTCATGGATCCGGAACAACAGGCAGCGCTGCCGTTCAGTGTTCACGATCCGCTGCTCAAGGACCTGGAGCACATCTTCATCCAGGGCAAGTTCTACTCGATCTTCTCCATGCTCTTCGGCATCGGTTTCGGCATCTTCCTCACCCGGGGGACAACCATGCGCTTCCTGCGGCGAATGGTGGTGCTCGCATTGATCGGATGGATCCACCTCCGCTTCTTCTGGGAGGGCGATATCCTGTTGCTGTATGCATTGATCGGGCTCACTCTACCGCTGTTCAACAAGCTGCGCGATCGCTGGCTGCTACCGTTGGCCGCAATGCTGTTGCTGGTGCCCATTCTCCTGGAACACCTGATCGATACGGGCGCATACGCGCTGCCTGAGCGGCTGTGGAAATTTTCCTTCAATGCCTTACAGGGAACGGGCATCGACGATAAGGCCTACGTGAACGGTGGGCTGCACGAATTCCTCACCTACCGCTCCGCCGCTTGGCTCGCACGTGTTGCGCACGTGGTGGGCGATCACCGGCCGTTCAAGGTGCTCGCGCTCTTCCTGATCGGTCTGTTCATCGCGCGCAGACGCCTGTTCCGCGATCCGGAGAAACATCGCGGCACGTTGCGCGCCGTGTTCCTGATCGGCCTGCCGGGTCTTGTGCCCACCTACTTCGCAGCGACCCTCCCGCCCGGCCAGTACGTTACGCATACAGCGTTACTGGCAATGGGCACGGCACCTTTGGCATTGTCCATCGCGGCGGCCTTTGCACTGATCTGGACTCGCGAGCGGGGTCGCAGGATCCTCCACATACTTTCACCCGCCGGACGCATGGCGCTCACCAACTACCTCGGCCAGACATTCATCGGGCAATCGATCTTCTCCGGTGTGGGCCTTGCACTGGCCACCCGCATCGGGCTTGGCGCGATCTTTCCGATCGCGATCGCGGTCTTCATCGCACAGGTGATCTTCAGCCACTGGTGGCTGGCCCGTTTCCAGTTCGGGCCTTTCGAATGGTTGTGGCGCGTGCTGACGTATGGGCGGTATATGTCCTTGCGCAGACCGGTCGCGGCACCGATCGAAAAACGACAGCCTACGGAGCTTGCGGAGCCTTGATCGTGTGTTGGATCAAGCAACGGTCATTGCGATTGCTGCAGTGCGGGGGCGGAACGGAAAAGGTGAAGGCAAAAGACCATCCATGATGTGTGAAGTATCGTCTCTCCGACACGTTCTGTCGTAGCGCCGTTTTACATTTGCCCTCGAAGCATCCCGAATGCCCCGCTTGTCGCGGGGCTGCCAACCGAGTGACGACACCACGGTGGACCGATGATGCGGACGAAATCGTCAAAAACCGTCGAACCATGGAGATCATTGGTACTGATGTAGTACTTGGCTCGCTCCATCCCGAGCCGCAACGCCTTCGCTCATTGCACCTCCCGCCGCACATCCTGAAGCAGCTGGAGACCAGCTTCCGCCTCTACCAGCAACACGCACGGCTCATCATCCGGTTGGAAGAGCACGTCTTTCCCATGATCCGCTTCGGAGCGGTCCAATGGAGCAGTGGTTACACCGGCAAATTGCTTACACAGGAAGAGATCGCTGAGCGTGCGGCGAACGTGGTGGAGCCGCTACGTGACTTGGGCTGGGAGCCGATGGTCTGTGTGGGGGAAGCAGGTGGCTTCCAGATGGATGTGGTGACGCGGCCGGTGATTTAGGAGTGGTGGTGGAGGGAAGGTAAAGTGATGGCCTACACCCCCGTAAAGAACTTCTTCGCTAATCCCCCGAACTTCACGATGAGCTTCCGGTCCAGGTCCAGGTCCTTGCGTACGATCAACAAGTTGTTGCATTCTGGTGTGATCGCCTTGCCGGCCGCCAGCTGTTTGTAGGTGAGGCATTTGATGTGCTCCCTGCTCACCACAATGAAGTAGGCATGTGGCCAGGGGTAAGGTCCCTTCACATCCTCTATACTGAAGCTGCCGCTCCGGCGATACTTCACCTCCACGAAGTACAGTCGGTTGTTGCGAGGGTCCTGTACCACGAAGTCGGGCATGCTCCTGATCTGATCACGCACTGGCCCGAAGGTCATCCGCGTAAGCTGCGCGATGCCCGGTATGCTGCGCTCCATGCCGTAATGGAATACGTTGAAGCCATGCGCCAGGAAGAGCTCCTGGATGATGGTCTCGGCTACGCGGCCTTTGATGGAATTTTCGGACCATTCATATTCCGGTGTACGTTCTATCCGAACCACTGAGACCTGCTCCCGGAGTGAGCGCCTGAAGTGTGAACTGGTCCTCCGCGCATACTCCTGGATGGAAAGCCCGATAGTGTTCTGTGACCTATATGTACCATCTTCCTGCTCCACCAGGAACTCGCCGAATTCTTCTCTGCTGATCTTCGCCATCAATGATTCGCGTAAAGGATAACCTGATGCACGTGCCAACTCTTCCGCAGTGAAGCTTTCCATAGCTGCTTCTTTCTGTTGAAAGAATGCAAGGGTGGCCGGTTGATACTTTGTGATGCGGAGACGATGCGTAGTCATTGTTTCACATTGTGAAGGCAATATAGATGAAGGAGCGCTTTATGATCACAATACGTGAATTCAAGTACGACCGGGTACATCGGAAGCTAACTTCCCATGCAAGGTTCGATGCAGGGTCCGGTGCTTCCTATATTGCACCGGCTTCCATGGCGCGGTGTTTGGCGATACCATGCGCATTGACCTCATTCTCTTGAGCTGAAATGAAAGACTTCCTGGAAATACTGCGTGACCGCGCGCTCCGGGTCAAGTTGAAACCTATCTCCGCAAATGGAGGGGCCATCGATGTGCCTAGTGTTAGCCGGATGCTCGATGCCCTGAACGAATCGTACCTAAGCTATTTGGAAGCTGAAGTCAGGAATGCGGTCAAAGGGAAGCATACTGCCAATGTTGAGAAGGAGATCAAAGCTCTGAAAGCGGATGCCAAACTACTGGTCGTGGATCTGAATTTCGCCAGTTTCGAAGCCCTCCTCTCACCCAATAGCGTCACCACGCCTCACCAATTCCTGAACATTCCAGGTGATGGTGAATTCAGGAAGAAGACCTTCGAAGAGTATCAGGATGAAGTGATCTTCGGTGACCCCAATGACCCTGTATTGCTGAAAAGCCTGGAGAAGCGCTTTGAACCGGATGAACGCCGCGCGATCTTTTCGCCCTTGTTCAAGACCATATTCGGTCAGATGAATGGAGAATTCCATGCGGCTCGTGCGAACAAGCCACTGCGGCGGTTGGTAAAAGCACCAACTGAGGACTCCCTAAAGCTTTTGATACCAGCCACTCCTTCACTGAAGCAAGCGGCGGAGCCTCATACGGTCGTTATTTACGCCAAGGCTTTGGGCGACCCGAACCTTTTTGGAGAGCGGAAGCTGAAAGTAGTGAAGCAACTCGCGGTGGAAGCTCTGGAACACGAGACTTACCCGCATCAATTCCACACGATCGGCTTTGGCGGAACACGCTACGATCTGGTCCAGACTTATTCGGCGCCTGTCCGGTACGACGAGGATTCACAGATGTACCATGTGGAGTATGAACCCTTGGGCATCCATACTTGGGGTGGTTCCAGGACCGAAGCGATCGAAGCCTTCGAGTTCAGCTTTGTTGATCTGGTAGAAGAATACCATGATGCCAAGGACAGTGAACTCACAGCCGAGGCAAAGCGACTGAAGAAGGCGTTACGCAATATGATCAATGTACGCTTGCAGAAATGAGGGCACGCAAGGTCAAGGACATCGCCGCTCCCTTGCTGAAAAAGGGCTTCACCGTCAAGACCAAAGGTCATCATGCGCAGTACTACTTGCATGTTGGTGGCAAGAAGACACACATCAAGACCTATCTCAGTCATGGAAAAGGTTCCAACGAATACGGCACACAACTCATGAAAGCGGTGAAGAAACAGCTCTGCTTTCGTGATGACAGTGATGCCGAACGTTTCTTGGACTGTCCTATGGATGGAGAGGAATATGTTGCGCTCCTTCGGAAGCAAGGAGATCTCGGATAGACCATAAGCTCCGCTAGCCAACCACGGTTGCCTCATCCAACTTCCGAAGCAGCCTGCTTGCGAAAAACAGCATCTCGATCGCATCAAGCTCTTCGATCGGGAAGTTCCGATGGCTCTTGGGATTGCGCATTGCAAGCATCATCCCTGCGAATATGAACTTGTAACCTTCCTGCATCATTGATGCATCTGCAGCATCTGCCGGAAACAAGCGTATCAGTTGAGGATCATCGCCGAATGCCGCAAACATTCTGTCCTTGCCGATTTTCTTCGCAGCAGAAGTGTGGGCCAGCATAGTTCCGACTCTCTCGTCGACTGCAGTGAGAGCTTCTTGCGCAGCCTGTTTGTAATGCCTTCCTTCAAACAACTCCTTTGATACTTCACACACTTTGGGATGCAACAGTTCCCATACGCCCAACCCCGAAGAGCTGGTCACATTTGGCGCCAAGCCACCGTGCTTTGATTTTTCGCCAAAACCATACTTCAATTTTTCACGTGTAACGTCTCGGCCGAGTTCATTCATAAACTCCGGCCTCCAATAAGTCATGCTAATAGCCCCTGCATCACTTTGAATCGCCCTAAGGGCTTGTTGCCGGGTATAACCCTTCTCGTTTTCAAAAACACGCATTCTTTGAAAGTGATCAAGATGCACCATCTTCTCACCTGGAATAGAAAAGCTGCTGGCGCCTGTATTGTGAGCTTCAACAGCCTTTGCGAGATCTTCTTCGGTGATCTCGAAAAGATAATAGTCATGAAAAGCTTCTATGAAGATGTGATAAGTCATACTGAAACTGGTTCCATCACACCATCCTCCAACCGCAACAACGCCTCCAGCGCCTTGCCTTGCAACTCCACCCCTTGCTGAAGCGTGGCCTCCAACTCAGCGCACAGCCGCATCAGTTCATCCACTTTCGCCACGATGCGCTTTTGTTCGGCGAGAGGAGGAATGGGTACTGTGAACCGATTTATTAAGCGTAAAACGAGATTCTTATTCCCGATTCCTTGAGTGTTCGTCGCCGATTGATGCTTAACGAAGGGAGAGTTGATCAGGTGCTGTAAGTAGCGGCCATCTAGATTCCGCTGTGAGAACTTGAGCAACGCTAGGCTGACAAATATGCTGAACTCTCGTTGAACGTCGATACGCACTGCAATGCCAGTTGTTCCTACTTTAGTTAAAAGAATATCGCCTAGTTCTGGCATGCACCGCTTGCAGAGTTCCTTATGTGCTTCTTCAGAAATGTATCTAGTGCTGGAGAAATCAATCACTCCACCCGAGACATCTTTAACCGAGAGGAATGGCACTCCTTCTTCCAGGTATTTTGGGGTATGATGTGCGCCATCGGTGATCAGGAAGCACACATCTCCTAAATAACACCACTTCCAACTCTCAGGAATGTCAAAAGAAAGTATATCAACAGGCACTGGCCCGAAAGATTCATAGCGACGAATCTTCTTGGCTTTTACCAATTGTTCCCGTTCTGAATGGATCCGCTTCAACAACACCTCCGCCGGCTCATCCCGTGGATCCTGGTTCACCAGCTTCCCGCGCACGGCCAGATCGAGGATGGTCTGCCGCAGGGCGGCGATCTGTTGCGGGCGGGCGGTGAGTTGCGGCAGTTGCTCCAGCGCAAAGGCTGTTTCCCGTTTGGTGCCGCTGGTGGTGAGGGACTGCCAGGTGGCGGCGGTGAGGCGGCTGCGACGCTCCTCACGCTCCTTTTGGGCAGCCTCCAGCTGATCGCAAAGCACCATCAGTTCATCCACCTTGGCGACGATGCGTTTTTGTTCGGCGAGGGGTGGAAGTGGAATGAGAGAAGCGCGAAGTAATTTGAAGTGCCTACCATATCCACGTGTATCCAATGGTAGCCATTGCAATGCTTTGTAATAATAGACCGGGTGAATACAAATCGGTTGCAAAAGTTTCACCCCATCAGCACCCACTACAAAATCAAAATCAATCAATTTGGTCTCTCGTGTGTGATCGCCAAAAATGATCAGTGGTTCACGGACATGAATGACTTTGTCTCGATCGTTACAGAACCCCCTGATAAAAACTTTGCCTTGATCGACGACTGGATATTTCCCTTCTTCGAGCACATCCTTAGTCAGGATTTTCTTTCCACGGTCAGAAAGGGTGTAAGTAGGATAGGTGGCTCCGATCCACTTCCATGATTTGGGGAGTTGAAATGGCGGTCCCACTGTTTCCTGATCCAGCTTCAATTCGCTCTTGGAAATGACTCCCTTTGCGACCAGATCCTTTTTTCTGGCGTTAATCGATTCAATTAATGAAAGTGCTGAACCGTCACTAGCGATTTGTTCTACCAACTTCCCGCGCACCGCAAGATCAAGAATGTAGCGACGGAATCGCGGCACAGCATCCGCCGCATCACCCAATTGGTGAAAGTGCTTCAACAACAATTCAGCATTCATCGCAGCAAGGCTTCTTCCAGGATCCCCTTCAACCGTTCGCGCAATTCCATCGCCTTCGTTTCAGCGGCCTTCAATTCACTGAGCAATTCGGCGGGATCGCCATGGTCATCCGCCACCGTGTGCGGGTTCTTCCAGTCGAGGTTGTAGCCACGGGCCTTCACTTCCTCGGCACTCACGCGCCACGCGAATTCATTCTCCACGCGGCCTTTCCTGTCCTTGCCGCCCCACCAATCGGCGCACCCTTGCAGGTGCTCCAGGCGGATCGGCTTGGTCATGCTGTAGGCCTTCTGCCCTTCAGGCACGCGGTGCTCGTAGTACCAGATCTCCTTCGTTGGCCTGCCTTTCTCGAAGAACAACAGGTTGGTGCCGATGCTCGCGTACGGCTTGAACACGCTGTTGGGCAGCCGCACGATGGTGTGCAGGTCGCATTCCTCCATCAGGTGTTCCTTCAGCCGCGTTTTCACGCCTTCGCCGAAAAGCGTACCATCGGGTAGCACCACGGCGGCGCGGCCATTGGTCTTCAACAGCCGTATGATGAGCGCGAGGACCAGATCGGCCGTTTCGCGCGTCTGGAAATGCTTGGGAAAATTGCTTTCGATGCCATCCTCCTCCTTTCCACCGAACGGCGGATTGGTGAGCACCAGATCCACCCGATCGGCCGAGCCCCAGCTGATGTAAGGCCGCGCCAGCGTATTGTCATGCCGCACAAAACTGGGATCCTCCACACCGTGTAACAGCATGTTGGTAACGCAGAGCATGTGCGGCAGCTGCTTCTTCTCCACGGCACGCAGGCCCGCCTGCATCTTCACCTCATCCTCCGGCTTCTTCACATACCGATCGCGCATGTGCCGTATGCTGCACGTGAGGAAACCACCGGTGCCGCACGCTGGATCGAACAGGATCTCGCCCGGCTTCGGATCCATCTGCTGCACCATGAACGCGGTGACCGCGCGCGGCGTGTAGTATTCACCGGCATTGCCTGCGCTCTGCAGATCGTTCAGTACCTGCTCGTAGATGTCGCCGAAATGCTGCCGCTCGCTCAGGTCGTTGAAATCGACCTCGTTGATCTTGTTGAAGACCTGCCGCATCAGCTGGCCGCTCTTCATGTAGTTGTACGCATCCTCGAACACGCTGCGCACCACGCGCGCCCGGTTGCCACTCTTGCCGGTGAGCGGCAGTTCCTTCAGCGTGGGAAAGAGCGTTCCGTTGATGAACTCCAGAAGCGTATCGCCGGTGATGCCCTCGGGATCGGCGGCCCATGCACGCCACTGCAATTTCTTCGGGATCGGCGAAACGTAATCCTTGCGCATCATCTCCAGTTCCTGGTCCTGGTCGTCGATGATCTTCAGGAAGAACATCCAGCACAGCTGGCTGATGCGCTGCGCATCGCCATCCACGCCGACATCCTTGCGCATGATGTCCTGGATGGACTTTACGGTGTTGCGGACGGACATGGGTCAGTTCGATCGTTGTTTACCACAGAGGCACAGAGTACACGGAGTCTTCCTATCCGTGTTTATCGGTGTGCATCTGTGGGTCGGTCCGCCGCTTGACGCAGGCCCAGAAGCGTCGGCCCGTGTTGAGGGAGCTTGCGAAAAGCGGCCGTTAGCGGCTGGGCCTTCTTTCATTTATTCTGACGGTCGTTAGTTCGTTCGTGGCTACTTTCCATTTGACAAAAGTGGGATGCCGAAGACCTAGACGGAAATGTCTATGCCGAGCGTATTGTTAAGCGGTTACCATAGATTGGCGTTGTGCGACACTCGTACATAAGACCAATACCACCCTCTTTAAGAAACACCGATGTAGCAAGAACGAATGGCACCTGAATCAACGACGGGTCATGAACCCTCCTGAATGCCATCAAGTTCCCTTCGTGAAAGAAGTACGGGCCATGCTCTATCTCCTCAAGCTTGGACGAAACCAACTTAATGGTCGCCGATCTGCCATTCGTTTCAATGATCAACTCATTGTCTTGTGGGAATTCCTGCTTCAACTCCATGTACCCAGGAACAGACAATGTATCGCTCGGATAAATCAGATGAACGACTGGCATTTTTGGTGGCTCTTTCGATCCCGGCTCAAAGTGAATGGACCTTGCCAAAGACAGGGCAGAAATGATGTTCAGCTTAACTCTTTCCTCCATGGGTAGCTCCTTTTCCTATTCTATTGTGATTGCTTTTGTGAGTAGGCTCTTGGTGCTTGCCGCTAAAATTCAACTTTGTGTGCTCTGTGCCTCTGTGGTGATTCAGGCTACAGTGCTGTAAAGCTCCGCCTGCAACTCATGTACGGCTTCTTCAAATCGATCCGGACCACCAAATGTCCTGATCAACTGCACAGGAGTACCCATGGTGTTCAGTGGCGGGATCGTAAGGATACGGGTATCCTCCAGATCCAGGACCCCTTCGTTCTGGTACTTTGCGAGTAGCACTTCCAGAACAGCCTGGGCTTGCGGGCCATACTTGGTGAACACATCGCGCTTGCGCACGTTGGCCGCGCGCTCCTTCCGGGTGAGCGGCTTGCGGTCGAAGGCGATGTGGCAGATCAGATCGAAGGGATCGAGATCAGTTCCCAATTCCTGTGCGATCCGATCCAGGGGCAAACCTTCGTTCTCCAGTTCCTTCAGGATCGCCTCCTTGCGTGCCTCCTTCTTCCATCGTGTGAGAAAGGCGTTGAGATCGGCGAAGTGTTTTTTCAGTTCGCGCTTGGTGTAGGTTCGCAGGCTTTCGGTGATGAGCTTGCCGTGCTCATCCATGTATTCCACGCGTTCCGCCACGATCGAGACCGGCACGCCATCCACATAGATCTTGTTCCGCTTGATCGGATCGGGATCGGGCCACGGATCTGGGATTATGTCAACGATCACCGTTTCATCCTCTCCTGGTTCCGGCGGAATGGGATCGTCGTCATCATCGGTCGGAGGCGGCACATCATCCGGCGGCGTCATCGGTTCATCCTCATCCGGCTCATAGATCTGCACCGGTTCACCATCGAAATCCGGATCGGCAAAAAGCTTCGTGGCCCCGCGGAAGTCGATCAGCGTGAAGTAGTACTTCTGCGTTTCCTCATGCACCCGCGTACCGCGCCCTACGATCTGTTTGAACTCGGTCATCGAGCCGATCTCGCGGTCCAATGCGATCACGCGGCAGGTCTGCGCATCTACACCGGTGCTCAACAGCCGCGAAGTGGTCACAAGCACCGGGTAGGGTGATTCCGGATCGATGAAATTCCCGAGCTGATCATTCCCTTCCTTGTCGCTTCCAGTGATGCGCATCACGTAGCGGCGGTTCTTGTTGTACTCCTCCGCATTCGCATTGATGAGCGCCTGTCGCATGCGCGCCGCATGTTCTTCATCCACACAGAACACGATCGTCTTCTGCATCGCATCGCCGCTCTCCTTCAGGAATTCCGTGATCCGCTTCGCAACGAGCTGCGTCCGCTGGTCTATCACCAGCACCCGATCAAAATCCTTTTGGTTGTAGATGCGGTCCTCGATCTCCTCGCCATCGCGATCCACCGCACCGCGCTCCGGCCGATAGCCTGTGACATCCTTGTCGATGTGCACCTTGATCACCTTGTACGGCGCAAGGAAACCATCGCGGATCCCTTCCTTCAACGTGTAGCTGTACACC
>JAEZCB010000006.1 GCA_023412755.1 Bacteroidota bacterium
GCACCGTAACGGTACTGGCCCCTCAATTCAGAGAGAAAGTGGGACTGCACATGGAACTGGCAGAACTGCCGCCGGTTGAATGTTATCCGGGAAAGATCAACCAGGTGTTCATGAACATACTCACCAATGCCATCCAGGCCACCATGGCCAGGCAGGATGCGGAGACGCGCACCGTATCCATATCCACGGAAGCAAGCGGTGAGCATGTGATCATATGCATCAAGGACAACGGCATCGGCATGACCGATGAAGTGAAGGCCAGGATCTTCGATCCATTCTTCACCACCAAACCCGTAGGCGAAGGAACAGGACTGGGCATGGCGATCGTATACGGTATAATACAGGACCACTTTGGTGATATCACCATTGATTCCATTCCAGACGAGGGCACCGAATTCAAGGTGATCCTACCTGTGCGACATACCACGATGAACGAACGAAGGGCATGATGGAGATAGAGAGGATCAAGGTGCTGTTCGTGGATGATGAGGAGAACAACCTCAAGGCATTCCGCAGCGCTTTCCGCAGGGAGATGGACGTATTGCTGGCGAATTCCGGCCAGGCGGCGCTGGAATTGCTTCGCATGGAAAAACCGCATGTGATCATATCCGATCAACGCATGCCAGGGATGACAGGGGCTGAGTTCCTGGCCAAGGCACGCGTGGAACATCCGGATGCCATGCGCATGCTGCTCACCGGCTATGCGGATATGGAGGCCGTGATCAATGCGGTGAACAATGGCGGCATCTATGCCTATGCCACCAAACCTTGGGATGAGAATGATCTGAGGCTAAGGATCAACCAGGCCTACGAGATACACCAACTACGCTCCGAAAAAGAACGTCTGCTCCACCAATACAAACAGGTCTTCGAAGCCTCTGGCGACCCCATCATCATGGTGGATGCCGATTGCAAAGTGATCGAAGCGAACGAGGCATGCGCCAGGCTTCTGGCCATGCAACGGCCGGATCTCATTAGCAATACGTTCATCAACATGATCGAGGATCCCAAAGGTCTCATCGGATCACTGAAGAAGGCGCGCAAAGGCCACGACTTCATAAACGTGGATCTAAGCATACGCAACACGAAGGGCGACCTTATCGATTGCCTGATGACGGCGACCTATCTCGGTCGACGCTCGGGCACAGCCTCGGTGTTCCAGGCCGTGATCAAGGACATAACCGATAGAAAGAAAGAGGAGGAACACCTGCGGAAGTTGAACGCCGATCTGGACAAACGGGTGGCCATTCGCACATCGCAACTCATGGAAGCATTGGAGGACATCGGTTCGTTCTCGTACACGGTGGCCCATGACCTGCGTTCCCCGCTCAAGAACATATCCGCTCTTACCCGGCACCTGCAGGAAATAGTGGAGGAAGGTTGCGACCCGAAGGATCTTCTGGAGTTCACCGAGCGCATTTCCAAAGGTTCTGCCCGAATGATCGAATTGGTGGATGATCTTTTGCGCTTCTCACAGACCAACGACCGGCAGGTGGAGCGGGCGGATATCCCGTTGAAAGAGCTTGTTAACGCTGTATTGGAGGAGCAGGTGCCTGATGATCGCAAAGAACAGATCATTGTTCATGTGGATGGCCATGCCATCGTATCAGCGGATGCACCTATGTTGAAAGTGGTCCTTCACAACCTTGTCTCCAACGCGTTGAAATTCACCCGCAACACCCAGGAACCACGCATACTCATACAACACCGCGAGGAGCATGGCGATGCCATCATCACTGTGCGTGACAATGGCATCGGATTCGATCCACAGCATCAGGAGCAGGTATTCAGTGCCTTCAAGCGCCTGCACAATAGTTCGCAGTTCGAAGGCACCGGGCTGGGTCTGGCCATAGTGCAACGCGTGGTTGCCAGGCATGGCGGCAAAGTGTGGGCGGAAAGCGCTGTCGGCGAGGGTACCGCCATCCACTTCACCATACCCAGGAATGACACCAGATCGCAATGGCCACCATTCTTTAAAGTGGCCTGAAACACTATCGGATCACTACACGTATCAACCACTGATAAATGGATAAAGGAATGATGGATGCCCGGCGCATACTTGGATCGGCTGTCGCACTGCTGATCTTCAGCTCCACCTTCGGCCAGGGAAAACTGGTGGACCGCCGTGATCAGGCGGAAGGCTGGTACGTACCCATACACGGGCAGGTGCTCGTGAACGAAAAGAAGGCCGATGATGTAGAGGTGATCCTCTACCGCGACAATGAGATGCTGGGCAGTCTCAGATCGAAGAAGAACGGAAAATTCGAATTGGAGTTGGACATCGACAACTTCTACTCCGTACGCATCATCAAGGAAGGGCACCAGGAGAAACTCCTCTACCTGGATACCACACTGCCCAAAGATCTGGTGGATTACCCGGACTACTTCTGTTTCGTGCACCTTACGCCGATCAACTTCGACCTCATGGATCCCTTTTACACCGACTTCCCCTCGGCCATCATCCGCTATGATCATAACGAAGGAGGCTTCTACCACAGCGACGACTACCTGAACCACATTCAGACGCGGCTGGCCGGTGTGGCCAAGGCACCTGCACATCATTGAAGATCTTCTCCTGGGCCAACGACCAAACACAACAAGAGCTTCAGGAGACGCCGAAGCGGGCCCGTAAGCCCGCTTCTTTCTTTTGGTGAAAGTACCTGTCTTATGTCCTATGACAGTTGTCTTATGCTTGCTCCCGTCGCAGCCCGAGTGCAACAGTCAACCGTCATAGGTCATAGGACAACCGTCAATGCTGATCATAATCGATCGTAACGTTCAGTGATCGCGGATGCGTCTGGCAGGTGAGCACGAAACCATCCTCCACCTCATCATCGGTGAGCGCATAGTTCATCGCCATCTCCACCTTACCTTCCACCACACGGGCCTTGCAGGTGCAGCACACCGCGCCCTTGCAGGCGAAAGGCACGTCCAGCCCGGCATCCAGCGCCACATCCAGCACCGCATCTCCGCTGGCGGCCACCTCCAGCATATGCTCGCGGCCATCGAGGATCACCTTCACCTGCGCCTTCCCGGTGAAAGCGCCGTCCCCCACCTCCACCGGCGGCTTCTTCGCCTCCTGCGAAACCGGTGTGGTGAATAACTCGATGTGGATCCGCTTCTTGTCCACGCCCTGTTGCTCCAGCGCCTCGCTCACATTCACCATCATCTGTTCCGGCCCGCAGATGAAATACTCCTTGTCCAGACT
>JAEZCB010000018.1 GCA_023412755.1 Bacteroidota bacterium
GGCCGCCACTTGCTCAAGGGCGCTATGGTGGCCCTGTGTGTCCCGGCAATTTCGCAGTGTCAACAAGGACGAACAACGCCAGGACCCACTGCCATGAGAATCCAAGCCCACATCAAGCGCACCCTCCTCCACGCCGCCCTCTTTTTCGCCAGCATATTCATCGCGCTCTGTGCCGATGCCCAGGAGCATGTCACCTTCAAGGGAAAGGTGCACGTACCCACCAATGGCCGGCCCATGGTGGCCCTTTCCGTTACGAACGGCACCGATACCATGCAAGTGATGGCCGGCCGTAACGGACGCTTCGAGTTCGATCTTCCCTTCAATGAAAAACAGCTGCTCGTGGTGGAATGCGCCGGATACATCAAAAAGGAGGTGATCCTTGACACACGCCTGGCAGCCAAGCACGAGACCATCGTATTCTATGTGGAACTTGAGATCAATGACCCGATCGATCCGCTGATCTACGCCGGGCCCGTGGGCGAGGTAAGGTTCGCCAAGCGTTCCGGCCATGGCCGCGCCACCTACGCGCACCTCAAGCAGGCGCTGGTGCCAGCGGCCAGCATGGAGTTGATCGCGAAACAGTAATGCCTAGTGGCGGGTGCGCCAGGGCTTGGGCAGCCAGCAGAGCCCACCATCCAGCCCGTGGATACCGCCACCCGGCAGGAACTTCAGGGTCCAATGTCCGCCATACCCTTCGGGACCGCGGAATCCGAAAGCGATGGACCAGCGCCCATCGGCCATGTGTACCACCTGCAGGTCCAGCAGATTCTCGCGCAAAATACCTGCGAACGGCCCCAGCGGCCCAAAGATGTCCAAGAGGGAAACGCCGCGATCCAACTCCACGTTCACGATCTCCACCTCCGGACGGCTGTCGCGCAAGTAGCGGATGGCGCGAAAAAATTCGCGGAGATCCCGCTCCTCCAGCAAGGCCATGGCACAATGCACCCGCTGCTGGTGCTCGGTCATCAGTGGTATGGTAGCCATGGACACGAATTTCTTCTTCCGCTCCCAATGGCCTCCCACGTTTTCATGGAGTTTTCATCAGGCAGGTGTTGGCTGTTGAACGCCAACTACAGCGGAAGGCCCGCTTCACGCACCTGGTGCAACGAGTTGCCATCGTTTCCCGCCCATTATGAAGATGCGGTCTTTCCGGGCGCCTCTGATCTTAAAGACATGGTCTATCCTCCGGTAAGCGGATGAGACGTTCGACCAACAAGAGACGCCAGATAACTGGTCCATGAGAGGCAGATGACTTGTGATCCCAAGGGAAGACAACATCGTCTATTGCATGAAAACTTGGAATTGAGGAACTTGCACTGCGATCCAAACCGCCCTCCCCAAACTTTCCGAATGTTCCGCTCCCTGCTCCTTCTGCTTTTCCTGTTACCGACCCTGCTCCTTGCACAGCGCCTTGATGAGGACCTGATGCGGGCTCTGGCCCAACGCGGCATAGCCGCCAGTGACCTTGCCGAATTGCGCGTGACCGACCAGTACCTGGACCCACACACGGGCTTTACCCGCACTTGGTGGCGGCAGCAGCGCCTTGGTGTGGACATCTTCAACACCGAAGTGGCCGTGCACCGTACTGGTGATGGTGGCGTGGTGGCCCTGCATCACAGCCTGGCGGTGGCCTTGGAAAAAAAAGCCACGAACGCCACTCCAGGCATTGCCCCAGAGGCTGCCCTCGCCATGGTACTCCAGCGGGATGGCATACTGGTGCCAACGCCCCGGCTCGTAGCCAACGAAGAGGGCCACATCCACCGGTATGAAGGGACCCTCTTCAGCGGGGTGGAGCCTTTTGTGCAACTGCTCTGGCTGCGTGTGGCTGAAGATTTGCGCCTGGTATGGAACGTGAATTACCATGCGCCGGCCGGCGATCATTGGTGGAACGTGCGGCTGGACGCGCACACTGGCGAGGAGTTGGAACGGAATGACTGGGTGGCGAACTGCTCATTCGGCGCACATGGGGAACATGCCCACCCCGCCTCTGCTCCGCCACCGGCCTCACCCAATGATTACCGCGTGTTCGCCATGCCGCTGGAAAGCCCCAGCCACGGTGCCCGTACGCTGCATAATGCACCCTGGACCGCAGCGCCGAACGCCTCGCCTTATGGCTGGCATGATACCAATGGTGCGCCGGGAGCAGAATACACCATCACCCGCGGCAACAATGTACATGCGCAGGAGGATGCCAATGGAAATAACGGTACCGGCTATTCACCCGATGGTGGATCTTCCCTCGACTTCGATTTCGGATTGAACCTGAACAATGCGCCCAACACGTATCTGGATGCGGCCATAACCAACCTGTTCTATTGGAACAATCTGGCGCACGATGTATGGTACCAGTATGGTTTCAACGAGGCCAGCGGCAACTTTCAGCTGAACAACTACGGGAACGGTGGCCAGGGCAGCGATGAAGTATACGCGGACGCCCAGGATGGCAGTGGAACGGACAATGCCAATTTCGGGACACCCCCGGACGGGGACAACCCCCGCATGCAGATGTTCATCTGGACCTATACCTCTCCCTCCCGCGACAGCGATCTGGATAATGGCGTGATCGTTCATGAATACGGACACGGGATCAGCAACCGTCTGGTGGGAGGTCCTTCCAATGTGAATTGCCTGGGCAACAACGAGCAGATGGGTGAGGGCTGGAGCGACTGGTTCGCGCTTATGATGACCATACAGCCAGGGGATCAGGCAGGGGACCCACGCGGGATCGGCACCTATCTCACTGGCCAGTCGCCCAGCGGAAACGGGATACGGCCCGCCCCATACACCACAAATACGGGCATCAACGGATATACATATGCCAATACCAACAGTGGCGTTTCCATGCCGCACGGCATCGGCTTCGTATGGTGCACCATGCTTTGGGAGCTCACGTGGGACCTTATCGGCCAGTATGGCTACAGCCCGGACCTGTACAATGGCACTGCCGGCAATAACATGGCCATGGCGCTGGTGATCGAAGGGTTGAAACTCACACCCTGCAGCCCTGGTTTCGTGGATGGCCGCAATGCCATCCTGGCGGCGGACCAGGCCTTGTACGGTGGCGCCAATCAGGCCTTGATCTGGGCGGCATTCGCCCGGCGCGGACTTGGCTTCAGCGCCTCCCAGGGCAGTTCTTCCAGCCGCACCGATCAGGTGGAGGCCTTCGATGTGCCGGTAGATGTTTCCATCGGCACGCAATTGGCGCTTAACCCCAACTCCGCTGGACGGTATTGCAGCGGCCTCCCGTTGGCCGTGCGCGTCTTCAATTCAGGTCTGGAGGCTCAATCCGGATTCACTGTTCGGTACCGGTTGAATGGTGGCGCCTGGGTGGAAGAGACCTTCAACGGCACCCTGCTTTCGGGCGCAAGTGCCACGCACACCTTTGCCACACCAGCACCTGTACTGGGCCCCGGCCCCAACACGTTTGATTTCGCCGTGCAACAATCCGGAGATCAGATCCCGGGTGATGATCAGCTCTCGGTGCTCATTTCGGTGCCTGTGGCGCCGCCCTATCTGGAGGATCTGGAGAGCGAGGAGTTGACCCCGGTGGGCTGGGATCTGGAGAATCCGGATGGCGGCACAACCTGGGTCAATCTGCAACTCAACAATGGCCCAGCATGCACTGCCTCACGGGCCTGGGGCATCAACTTCTACCTCTACCCCTCCCAAGGGCAGCAGGACCGCCTGATCAGTCCCTCGATCGATCTTGGCGGAGGTACCCAAAGCCTCTTGCGGTTCCACCAGGCACATGCCCGGTACAGCAGCTCCTATTCGGATACGTTGCGCGTGGAGATCAGCACCGACTGCGGCCTAGGCTGGACCACCCTGTGGCAGGAGCAGGGTTCCACCCTGGCCACTGCGCCGAACTCCACTTCCAATTGGTCTCCCTCCAATTGCTCACAATGGGCGCTGCGCGAGGTGGATCTTTCCGCTTACGATGGACAGGAGGTGGTGATCCGTTTTGTAGCGATCACCGGCTATGGCAACAACCTCTACCTGGACAACATCGAAGTGATACAGACCCCGGGTGCTGCTGTGCGTACACGCATGTTGTTGGAAGGCCCTTACGAAGCCGCCAATGGTCTGATGCGGGACGATCTGCGGGCCGCAGGGCTCATTCCCTCCAGCGAACCCTATACAGCACTTGGTCTGGCACCCACCGATGGTGGAACCACGGTGGAACCCACTGTGTTCGCCACCACGGGAAATGATGCCATCGTGGACTGGGTGCTGGTGGAATTGCGTGAGGTTGGTGCATCGGAACAGCTGGTGGCCCGCCGCGCGGCCCTATTGCAGCGCGATGGCGATGTAGTGGACCTGGATGGCGCATCACCAGTACTCTTCTCCGCCGCCCCGGGTCCATACCATGTGGCCTTGCGGCACCGCAACCACCTGGGTTGCATGAGCGCAATGCCGCTTACGCTTCCCGCCCTTTCCACGGTCTATGACCTAAGCCGTATTGCCGACTCCGGTGAACTGCTGGCAACACCGGCCCATGGCGCCGACCCTTTGCGCAACGTGAGCGGCCGGCTGCTGCTTCGAGCCGGAGATGTGGACCACAATGGGATCCTACGGTATACCGGCTCCAGCAACGACCGGGATCCCATTCTGCAGACCATCGGGGGTGTGATACCGACAGCCACCCTGCCGGGCTACCGGGCGGAAGATGTGAACCTGGATGGCGTGGTCCGCTACACGGGTGGCAACAACGACCGTGACCCTATCCTGCAGAACATCGGTGGAGTTGTACCTACGGCCACCCGATCGCAACAGCTGCCTTGATCCCTGGCCGGCGCCCCTTCATCCGGAGGGGCGCTGGTCCTTCTTCGTCCAGGCTCGCAGGCTGTATTTAAGCCGATCGTAGATCAGACCGATCGCGAGCAGCAACGCAGGTACCAGCAACGCATGCATGGCGATGAGGGTGTACAGCAGGCCGGCCGTTACCCCGCCCAGAAAGAAGAAGACGATGATCCCCAGCCGTAACTGGATGTTCGCATACAGCTTGCCGCGCTGTTCCTGGGTGCGGTAGAAGAAAAGCTGCGAGAGCTCGATGCCCAGGTCCGTGAAAAGGCCTGTGAGATGGGTTGTGCGCACCACCGCGTTCGAGATTCGTGTGACCAGGGAGTTCTGCATTCCCATGGCGAAGAGCAGCACCAACGCGAGAACATCCGGCATGATCGCCATCATGCTGCGGCCACTCACGGCGACAGCAAGCAGGATCGTGATCTCCAACGCCACCGGGGCAATGAAGATGTTGCGCTCGTTGAACCTATGTACCACTTCCACCAGCGTGTTCGCCACGAACGCGCCCAGCAGGAAGGCCAGCACGAAACCGAAGTAGATGATGCCTTCCACCCAGTGCAGTTTCAGCACATCATCCATAAAGAATGCGAAATGCCCGGTTATGTTGGTAGTGAGCCGATGCACGGCTATGAAACCGATCACATTCACCGAACCGGCAACGAAAGAGAGCAGCGTGGCGATCCGCAGGTCCTGCGCATGGGTTCGCTTATGTCTGTGTCTGAACATGGCTCGCGGTGGCGGACCAACTTACTCGTTACGCGACGCACATGCACCATCGTGAGGTCCGAAGTGTGCTGATAGCCATACTGCGGCATTGGCCGCACCCGTTCATACCGCATGAAACTCTCCGCGCTGCTTATCGTCCTCGTCATATTGTTCTCCTCCTGCGCATCCACCATGCAAGCGCGCAAATGCAATGGGCAGAAGGGCACCCGTGTACCTATGGGCGTGCTCTGAAGCCTGCTGATGGGCGATCCGTTGCAAGGCTGTGTTGCCGGACCTACCCATCCTCAACGTTTTCCCGGCACCTGATGAGCCAAATGGGCCATCGGCATGGTTGATGCGCTCTTCCAGGTATTAGAACAGAGCAACCATGAAATACCAGATATCCCTTCTGGTCATGGGCGTAGCGCTCATGATCAGCGGGTGCCACAAGGAAGATCCCGTGGCCCCATCGAATTTGACAGCACAAGCGGCCCATCAACCAGAGACCGCAATGATCCAGGAGATCAATTGGAACCTTATCACTTTGGAAGGCTCCACTTATGAATTGCCGGCCGATGGACCTTGGTTCCGCTTGGTGAGCAGGGACAATGACGTTACCGGGCATACCGCTTGTAATGAACTCACCGCTGCTTATCAGCTGACCGGCCAACAGTTGCGCTTCGTGAACGTCGCATCCACGCGCATATACTGCCCGGATGTAACAGAACTGGAACAACGCTACCTGCAGGCCCTGAGGCTTACCGACAGCTACCAGCTCCAAAGTGATACGTTGGTGCTGACGAGTGGTGAACAGGCGCTCGCACGCTTCGTGGCGGACAGACCATAATGCTTCAAGGCGGTAGCGGCCCCCGATAGACGACACATGGGATGGCGTTCCAAGGGCAGCGCCCGTGGGTATGCCATTCATGCCGGGTGACTTCTCCAGCACGGATCGTGATCACACGGAAGGGTCCTTGGAACCATTCATCCAGGCACTGTTTGTCCACCGCATTATGATGTTGACCCGCTGTTGCATGATCGGACAACACCTGTTCATAACGGGTGACCATAGCATGATCACGATCAAGCAGGAGATACGTGCCGGACGGAAGCTCAGCACTAGCCCGGCCATCCGCATCGGTTCGCAAACTGTCGATCAAGGGCAACTTGGGATCATTGATCGCCATTCCCTCCCCATCGGCATGAACGGCACGCAGATAAAGCGTTCCGATCCAAGGCTCGATCTGAGGCATGTGCTCGGGTAGGGGTTCAGCACCGCCGCAATAGGCCGCCTTATGTGTTGCTTCTATCTCCAAAACCCCGGTTGCGACCTCTGATCGGGAAGTTCGTCTGGAAGCACAGGCCATACTGAGCAGGATCACGGCGATGGCAAAGCTCCTTAGTATCATGGTCCAACCGATGGATCTTTTTGGAACACCTTCTACAGTGATCCCGAAATCACATGCACCCTTCAAGGATGCGAACCTACGGATCGATCTTCCGTGCTCAACCCGTAATATCGGGCCAATAGTAGTGCGGCAGTTATGTGTTCGCACGCACAAATAGGGCAGGTCAACGTTACTGTGGATGAATGGTGGAAAACATGCTGGTGGCGGATCCCTCCGCCTCGGCAATGATCACCATCTTCACCGTGCCGAAGCCAAGCCAGATCATTCTCATGGAGAATCCCTACCAGCAACTCCTTCTCAGCGCCCTGGCGCTTGTGGACGAAGCCGATCTTCTCGCCCACTTCGAGGCCTCCAACGCATACCACGACGCACCGCTTATTGCGCAGGTGAATGATGGTCTGGAGGAGGCGCTGTACACCTCCATGCCGGATGATGGAACGCTATCCCCGGTCCAGGAGATCCATCACGAAGCCCATCCGGAATACTGCGTGCTTTTGCCGTTGAGCGGCAGCCTGGGGCACACCATTCCAATTGTCTCCTACCTGCCCTTGCCGGTCTGCGATCGGCATGAATTGAAGAACTAGGCCGAAGGTCGGCTTATGCATCCTCTTGTTCAGAATGCATGGCCATCGAGGACGATATCATTTTCTACCTGTACGTGCCTGGAAAGGTGTGGTCTTGAGGTCTTCCCGTACTGGCTCAGCGCTATGGAAACGGCTGTTGCTGTGTCCAGCAATGCATGCCGCCACCGTGCCAGTTGATCGCGCGCGGATCGACAGGTACGATCGTGCGATCCGGATACCAATGGCGCATGATCTCCTGGAAACGAAGGTCTTTTTCGCGCATCGCTTCCGGCATTCCATCCCTCCAATACGCTGCCACGAACACCCTTCCATTCGTTACCAGGTAATTCAGGTAGGAGGCCGCAGGGATGTATTGGATGGTATCCCCTACATGTAGATCGGGGTAGATCTCCAGGAATATCCTGTCGTAATGCTTCGCACTATCCAGCCGGTGCGTGTAATACTCGGTCTCGGGTACGGGTACCTTCACCACGTCGATGGGTTCACCCGTTTCGGTCCGTGCGGCCTGGAGTATGCGCAGGTTCTCTTCCATCCGACGCCGCGTCACGATCTGCACGCTGTCCGTCAATTCTTCATCTTCCGGCCAGGCAAGCAACACGGTCTTTTTGTTCACGAACCGGCAGAATTCATCCACATGGCCACCTGTTCCCTGGTTGAAAACGCGCCCATGGATCCGTGGCCGCAGATACCACATATCATCGGCCGGCCCCTCCTTCAGCCAGATGATGTTCCGCACGCCGAATACGCGCTTCAACTCCTTCTCCAAACTGTCCCTGCTCCACCCGGGATTGCGTTGCATGGTAACCGCCTCCACCTGCAGCAGGGTGCCGCTACCGTTCACCTCCACCGCACCACCTTCGATCACCATGGGGCTGTGCAGCAC
>JAEZCB010000077.1 GCA_023412755.1 Bacteroidota bacterium
ATCTAGGTGATAGTGGCTCTTGCAATCGGAACGTGATCTGCCCTCAGGGTGATCTCTGGCGCGATCAGATCCGTTCGGTGGCCTTGATCATCGTGAATGGGAACAATTCATGCACGGGCCAGCTGATCAACAATTGCGACAATGATGGAACGCCCTATTTCTTAACTGCGCGCCATTGCGGTTTGTTCTACAATTTCAATGTGAGCAACTGGGTCTATCGCTTCAATTGGGAAAGTCCTTTGTGCGATGAGAATAACAATGGCCCTACGGATCAGACCGTTTCGGGTTCCACCCTTCTGTTGCATGATCCCGCGACCGATGTGATGTTGCTGCAATTGAATGCAACCCCACCTGCTGCTTATGATGTGTTCTACACCGGTTGGGACCGCAGCCCGTCCCCGCCGAGCAGCGTGGTAGGCATCCACCACCCCAGTGGCGATGTGAAGAAGATCTCACATGAAGATCAAGCGGTAACGGCCACCACCCAAAACGGTAGTACCAGCGGAAACCTCAATTTCTGGAAAGTGGCCGCCTGGGATGATGGCACCACCGAAGGAGGTTCCAGCGGGAGTGGGCTTTGGTCCAACAATGGCCTGCTGATCGGCCAGCTTTGGGGCGGCCAGGCAAGCTGCTCCTTCAACTTCAATGATTATTATGGGCGCTTCGATCTGAGTTACCCCCACCTAGCCCCATGGCTTGGACAGTGTGGGGATCAATTGCAGGGATATCCGCTTTCGGGCACTTCCGTGGTGGAGGAGAACAAGCCTTTGGAAGGGTCGATCATTTTCCCCAATCCCACCACCGGTGAACTCACGATCACTCTTCCGAAAGGTTTGAATGGTACCCACATGCGCATTTTTGATGGCACCGGAAGAATGGTGATGGAACATGGTTTCCAGAGCGATGGCAATTTGAATGTGGACCTGGCCCACCTCCAGGATGGCGTTCATTTCATCCAATTGATCGGCGAAGGATATAACAGAACAGAGCGGGTGGTGCTTTCGCGCTAGCGGGGCCGGCTCGCGGTGGATCGGGACAACCTCCTATCTTCACCGCGAAACCAAGTGTCCACCATGAGGCTCTCTTTCCGCCTGTTCTCCTTCATTATTCTTTTCGCCGATCTGTCATGGGCCCAGGCGCAGGTCTCCCATGGCGGTGTGGCGTTCGGACTCATGGAAAAAGGTCCGCAACTGCCGGCACCTCCAGAGGTACAAATGCCCGCGGTGGACGTGGCACCGCTGCTCGAAGAAGACCTTGCGCGTGAGGCCGCACAAGGGCACCAGGCGCCCTACCGTTTTGGCGTGGAGCATACCGTGACGATCGGCATGGACCAAGGCATTTGGACCGAATTGCCGGCGGGCGACCGGATCTGGCGGCTCGCGATCACCTGCCCGCTGGCCACAAGCATCGGGCTTTTATTCAGCGAATATGTAATTCCTGAAGGGGCTCTCGTATTCCTCTACAACGATGCCGGTGTGCAACATGGGGCCTTCATGGCCGCACCGAATGGGCGTACCAGCATGGCCATGGACCAGGTGCCGGGCGAGCGGATCATCATCGAATATTTTGAACCGGCGGCCGTGGCTGGCCTGGGCTCATTGGGCATCGGCCGTATCACACATGCCTACCGGGAGCATGCCGGCCGGGATCTTGGCGATAGTGCGGAGTGCCATGTGAATGTGATCTGCCCGCAAGGCAATGATCACAGGGATCAGATCCGGTCCGTGGCGTTGGTGAATCTGGGCAGCAGTTATTGCACCGGTACCCTGTTGAACAATTGCGAAGACGATGCCACGCCCTATCTGCTCACCTCCAACCAATGCTTGAGTGGTGATCCCGCCAATTGGGTATTCCGGTTCAATTTCGACAGTCCTGAATGCGATACGCTGGTACACCCCAATTTCAACAACTCCATCTCGGGTGCCGATGTACTGGCGGCCGAACCTACAACGGATGCTGCACTGCTGCTGCTTCATGAAGTGCCTCCACCCTATTATCAGGTCTATTTCAGCGGATGGGATGTCACCGGCATACCTCCGGGCAGCGGCACTTCCATCCACCACCCGGTCGCCGATGTGAAGAAGATCAGCCGGAGCTTCGAGCAAGTGACACCGGTGGATACCCTTCCGGTATGGCAGGTGAACGGCTGGTTCGATGGTATCATGGAATCCGGTTCCACTGGTGCGGGTCTTTGGGCGGAGAACGGATTGTTGGTCGGCAACTACATCACCGGCTTCTCCGACTGCGACACCAGCTTCTTCGAACTCTTCGGCCGCTTCGATCTGGCGTATCCTGAGTTCAGTGAATTCCTGGGCACCTGTACCCAGCAGATGCCCGGCCTGCATTGGGATCCGATCATACCCATCGTACATGATGCGTCCATCACCTCCATCACGAATGTTCCGGCCCTGTTGTGCGACTCCAACACCATAGCACCCACTGTGACGTTGAAGAACAATGGCATGGTGGTGCTTACCACCGCGATCATCCAATATGGCGTGGCAGGTGGGCTGCCGGAGATCGCGATCTGGAATGGAAGCTTGCTGCCGGGCCAGACGGCCAACTACCAACTGCCGACCATGCAGCTTCCTCCCGGGGATCATCAACTGGTGATCGCCAGCTTCGCCCCCAATGGCGAGGATGATGACTGGCCTTTCAACAATGCCTGGACATTCGATATCACCGTGAATGCACCCACGCAGTTGATGACCATGTACCTGACCTTGGACAACTATGGCTCCGATGTGACCTGGGAGTTGCAGAATGAAACGGGCACAACGCTCTATTCAGGAGGTCCATATGAAGATGGTACGGCAGGTACGCAGGTGATCGGGTCCTTCTGCCTTACCAACGGATGCTATACGTTCATCATCGAAGATCTTTTTGGTGATGGCATCTGCTGCGATCATGGTGAAGGCGGATACATCATCCAGATCGATGGAGGTGAGATCTATGCCGAAAGTGATGGACAGTATGAGTTCGAGAACGTGGACGTCTTCTGCCTGATGGATGTTTCGGTACCGGAAGCCGAAGCCCAGGCGGCCATGGAACTCTATCCGAATCCCACCACCGGCATGCTCAACATCGTATTGGAGGAAATACATGGGCCTGTGGTCCTTACCATGTGCGATGGCCTGGGCCGTGTGGTGACCACGCGGCGCCTGGCTGAGAACGAGCGAATGCTGAACATGGACCTTTCCTCCTACGCGGAAGGCGTTTACATGATCGGGCTTGACACCGATAATGGCCGCATGGTGCGGCGGGTGGTGCTGCAGAAGTGATCCGCCGGAACACTACGAAGGGCGTCCCTCCACGGGGCGCCCTGTTCACTTGCGGATGATCCGCGTCAGTACTTCAACAGGTAGTACAGCAGCTTCACATACTCATTATTCACCATGAGCAGGCCTTCTTCCGTTGCCCACCAACGCTGCGCATCATAAAGAGAGGCATCCGCCCCATGGATCAGCACCGTGATGCCACTGTTATGAAAGACCTTTTTGAATACGCGTGAAACCCGGCGGGTATGTAGATCGGTGGTGATCACGGTGATCGAATCGAATCCGGATCGCTGGGCATGGTCTAGTATGGCCAGGGATTCATCCCATGTACTGGTGCCCTTCAACAACACCTCCACGCGCGCCGTATCCGCACCATTCCGAAGCATCACATTCGCTGTCAACCTGCCTTCCGGGATCATGAGGCCCTCCCCTTTGAAGGAAAGAGGCACCTGCTCGCCCAGGCACCATGCCTTTTGTGCGACCCCGTTCCGCAGCGCATGCGTGGCGGCGATGCCGCGATCATAGGATGCACCACCAAGCACATAGATGGCCTGCGTAGGGTGTTGCGGATCGGTGTTGATGAGGAAGTTGCCAAGGGTCCGCAGCAGCGGGTACCGCAGCAGGAACAAGGCGAGGAACAGCAGGACCAGTATGGCCGCGACCCGGAACCACTTGCCGGGGGATCGCTTGTTGGATACCATGTGCGCGGCTAAGATCGCGCGTAGGGATCAATACGCGCCGTTGCGGCGGCGCAATGCCCATTCCACGGTAAGCAACCCCAGGATCACGAAGAACAACCAGCGCAGGCCGATCAGATCACTGAAACTTGCGTGTGTATAGGACCGTGCAACGAGTTCGCGCTGCCCGGTGATGGTGCCTTCCAGCTGCCCAAGCATGTCCGGCCGCACCACGGAGCCCTGGGTGCGTGCCGCTATATCCGCCCATAATCCATGGTCGGCCACTGTGCTGATATGTTCCGCCATCAACTCGCGCACATTGAATTCGCCCACCGCTGTCA
>JAEZCB010000021.1 GCA_023412755.1 Bacteroidota bacterium
GTAAAGGACACGGTGAACTACCGTACACGGATCTATACTGCACCGAACCACGGCGACGGCTGGCTGGATCCCGAACCCATGCCCGAGCCGGTGAATGCCCAGGGCGATAATGCGAACATCAGTTGGGGGTTGGATGATCGGACCATCTATTTCACCCGATGCTCACAGGGCCGGCCATGCACCATCCATGTTCTGCGTGAGGGTGCTTCCGGACCGATCCCCCTACCCGGCCTCGGTGAACATCTGAGCACGCAGCCCCAGATCGTATCCTGGGATGGCCGGGAAATGTTGCTCTTTGTCAGTGACAGGCCGGGAGGTGAAGGCGGAACCGACATATGGCAGGCCGAGATCGTGGGGGATAGCGCCACCCACATCATGCCTGTCCATGGAGGGGTGAACACAATTGGAAACGAACGCACACCCTGGTTCGATGTAGCTACGAACACACTCTACTTCAGCAGTGACTTTCTTCCAGGGCATGGTGGCTACGACCTTTTCACTTCCACGTGGAGCAATGATGTTTTCGGCACGCCGGTAAATGCCGGTCATGGCTTCAACAGTCCGTCCAATGACCTATACCCATACATCGATCACGATCGCCAATACTTCTGGTTCACCAGTGATCGGGTGGGTTCATTGGCCACCAAAGGAGAAACATGTTGCAGTGATATCTACCGGATCCCATTGAAGGAAGACAGCCTGACGCGGATCGCATCCGTTGATCCCCTGGAACATGCTGTGGATACGACATCAGCGGCCGATCCGCGCTCCCGGTACATGGCCGAGTTGCGGAAGATCGAAGATCACTTTCCGCTGAAACTCTACTTCCACAACGATGATCCCGATCCGCGCACGCGTAAACAGCGTACGGGTCAAACCTACCTTGAAGCATACCAGAGATATCGATCATTGTTACCAGAATATCTGGAGCAACAGAAAGATACCGCAGCCGTGATGACCTTCTTCAGGGAGCATGTGGATGCCGGCCTTGTCCTGTTGAATGATCTGGTGGATGTGCTTACAACAGCATTGGCCAATGGAGAACGGATCAGGCTCGAGGTTCGCGGCCATGCCAGCCCGTTGGCGCAGAATGACTACAACCGCGATCTTTCACTCCGCCGCATCTCCAGCCTGCGAAATCACCTTGGAACCCTCGGTGATGGCCTACTACTTCCTTATCTGGAAGATAGCGCCGGGAATGGAGCACGGCTCGAGATCGAAGAACTACCGTTCGGGGAGGATCGGGTGGTAACAGGTGTAAGCGATGATCTCTCCGATCTGAAACGCTCGGTGTACAGCGTGGAGGCCATGCAGGAAAGACGTATCGAGATCGAAGCCCTCGTGATCCTGCCAAGGACCGCGCACCAACATGAGGTAACGCTGGTGGAACGCATCGGACGAACGAGACAGGGTGAAGAGCGGGTGGTCGTATTCACGTTGGAGAATCCAGGTGATAGCCCATTGAGGTTGTTGGAAAGCACCGCGGATTGCGGCTGCACCACCGCTTCTCTTCCCGATCATCCCATACCTTCCGGAGGCAGGCTGGAAGTGGAGGTCATCTTCAATGGAAGGGCACCGTTGGGCGCTTTATCCAGGACCGTGACGATCATGACGGATGGTGAGCCGGGGCTGTTCCGCTTGACCATGGAAGGCGAGGTGATCGAGTGAGCACCTCACAACCACCGCTTCCACCGGAACCAACCCAACATCAGCAAGGAGAGCACCAGCATGAACCCCATCACGCCATGATACCCATAGCGCCATGTGAGTTCGGGCATATGCTCGAAGTTCATACCGTAGATCCCCACGATGAATGTGAGCGGAATGAAAATGGTACTAATGATGGTGAGCAACTTCATCACCTGGCCTGTGCGCAGGTTCACACCCGCATGGTAGGTGTTCTCAAGGCTGCTCAGCAATTCCCGGAACATGCCGATCGTCTCTGCGATGTACACCGTATGGTCCTGCAGATCGTTTATATATCTCCGGGTACTCTTGTCTATCAACGTGCTTGGAATGGAATTCAACCTCCCGGCCAATTCACGCGTTGGTGTCACGTACCGGTTCACGGTGATCAGCAAGGCCCTTAGCTCCTGGATCGCCACCAGATCCTCGTTGCCGGGCCGCACCAGGATCTTACGCTCCAGCTCTTCTATCCTGCGGCCCAGCTCCTCTACGATCACAAAATAGTTGTCCACGATCACGTCCAGCAGCGTATACAACAGGTAGTCGGCTCCCGAACGCCTTACGCGCCCGGTGCCCCGCCTGATGCGCTCACGATTCGGCTCCAACACATCCCCTGGACGCTCCTGAAAAGAGATCAGGAAATTCGGGCGAAGCACGAATGAGATCTGTTCAGTGGTTATTCCGCCGGTCTCCTTGTCCAGGTCCAACATTTTGGCCACCACGAAGAGCGTATCCTGATATTCCTCCACCTTGGGCCGGTGGTCCGTGTTCAGGACATCCTCCAGCAGGAGTGTATGGAGGTTGAATCGCTCACCCACGGTGCGCAGCATGGGCTCATCCATCAACCCATCGATGTCCAGCCAGCTCACCTTCGTCTCCGGTTCGCGCTGCACAAAGGCCGCCAGATCAACGTTCTTCTCCTCATGCACCTCGGCCTCGTTGTATATGAAGAGACGGGTGTTGGAGGGGCCACCACCACGGCTGCCAACGTGGATGAAGGATCCAGGCGGCATGCCGGCCTTGCCCGATCGCCTATGTACCTTTTTCATCGGGGACCACATTCAGGGGGTGCCTGGAGGGATCCCAGTTTGCGCCCTCTGGGATCGGCCCTTTGAAACTGATGGTGCGCTGCGGATAGGGGATCACGATGCTTTCGCGATCGAATCTCAACTTGATCGACCGGAATAGATCGAACTGCATCAACCGCGCGGTCACCGGCTCTTCCGCCCACACATAGGCGCGCAGAAGCACATGCGATTCCTCCAGCTTCACCACCCGCACCATCACGCGCGGCACACCAGATTCCAACTCCTCCATGGTGCGGCGATCGATACAGCTTGGATGTGCTTCTGATTCCTGCCGCATGATCTCCATGGCCTTGTCCAGATCGCACTCATAGCTTACCCGCACCTCCACGAACTGGCAGGTGGACTCATCCTCGATCGAGCTATTCACGATGGTCTCATCACTGATGATCGAGTTGGGTACGATCACGCGCCTGTTCTCGAACGATACGATCACCGTGTGCCGCAGCGTGATATCCTCGACAACACCGGTGTACAGATCCCCGATCTTGATCATGTCTCCAACGCGGAATGGTTTGAATGACACGATGAAGATGCCGCTGATGATATTGCTGAACGCCCGTTGCGTGGCCAGACCGAGTATGGCCACCAGGATACCCGCACCGGCGAACAAGGTGACCGCCATGTGCTTGATGGATGGGATCACGTAGATGACCGCCCCGATGGTCACCAGCACCACGATGAACCGCAGCGCATTCTTCAGGAATTTGTAGCGCGTGGCATCCTCGCGCCCCTGCGTGCTGCGTTTGTACCCGCGCCTGATCAGGGCATAAAGGATGCGCTCAATGAGGAACGCGGCGATGATGATCAGGATAACCTTCGCAACAAGCAGCAGGTTGAACCCCAGCTTGTCCAGGAGGCGTTCCATGTCCGGGGAGAACTCCAGCATCCAGAGGGCCCGCCCTACATCGCCTGCCGCAGCGGGTGCTGCAAACCTAACACAGGTCTATACCCCACACCGGCATCCAGGTACTGTTCCAATGAACCGCGTGTTGTTGGATCCAGCAGGCGGAACAAGGGCTGCGGCACATGGCGCAGGGCCGCCAACGCTTCCATTATCCTATCATCCATCCACGCATGATGTATTCCCAGTTCTCCTGGTACTATGCGGCCATTGCAACCGGGCTTGTCGCATTGGAGGTCCATGGGATATTCCAGATTGAGCAGCGCATAATGGTCTGTGACCTCCTCTCCTGCCTGTATGTCCCGGATCGCGATCTCGAAACCATAGCCTGTGCTCAGCGTGTTCGGCTGGCAGCAATGATTCATGTACTTGCCATGGTCCCAACAGAGGATCCGGATGCCATTTGGCTCCGTATAGGCATAGGTGGTGAGCAACTCCTCATAGAGCGGATCCCCATTCCGGGGATCGTCCGGGGGTATCATGATATCCATTGGATCGAGCACGTAGATCAGTGATCCCTTGGGTATGGTCAATTTCGCCACTACGCCGAAACCGCGCGCTGGACCTATATAGGCCAGCGCTGTGCTGGGGTGCATCATCGGGTGGTCCGATATAAGAAAGTTGTGGGGGGTTGAACTGGAGTCCTGGTGGCCTTATTGATCGCCTCTTGCTCCGTTCGGTGCACGAAAGTATGCGCCGCTGGCATTCCTGCTCCAGCCGCTTGAAAATAATTCCACCCCCGGTCTACCCCTGATCCTTAAAGATCGGAAAGATCCCGGCGGAATTCGCTCTCCTTCTCCACCAACTTCGGCTCCTTGCCGTGCTGGAAAAGCTTCATCCCCTTGCCATGCAATGTCATCCTGGTGCCATCCAGATGCAGCAGCGACCCCTCGTACAACCCGGCCACGGCCATCTTTGGGTTCAGTGCCAGGAACTCCTCTATCCTTTTATCGCGGCTTTCACCGCCATGGTCTGGTATGGTGGCCTCGGTATAATGTGGATTGATCTGGAAACCTATCAAGTGCATCGCCCGCAACGTTGGTGGCTCCACGATGGGCATGTCATTGGTGGTCATGATCGTTGGGCAGGCCACATTGCTGCCAGCACTCCAGCCGAGATATGGCATCCCGTTCTTCACCCGTTCGGGGATCGCCTTCAGCAGGCCGCTCCGGTAGAGTTGCCGCAACAGGAGGAATGAATTCCCTCCGCCAACCGCTACGGCATCACATTCACCGAGGCTCTTTCCGGGATCCTTCTCCGTGTGCAGGCTTCGTAATTCCAAGCCCATTTCTTCGAACACGGGCCGCACCTTATCCACATAAGCGTCCTGTTGCTCTTCCGGAGCGGCGAATGGCACAAAGGCCACGCGCCTGGCCCCCTGCAGAAAGACCTGCACATAAGGTTTGGGCCATTGGAAGAATGGTTCACCAGGCATGGTGCTGTTGGAAAGAAGAAGCAGTCGCATAAGGACAAAGTTCGGCATCGTATCGTTCATCGCATGGCCATATGGCATTTAGCTGGATCGCACTGAAAGCACTGGCATTGTTCAAGCCATCGCACCACTACGGAATTTCCCGATCAAAACAACCGGGCCCGTTCCAGGGAGATCTTCTACATTCAAACCGAAAATGCACCATCATGATCAGATCCTTACTCCTCATAGTCAGCATTTGCGCTTCCTCCTGGATGATTGCCCAATGCCCAGCGTTCACTGTGATCCTTTATGACACGGACTTTGAAGATGGTCCGGGGATACTTTCCGCCAGCGGGCACCCTAGTTGGGAACATGGCGTAATAGGCAGCACCAATTGGACAGGTGCCAACTGTGGCAGCTCATCAACACCACCCACTGCAGCGGTGTCCGGTACGCAGGGCTGGGGCACTAAACTCAACGATTGTTACGACAATAGCGCCGATACCAGCACCGTAGGCTTCACGATGGACCTGAGCGATCCCAGCCTGCTTTCCGCCAGCCTTCAATTCCGAAGCTTCTACGACATCTTCACAAACTGGGACTACATATTCATCACCGTCAACGGCGTACAAGTGTACCTTAACAACACCACCGACAATAGCCCGGGATGGATCGCTCAGGAAGTGGATCTCACACAATTCCTGGGTAGCCAGGCCGTGGAGATCGAATTTCATTTGTATGCCACTACTGTCGTGAATCGCGCCGGCTGGTACATAGATGATCTGCAGGTGATCGTGTGCTCCACGGACATCAACACGTCGATCGCCGCAACAGCCGATCAACAACAGCTGAGGATCTGGCCCAACCCTTCGAACGGTGAGGTGAACGTGCTTCCGGCCGCCAACGGTGGTGATGTGCATCACTGGCGCTTGCTGGACAGCCACGGCCGCGAAGTACGTAATGGGGGCATGCTGCCAGCTGGGAGCATGTCGGTGCTGGATCTGCATGGACCTGCCGGCCTTTACGTACTGGAGATCACCGGTGCCAACGGGCTGGCAAGACAGCGGATCGTGCTCCACTGATCCCATTGGACAAAGGTGCCGGTGGAGCACTCTCCACTCGCGTTGAAGATAGCCCTGCGGCTGGCAGAAGAGTTTCCCTGCGCGGCACGGTCGCCTGCCGCCGTTCGGCTACACCTGCTTCTGCAGCTTCAGGAACTCATCGCCTGTGGAAGATCGCTCACGCTCAGTCAAGAAGCTGGAATAGGTAGTAACAGATCATTGCACCACCAGCTTATGTACCTGCCTGCCGCTTTCCGCATCGATCGTTAACATATAGGTGCCCGCGGCGATCACGCCAGTAAGGTCCAACACTTGTTCCCCACCTGCATGTGATCGTACTCTCTGGGCGTGGATGATCCTTCCACCCAGGTCGGTAACTTGGATCAAAGCATTGCTACGGGCACCGATGTTGGCCAAGGTGAAAAGGCCATCGTTCGGGTTGGGGTATATGGCCGAGGCAAGGTTCGCCGTATGTGGTGGACCACCGTCGGTGATATCACACGTTTCCATGCACTGGATGTGGGCCATGGGTTGGTGGGAAGAAGGGGCCTGGGTCCAAGTGAGGAAGAAAGGTGCCGAGCCTGCGCGGCGATCAATATAGATGAGGTAGGTCTCACATGCACCCATTGTCAAGTGTCGTAGTTGCCCCGAGCCACTTGCAGCCTCATTCAAAGGAAGGCCATCATCATACATCAATCCTTTCGGCCCTATTCCCTCCGAGAATGAACAGCGAATTGGTTCCGAGGCCGGCGAACAACTGGATTGAATGCCTTGCCAAACCAATTCATCTGGAGCAGCCCATCCTGGAAGAATATGCGGTCCCCATACGGCGAAATTGAATATGGTCTCCGAAGAGCCGATCGGCGTGATCTGGAATGCGAGATGTCCTGGGAGGTAGTTTTGAAAGGCGAGCCAAATCCCCTCGTTCTCACCTTCCTCCAAACACCCCTTATTGGATCCATCAAGATCCACCACGCCGAAATTGTCATAGATCTCACCCAAATGCGGTTGCATGGAGCATAACCAGACCGCGCCGGCGCAATCCGACGGTGGCGGTAGGGGTAGATCGCAGGAGATGGTGGTGACCATTACAGTGCCGGCAGGGGGAGGGGTGCCGCTTTGGTACACCGGAATGTTGTATTGCGTAAGTATGTAGGAGTTTTGGTTCTGGAAGCCGCCAGCCGCATTGTAGCTTACAGAAAGGGTCTGCCCCACGTTAGCGCCGATGTTGATCGAGGCTTGGGATCCATTCACGGTATAGTCGTTGCATTCCCCACCCACACAGACGGACACATAACTACCACCCCATCCATCAGCGGCACTATCATTCATGATGAGCGTATAGTAGCAATCACCTGGTGGAGGATCCACACGCCTGGCACAGAGCCCGAATGTTCCGCCAGGCTCTTCCGTGGCCTGGCGCCACAAGCGCAGGTATAGCGTTTCTCCGGCCAATGTGGGATCATCGACCATGAGATAGGGCATCATTTCAGAACCCGGCCCTTGCTCACTGCCATCCTCGGCGCACGCATCATCCACTTGCTGGAGTTCCAGGTCTCCATCATCTCAAGAGCCACTTATCACATGATATACGGCCATGGCCGCATCACTAAGTTCCTCCGCCTGCGTGTCGAAAAGGATGATCCCATTCGGAGGCATCTCCACCGTGAACCACACATCCGCATCTACTGGCGCACCACAATCGGGCAGCGATACATTCGCAGTTCCCGGTGGTGAAATACCAGATCCGCTCGCGCCCAACATGGTGTATGTGGATAGCAAGCATCCATAGTTGACCATGAGTGGTTCAGCCGAGCATGGTCCATCATTATCCGGCGGTTGTTCCGTGTAGGCACAGATGTCGAAGCTTCCGCTCCATTGTTCTCCCCATACCCGTATCAAGATCGTTTCCCCCGGAAGCAGTTCGAGCCCAATGGCCGCGCTGTTGATCGAACCACTGGCGGAACAAGCGATCTCCGTAAGAACCTGAGGCGTGCATGGTGGTGGTGTCAAGCGGTACCAAGCCATCGATAGATCCAATGGCGGCAATGAACTGTGGTCCACCACCACTCCTATCCAATCTTCAGGCAATGGGTGTGGAACCGTGAAGCTATACCACACATCGTTGATGATCTGAGCACTTGCACAAGAGGGATCGGCCACTACAGAAGGTGTAGCATACAGCGTGGAAGTATTGCTCCATGCACAGGTATTGCCCAACGGGAGGGGATGCGGTTCGCAAGGCCCATCATTCAATGGTGGGAACACTTCATATGCACATATCCCGAAACTGCCATTCTCATTCCCGTTCCGCTCCCAATAACGTATGTAGATCGTTGTGCCGGGAGCAAGCCCTGCGCCTGCCGCATCGAATACAAGAGCCGGCTCGGAAGCCGGGCCTGTCATCCCCACGCTGGTGCAGCCACCAGAAAGGGCAGTGAAAGGACCACTACATGCCGGGGCGGTGTACAAAGCGAACGCTCCAGCGCATATGTCCAGCTCTTCAGTGGCGATGCCCAGGAGACCTGAGGATGGTACCGTGGTGGTGAACCAAACATCACCACCTTGATATAATGCATTGGTACACGAAGGGATGGATAGCCCAGGAATATTCAACTGGGAAGCGGTGGCAGCGACATTGGTGGACGCCGTGAGATCGCAGGACGCCCCCGTAGCAAGTGATATGGCACCACAGGGATCATCATTCGAAGGTGGTGGTACGGGTTCACAACCGATCTCCACTTGAATGTACGATTCGGGTGGGAACAAGTTCGGGCAGTCGCCATTGAAATAATAGATCCGATAGAGCCCGCTGGCTGGAGGAATGAATGAAACAATGGAAGGCCCATTTGGAGCACCACAACCATCCGTGTCACAGGCGAGTATCGTGGGTATGGTATTGGTGGTGATGAATGCATGGGTATTGAGACCACTATTGGCACATAGCGCGATCGTGTATCGATTACCATGGAACGCATAGAATCTTCCGTAACGATGTGCGTCCACTTGGTCGAACATCTGTGGCTCCAATGGATCACAAGGCCCATGGGTGTATTGTGTGGTAAGCGTTTGGCCAGGGTAATTCCCGATCATGCAGGTACATGGAGGGCAATCCGGATATTGCTGAGCCCACGTGTGTGAGGTGAATAGAAGGATGAGAGCGAATACGGAAATCCTCATGACATAGTACTTCGTTGTGAAAAGTAACTGTCCTGCCTGAACGCCCTTGATCCTCTCACACCATCACCCAATTCCAGAACATCCATATGAAGTAAGACGAAAGGTCCAGGATCTGGTTGCCCGCGAATTCTAAGCAGCGTTCAGGCGGCTTAACTTGTCTTCATTAAAAACCAACTCATGCGATCATTTCTACCCTTCTGTACATCACTTCTCCTTACCGCGCTCCACGCCCAAAGCTGGTGCCCGCCAGGGGCTACATGGACGCACAGATATCTCGATCACTTCGATGGATCGCATGGGGTCTTCCGCGTGGAGTACATCGGAGATACGGTGGTGGGTGGCTTTGTGGCACAGCATCTCAAAGAGACGCGGATCACCGCTCCGTTTGGTTCCGAAGATTTCTCAGCGTATTCCATCTCTTCCATGATCACCAGATACGAGAACGGCATTGTTCATCTATGGAATGGCATCAATGAATTTGACACTTTATATTGGTTCGGTGCCGCCCCAGGTGACCATTGGCATTCGCCAGGGTCGAACACGGAGGAATGGAGCATGATCACCGTTATCGATACTGCTACGATCGAGGTGGATGAGGTCCCCTTGAAGCAACTGATCGTTGAAACAGGCTGGACAACCGATACACTTCTGGAACGAGTCGGGTTCACTTACTTCTATCTTGATGGCTGGTCATGGTTCTTGACCGATCAGCCATGGGCCGGGCTGAAATGCTACCGGGATGATGAGATCACTTTCGCTTCACAAGACATCAGTGACTGTGACTTCACCTTGGCTGTTATGGATACCCGGACGGCACTCGAATTTGCCCCCCATCCCAACCCCGGCACCGATCACTTCACCCTTCAACTCCCGCCAGGGCTACATGATCTTACACTGTTCGATGCGCAGGGGCGGCTCGTGCTACGACAGCGCATTTCGGAGGAACGGCATGTGATATCAACGGCCTCGCTCTCTTCGGGCATCTACCACATCCATATCACCGATGGCCTCGGCAGGAGCAGCGGGCAGCGGTGGATCAAAGAATAGATCATATGCGGAAGACCCTAGTGCTCCTTTCTCTCTTCGGATCGCTCATCTGCACCGCCCAAAGCTGGTGCCCGCCAAGGGCTAAGTGGACTCATGGAATTATGGCCTTTTGGAACGAGGGATATCGCGAAACCACCTATACTGGTGACACGATCCTGGATGGAACGACCGGGCAGATACTCTCCATGACATCAGTGGTATTCAACCATCTTACCGATAGTGTGACCACGACCGATCATCCGGTCGCTATCACCTCGCATAGTGAAGGCATCGTAAGCATTTGGTCGCATACAGACCAATCTTGGGACACTTTATATTGGATGGCAGCAGTCCCAGGTCAGAAGTGGCGAGTAGCCCATAGTGATGATATCTGCGAACTAGCAGATCATATCCTCGTCACAGATACAGGAACGACGAATGTGGATGGGGTCCCTCTTCATTATTTGGATCTGGTGAACATTTATGATGAGAATGAATATCAATTGGGCCGATTGATCGAACGTTTGGGCTGGATGAATTGGATGACATTCATTCCCGGATGTATATCGGTTGATGGTCCTAGAGGTTTGCGTTGTTATTCGGACGATGAGATCAACTTTACTTCACCAACCTGGACTTTTGGCTGCAATTCATTGGCTGCTTTGCCTGAATTTGGCTCTTCATTGGAAATAATTATCCACCCCAACCCCGGCATCGATCACTTCACCTTGAGGGGAATCGAAGGGCACCTCTTGCCCGGCGATCACGACCTCAGGATCCTCGATCAAGTGGGAAGAACAGTGATGGAGACCACCGTCAATTCCGATCGAGCCGTGATCGGAACAACATCACTTCCACCTGGCATCTACACCGTGCTGATCACCGATCGGAACGGGCGATCATTGACCCAGCGTTGGGTGAAACAGTGATCGACGCCATCAGCAGGCTTGTCGGGTCTTACGTGGCTCAGAATGTCCCATAAGGACTTTATCCTGGTAGAAATGACCGGTATGAACGGTCTTTCGTGCCGTAGGTACGATACCTTACATATGCACAACCCATGGAGAACATGCCGGATCTGGTTCCGTACCTATGGCACGGAAGAGCTACTGTATCTTACTTTCTACCAACATCCTGTCCATATGGGACCGGCCATCCGCCATAATGCCTATGTGGCAGGCCCCAGCACCCATGGGACCGATCAAGCTCCAGACATTCTTCAAGAACGAAAAGCCCTGACGCGTTCAGCAACTCCGATGATAAGCCTTAACTTTGCACC
>JAEZCB010000219.1 GCA_023412755.1 Bacteroidota bacterium
TCCCTCCACGGATGCGGATACCTCCTCGCTGGCTGAACCGAGCTGGATCTACACGCAGGGTGGAAGTTTTGTGGTGACGCTGATCGCCAATCCTGGCTGGCCTTGCGCGGATACCAATCAGACGGTGTTCCATACTTCACAGCCATTGGAGATCTCCTTCCAACAGCCGCCGGTGGCTTGTGTGGATGAAGTGGTGACCTTGCAGGCATTGGGGAATTTTCCGGCGAACAGCGCCTTCACCTGGAGCATTCCACCAGCGGGTGCCGCGCAGAACTTCCACGAACAGCTGCTGCCGGTCTCCTTCAACAGTGTTGGCACGCATCCGGTGACCGTGACTGTGAACGTGGACGAATGTTTCGAGACCTACACCGATTCCGTGATCGTGATGCCTTTTCCGGAGGCCGCGTTCACCAGTGAAAGCATGGCCTGTGTGGGTGCCTGGTTCGCGTTCGAAGATCTTTCAACAGCCGCCACACCTCTCAACTATCTATGGGACCTTGGCGATGGTACCACGAGCAGCGCCCAGCATCCGGTGCACCAATACCAGGATCCTGGCTCATACACGGTGACCCTGATCGTGAACACCACGAACGGCTGTGTGGCCGCTGATTCGCTTACTCTGGTGGATCAGGTGGAGGTGTATCCGTTACCTGTTGCTGGGTTCGATGTGGATCCTGCGGAATTGAGTATGATCAATGCGCGTGTGGAGGTCACTGATCGATCACAGGGTGCCGTGCAATGGACCTATCATGTGGAGGACCAGGTGATCCACGATCCAAACTTCGTGCACTGGTTCGATGACGCCGGTCAGGTCACCATCTGGCAGACCGTTGTTTCACCACACGGGTGCGTAGATACCACTTCCCGTGCGGTATGGATCACCGATCATCTGTTCTTCGCGCCGAACACTTTCACACCGAATGGAGATGGCCTCAACGATAGCTTCGCACCTGTGGTGAAGGGTGCGCGCCTCTATGATCTGCGCATCTACGATCGCTATGGTGCGGAGGTGTTCAATACCCGTGAACCCAAAGGCGAATGGGCGGGAGATGAAATGCCCGAAGGTGTGTACCAGTATGTGGCGCGCATCGGCGAGCATGGTCCTTACCGAAAGGAATACCGGGGCCACATCACCCTGGTACGTTGAAGCTATTCCCTCACCATGTCCACGTGCAGGATCCCATCCCATAGGTAATTCTCCCCGTTGCGCCTGAAGCCATGTCCGGCATAGAAGGCCTCCAGATGGGATTGCGCGGCCAGCACGGCGCGCGAGCTGCCGAACTCATTTTCCACCGTGGTAAGTGTGAAGCGCATGAGCGCATGGGCCAGGCCCATGCCGCGGTGATCGATGCGTACAACGACACGCCCGATGTGAGGCGGTCTACCATCGTGTGGCGGAATAATGCGTGCGTAAGCCACTATGGCACCTCCGGGTGCGGTACCATGCACATGTATGCATTCCGGATCGCGCCCATCGATATCGCTGTAGGGACAATTCTGTTCCACCACGAAAATGTCCGTTCTCAGCCGCAGGATATCATGCAACTGATGGACGCTCAATGATCCGAAACGATCAGCCTTGAACAAGATGTTCATTCAACTTCACCGGCAATAAAGATCCGTCGCGAACATAGAACAAAGCGCCTTCCGCCTGTTTCCCCGTTAGCTCAGCGAGATGGTGCATGTACGTGCGTACCTGTTCCACATGGGCATCTGATGGTTTGCCTGTCTTGATGTCCAGCACGCGTATGGTATGCTCATCTTCCACCACCCGATCCGGCCGCAGGGTTCCGCCATCCTTCAACAGGATGGAGCATTCGCTGCGCACCTGGAGTTGGTCCCCGAAGTATGGCCGAAGCTCCGCGCTGGAGAGCATCGGTGCCAACCGGGTATGGAGCTGGGCGCCCTGTTCCGGTGAAAGATCCCCGGAAAGCAACGCTCGCTCGATCACCAGCGGCAGATCACCGGCATGCTCCACCTGGGCGAGCAGATCATGGACAAGGTTCCCATGGGATCGATACGGGTCGGGATCGGCAGGCTGCCAGTCCGCTGGTGCTTCCAGACGTAATTCCAGTGTTGTCTTGCGTGGGTCGCCACCCACATCGGTGATGGTACCGGAATTCCCGGTGGACCGTGTACTCCATGGCCGCATGCGTTCCCCGATGATCAAGCACCCTTGTTCGCCATGCTGCCCGATGTATTCCAGCAAACCTTCAGTGACCGCATCGGCACCCGCTTCAGGCACCAGTGCATGGAGCCGCTGCTCCGGCCGGGTGAAGGCGACATAGAGCAGATCCAATGCGTCGAGCATGCTGAGGCCTGTCTCTTCTTCGATCTCCTGGAGACCCGCGCTGCGCAGGCTCTTGCTGTTCCGTACGAGCGCCACATCCAGTTCCGGCACCGCATCACCGGGGTCCACCCAGATCCGTTCGCCATGATCCCCCCGCGTGGACATGCATGCGTTGGGTACGATCACCACGGGGAATTGAAGGCCCTTCGATCGGTGCACGGTCATCACCTGCACGGCCTGGCCATTGTCCGGAGGTTCCACCGAACGCTGGCCACCCGATCTTTCCCAGTGTTCCAAAAAACCGCCGATGTCCTGCCCATGGGCAGTGGTCCATGCGTGTGCCTCGTCCTGCAGGGTTAGGATCTGTGCATCGTCACCCGGTCGCAAACCATTCGCCCGCGCCAACTCTCCGATCAATGCGGCAATGGTGGTGCGCAGTTGGGGGTGGTCATGATCGGCCAGCCATTGTTCCAACAGCGCCACAGGTGAAGGCAGGCCGTCAGCCTTGCTCAACCACTCAACAGTCCCCTGCTCCGCGGTGGCCTCCAGCATGCCTTTGAATTGGGCGATGCGTGCTGCGGCGGCGGGATCTTGGGTGTGCAGGAAGCGCAGTTGATCGATGAGCAGCTCGATCACTGGATCACCGGAAAGGCGGAGACCATCCGGGGATACCACGGAATGGCCATGTGCGATGAGGTGTTCCGCCACCGTGCGGCCCAGGTTCCGGCCACGTACGAGTATGGCGATATCTCCCGGGGCGAAACCATCGGCGATCGCGTTCTCCACCGCTTCCAATGTGGATCGCTGGATCTCGGCCACGCGTGCTTCACCCTTCAGTTCCTTCGGCAATACCTGCAGCTGTACAAGGCCTGGTTCCATGCGTTTGATCTCCTGTTGATGATCATCGTAGATGGAGATCAGTGATGCAGGCAGCCTGCATTTCAGCTCATCGAAAAGCGTGTTGTTGAAATTTATGATGGTAGAGGCTGAACGATAGTTGAAGGCCAGTTTTTCACCTTCCATGAAGTGTGTGCGCAATGTCTTCTCCCGTTCCATGGACGCGGGATCATCATCCCTGCCGAACAGTTCTGGGAAATGCTGGAACAAGCGCACTTCGCCATTACGCCAGCGATAGATGGCCTGTTTGGCATCGCCCACCAGCAGGGCGGATCCGCCACTGCCCAATGCATTATCGATCAGTGGCAGCAGCGCGTTCCATTGCTGTATGCTCGTATCCTGGAACTCGTCGATCAGGAAGTGCCTGTAGCGTTCACCGAGGCGTTCATAGATGAAAGGCACCGGTTCCCCTTTCACCACTTCCGAAACGCGCCGGGTGAGATCACTGAAAAAAGCGACAGCATCCCTTGCCTTCACCTGTTCCAGCCTCAGGTCCAGTTCATGGAGGGCATAGGAGGGTAGCAGCTCGCGAAGCACCGCCCGCTTGATCACATGATCACGGTGCTTTTCTTCGCGAAGCTTCTCCGCCTCCTGGAAGATCCGGAGCAGTTCACCACTGATCCGTTCCAAAGCGGCCATGCTTGCGGGGCCGGCCTTGGAAGAATGCCATTTGTCATTCTCAATGACCTTCAGGGTGTTGCTTCCTGGGGGATCCCAATCCTCCTGAAATGCGCAGAGTTTCTTGAAGTAGCTGATGATCCCGTTGCGGCCATAGGCCATTTCCTCCACGGCGATACCTGCGTCACGAATGAGCGCCAAGGCTGTTTCACCCAGGGCGTTCACCTGCCGGCGCAGCATACGTTCCCCGGTGCGTAGCCTTTCTGCCAGGGGGGCAACGGTGGCGGGATCCATGTTGCGCAATTTCTGGAGAGGACCTATGGAGCTTTCCTTGGACAGTTCGCCGCTCAATTCCAGCAACGGCTTTTCCGGATCCCATTTGCGTTCCTCGTGCAACAGCTGGGAACACACCTCGGAGAGAAGTTCCGTGATCCGATCATCGTGGCCGGCCTCCGCGATCAATGCCTCCACCGCCAGCGCACGGTAGTGATCCTCCTCCGTGGTCATGTTGAGGTCATGGTCCAACTGCAGATCCCTGGCAAAAGGCCGGACCACCTTGCGGGTGAAGGAATCGATGGTGCTGATGGCCACATCGCTCCAATGGTGGAGCATATGTTTGAGGCATCGCCGCGCACGTTCCTGTATCTCCTGTTCTGTTGCGCCACGCATGGTGGTGATGTGGTGGAGCAGATCCTTTATCCGCCCATCCTCAACATGGCCTGCGGCCAGCATGCCCAGGTATTGGATCACACGTTCCTTCATCTCTCCCGCGGCCTTGTTGGTGAAGGTGAGGGCCAGCACGTGGCGGTACGCACCATGATCATCCGTACCCAGGCAATGGCCTAGATAATGTTTCACCAAGGCGTGCGTTTTACCGGCACCGGCCGAACTATGGAGCACCTGGAACATGCGGATGCCGAAGATAGCCGGACGCATTGCTCGTGTAAGGCTTTTGTTGACGATCCATTAACAATGTGTGCCGTAATTTCGTAGAAGCTTATGTAAGCCGATATACCTGCATAATGAAGAAGCCACTACTTTTACTTTTTTTGATGGTGATCGTGCTTGCCGCTCGCCGCAAGGACCCCCCCATACCACCAAACCCTGGAGGTTCCGGTGGAATGGGTTTCGTTCGGCTGAAATTCGTGCCGGAGTGGGAGGGACAGCCTTTCCAGCCTTTTACTGTGCTGCATAATGTGAGCAATTACCCAGTGCAGGTGGAAAAGGTGCAGTTCTACCTGAGCGATCTTGGAGTTGAATATGGTACACGGACCGCGCAGGCCGCGGAGATCCTATTCATGGATCTGATCGATGGGCCGATGGACACTTTATTGAGGGTACCCGCGGGAATTTGGGCCGCAGCGCGTTTCGGTCTTGGCGTGAAGGAGGAATTGGACCAGACGAGCCCGACCCTGTACCCCAACG
>JAEZCB010000222.1 GCA_023412755.1 Bacteroidota bacterium
GTGGAGCGGCGATCGAACTCGAGGTGGTCCGTCCATTCCAGCAAAGCCACCTCAAGCGTCTTTGGGAAGAACATAGCGGCCACGGACAGCGTCCCCCCATGCCGCGCATGATAGACAACGTAGCGAGACGATTCACGATCGCGGTGATCCTTATCTCGGTGGTGGCTGGCTTCTACTGGTGGGGAAAGGATGCTTCCATGGTGTGGCCCGTTGTTACGGCGGTGTTGATCGTTGCCTGCCCGTGTGCGCTGGCATTGAGCATGCCTTTCACCTATGGCCACACGATGCGTTTGCTCGGTCAGCGGGGGATCTTCCTTCGTGATGCGGAGGTGGTGGAAAGATTGGCGCACATCGATCAGGTGGTGTTCGACAAGACCGGCACTTTAACGGCGCGCGAAGCATACGAACTGGAATTCCACGGTGATCCGATGGGTGGGGATGATCTGGTCAAAGTGCGATCGCTCGCGCGTAACAGTACACATCCACTGAGTGCCGTACTGTACAACAACCTGAAGGCAACGTTGGAAGAAGCGGCGCTGGTGGAGGAATTCGCTGGTCAAGGGATCGGTGGTGAGGTGGGCGGCATACCAGTACGGTTGGGATCGGCGGCCTTCACAGGGGGCGAGCATGCCTTGGTGGAGAATGGCCAGGCGCAGGTGCATGTGGCGATCGGAGGTGTGCATCGAGGTTATTTCACCGTGCGCAAGAGCACGCGTAGCGGAATGCAAAAAGCCGTGAAGGGTATGCAGGAGATCACCGGCACACACCTACTCACTGGCGACAGCACCGTGGATAATGCGGTGGCTGCGGCTTTCGATCACGGCCACATGCGTACGGGTTGTGATCCGCAGGACAAAGCGAATTATGTACGCACATTGCAGAAGGACGGCCACCGTGTGATGATGGTGGGCGATGGATTGAATGATGCCGGAGCGCTCACACAAAGCGATGTAGGTATCACCGTCAGCGAGACCAGCGCCGCATTGACACCGGCCAGCGATGCGATCATAAGTGCCATGGCGTTGGAAAAGCTCCCAAAAGCATTGCTTCTTGCGCGCCGGGCGCGGCGGATCGTGATCTTGAGCCTCGGCATGTCACTGATGTACAACGTCTGTGGTGTGAGTTTCGCGGTGAGCGGGCAACTTACACCGTTGATCGCTGCCATCCTCATGCCGCTCAGCTCCGCCACCGTAGTGGGTTTTGTGACGCTGACCACGACGATCATGGCGCGAAAGCTTTGGCGCGGAGAATAAAGGCTCCATGCAGGGGGGCACTTTTCCGGTCTTTCCAAGGTGGCTTGGATCCTTTGGCAAGTCTCTTCCAGTTATTCATCGTCCAGCCTATGGTCAGCCTCGGAGCGAGCGATGCGCTCATTCAAGTCTTTCTGGACTTCGGGGGAAGGGATCTCGTCGGACAACGAGGCCTTTCAACAAGGGCATCCACCATCCTCACACCCGCTCCAACAACTCCAACGCACGCTTCTCCACCTCATCACTCTCCCACTTCTCCTCGATGCCGGGCATGGCCAGCACCTCTTCCATGATGCGGTCGTGGCGCAGGCCTTCGTTCCAGGCTTCGCGGTAAGGCACATCGGTGAACTTCACCTGACTGTACAGCGGGATCCATTTGTCCGGATGAAGCTTTTGAATGCGGCCTTCGATCTTCTTGCGCAGGATGAACCGCGGATCGGCCACCAGGTCGCGCATCTCCACGAAGTTGCGCAAACTGAGATCCGCAATGGCGTCGCCGTTGGGCTTGCGCATAGTGCCGTAATGGTGCAGTACTTCGGCCCAGTTGTCATCGCCGTATTTGTCCAGCAGGTCGTTCAGCACCTTGCAATCCTCATAGCCGGCATTCATGCCTTCGCCATAGAAGGGCACGATCGCATGGGCGGCATCACCGATCAACGCCACTTTGCCGCCATGTGTCCACGGGCTGCAGCGAACGATCACCAGCGAGCTCTGCGGGTTGCGCATGTATTGCTCCACGAAATCCGGCAGCATTGGGATCGCATCCTTGAAATGCTCCTTGAAGAAGCCGCGAACATCATCCTCAGTCTGGATGCGATCGAAGCCGAACTCACCTGCATTTGGCATGAAAAGCGTGCCCGTGAAGCCGCCATCCTGGTTGGCCAGGCCCATCATCATGAAATACCGGCGCGGCCAGATGTGCAGGCATTGGGGATCCATGCGCGGCGAGCCATCAGCGTTGGGCGGGAACGCGATCTCCTTGTAGTCGTGCTCGATATACTCCTGGCTGTAGTTGAAGCGGCCCTTCATCATCTCCTGCCTTACCGCGCTGAAGGCTCCGTCGCTACCAAAAACGACATCGGACGTCGCGGTCACCTTCTCCTCACCAATGGCGAATGTGCATTGTGGTCCATCCAGCTCGACATCAACGCAGCGGTGACCGAAATGCAGTTCCACATTCGGCAGTTTCTCCGCCTCGGAAAGAAGGAGCTTATTCAATTCACCCCGGCTCACGCTATGAATGGCACGACCCTCGATACTATAAGGGAGCCGGGTGGTGTTTCCCTCGCGATCATGTGTCATGCGGGCGTGAACAGGCACCACGATCCCTTCCACAGCCTGGGCCACACCAGCCGCCTTAAGGGCCGTCCATCCGCGATGGCTCACCACCAGATTGATGCTCCGGCCAGCGTAGACATTGGTACTGCGCGGGTCAGGCCGACGCTCGTACACCGAGACCTTGTGACCGCGTTTGGCCAGGAAGATCGCAAGTAGGCTTCCTACAAGACCGCCGCCGACGATGGTGATGCGTTTCATTCTAACTCAGGTAAAACGGTAAGAGAGTGAAAAGGCGAAAGGGTGAATGCCCGGAACCTGCGATGTATGTAGGCGGCCTCCATCACTGTTCTACATGTGTGGTTACGCTGTACTCTTTCACTCTTTCTCTTTCTTACGATCTCACCCTTTCACCTTATCACCCACCAGGCGATCCGCGAGGATCTGACCGAAGCGGTACACATCCTCAAAGGTGTTGTATAGCGGCACAGGTGCCATGCGGATCACATTGGGTTCGCGCCAGTCCGCGACGACACCGCGTGACGTAAGACCATCGAAGAGCTTGCGGCCGTGTCCGTGAGCGATCACACTGATCTGGCAACCACGTTGCATGGGATCGCGTGGTGTGATGATCTCCAGACGTTCGCCTGTCTCCCGCGCCACTTCATCGATGATGAATTCCAGGAACGCCGTCAACTGTTCACTCTTCTTGCGCAGCTCAGCCATACCGGCACGATCGAACTGCTCGAGCGCTATGCGATGAACGGCCATACTGAGGATCGGGGCATTACTAACCTGCCATGCTTCGGCGGTAGGCATCGGTCTAAAGACCCGCTCCATCTTGAAACGCTCCTTCTTGTCATGCCCCCACCATCCCGCCAAACGCGGCAGGTCCTTCCCCAGGTGGCGCTGGTGCACGAAAGCACCGGCAACACTGCCCGGACCACTATTCAAATACTTGTAGCTGCACCAACACGCGAAGTCCACATCCCAATCGTGCAGACTCAGGTACAGGTTGCCTGCCGCGTGTGCCAGATCGAAACCCGCTACCGCCCCCACCCCATGTGCGGCCTGTGTGATGGCCTGCATGTCGAATGCCTGGCCGGTGTAGAAATTCACACCACCGAAACAGATCAGCGCCAGTTCATCCCCCATCTCTTGGATCTTCGCTACAATGTCCTCTGTTCGCAGGATATGCTCACCATCGCGTGGCCGCATCTCCACCAGTTCATGCTCCGGGTCACCTCCATGGAAGGCGATCTGGGATGCGAAAGCATAGGTATCGCTGGGGAACGGCCTTTGCTCAGTGAGGATCTTTCGCCGAACACCCGATGGTCTGAAGAACGATACCAGAAGAAAATGCAGGTTGCTGGTGAGCTGATTCATCACCACCACCTCTTCTGGCTTCGCACCCACAAGGCGCGCGGTGGATCCGGTAAGTTCCTCATGGTAACTGTACCAGGGATGCTTCGCCTGGAAATGGCCTTCCACGCCGAACTTCGCCCAATCATCCAGCTCTTGTTGCAAGGCCGCTGCGGCCGCTTTGGGCTGGAGGCCAAGGGAATTTCCGGTGAAGTAGATCAACGATCGCCCATTGTGCCGCGGAAAATGGAATTCATCACGAAAGCCCTTCAGATCATCGGCCTGGTCTTGGGCACGTGCCCAGGCAATGTCATTCCTGTTGTCCATAGCAAGCAAGGTCAAAAGTAGGGTGGCAGCAAGCAATGTTTCCTTTAACCGATGGCGCTGCCGATCCATGCCAATACCGGTACAAGGATCAGCATGCCATCAATGGCAAAACTGAAATAAAGTTCCGGCATCATCCGGTGTGATCGGTGGATCAGCACTGACGAGATCAACCATCCGAACAAGGGCCACAGGTGCATGGCGGGTGGTTCCGGACCACGGGCACTGAAAAAGACAGAAATGGCGCCGGCCAACGCGATCATTCCGATAGCGATCCACCGTGCCCGATGATCGCCGAACAATTGGGGAAGTGTACGTAGCGAAGGCGGATCGTGCGTTGAATCGCGAATATCAAAGGCGATCGTTAGGGCCATCACAAAGAGGAGCCGCTGAAGGAACAAGAGCATCGATCGGTCTTCCAATAGAGGCACACCAGCCGAACGTAGTGGCAGGCATACGGTGACCATGGCCCATACAAGACCAACAAGCGGCACCTTCATGGCGGGGATCGCTCGGAGACCGATATGGCGTGCTGGATAGCCGAAAGGAAGCACATACAGCAGGCATATTGGAACCACCCAGAGCAGGAGTCCAAGAAGCTTGCCGAGCAGTGGAAGGATCGCCAGCAAAGCGATACCTCCTGTAAGAATGACCAGGATCCAGGAAGAACGTCTGTTCCGATACACCCAGCCGAACAGCGGCACCTGTTCCACCAGATCCCCCCGCGCACGCATAAGACGCATGAAACCGTAGGCCGATATCGTACCAAAAAAGGCGAAAGTGACCAGTGGGATCATACTCTCCCACTTCTCCAGAAACATGAATGTCCACCACACTTGCGCCCCGGTGCAAGCCGCCATCCACACATGGCTGTACACGAGCCAGCGGAGCATATGGGCCGGAGATCTGGATGTTGGCAAGGGGATCACCTGCAAAGAACGGGTCGGTGTCAAAAGCGAGTTACACCACTGATCTGTAAAAGGAACGGCAAAAGCCCAATGAAGGATCCACTACTTCGTGGCATCCTCGTCGAGCACCTCCTGCACAAGCTTTTTCATGCTTGCTATATAGGATGGATCCCAATACAGGCTCCGTGTCTTTGGATCATAGAGACAGATCCCCGCCGCTTCTTCTGAAAAGAACTCCAGGTCCACACCATCCTTCACAGGAAAGAGTATTGGATCCATCAACAGGTCATACCCTCTTTCCTTATCTGCAAATGGTATGTTCCTTAGATCGATGTAGACGAACCGGCCAACGGATCCATCGGCCTCAACACTCACTTTATACAACCGATCATATGGTAGAGATAAGGAATAGTAGCCAGCGCTATCGGCGGTGCATGAGATCATGAATGAAGGCTGATCCATATCAGCCGCCATGACACGCGCGAATTGGATATGGGTGCCCGGACCATGCACATGACCAAACAGGCGTACTGCCGGATCATGTGCGGATAAATGGCTGAAAACGGCCGAGAACAGCAATGGTAAAGTGAAGAGCAAGCCCAACATCGTAGTGTACTGAGCCGAAATTTACCTTGCCCATGGATCAGTAGCGAATGAAGGGGTAACGATCGATCCACCATGGATCGTGGATCCAGGTCGCAAACCGTTCGAGTGGGCGAAGGTGCTCTTTGCGGCACCATGAAAATCTTTCCTTTAAAGGAATTGTACCCCCATCAGCTCATCTTATCGCGATCCCACAGGTCGCTCAGCGCTTCCAGCGGATGCTCCACAGGCCGCGAAATCCTCCCTCGGCATATCCGATCGCTTCATCGTTCGGATACAGTCGCTGGATCTCGGCATGGGCCGCTGGATCCAGCTCCCTGCCCGCCTTGCCATGGCATTTCAAACAATTCGTCGACACGATGAATATCGGCTGGTAATAGGCCACACTATCACCAACCAGCCACGTGACGGGTGTGGTGGCGTCATCGCCGGACCTTATGCGTTCCAAATAAAGTTCAAGTGCCTTCCGCTCATCAGCATCTGGCCGATCATGTGGTGCCCGCACACGATCACTGGTGCGTTTGATGCGCACGCCTTCAACACGTGAAAGCGAATCCACCAACGGCAGCGCCTGCAGGTTGCAATAGGCCACTGCATGCGCGGGACCACCCTCCTGCATGGCGGCTGTCACCTGCGCCATCAGGGTCTGGAAGGATGTGCTGGCGATGGCCTGTCCTTTCTTCAAGGCCGCAACCTTGTCGAAGGGCTCCGATGCAGTGCATCCGATCAACAGGATCACCAAAGGCGTAAGCTTCCGCATGCAGAACGAATCTACGGGAACCATGGCACAAATGAAGAAGGCGGCCCACCGGACCGCCTTCTTTCATTCATGATCAAGGTCACTTCATCAGATCGAAGCGATCCAGCTCCATCACCTTCACCCACGCCTTCACGAAATCCTTCACGAATTTCTCGCGGTTATCGTCCTGTGCATACACTTCGGCGAGCGCGCGAAGCTGCGCATGATGACCGAAGATCAGGTCCACACGGGTTCCGGTCCAGCGGAGTTCACCGGTCTTGCGATCACGGCCTTCGTAAAGACCGGTGTGACCGTTGGAAAGCGCCGTCCATTTGGTGCCCATGTCCAACAGGTTCACGAAAAAATCGTTGGTAAGCTGGCCAGGACGCTTTGTGAACACACCATGTTTCGTGTTGCCGGTGTTGGCACCGAGCACACGTAAGCCACCAACGAGCACCGTCATTTCGGGTGCGGTCAAATTGAGGAGCTGTGCCTTGTCCACCAGCATCTCTTCGGCCGGTGTGCGATACAGTTTCCGCATGTAGTTACGGAAGCCATCGGCGTTGGGCTCCATCACGCTGAACCCTTCCACATCGGTCTGTTCCTGGCTCGCATCGGTACGGCCGGGCGTGAAGGTGGCTTCGATCGCGAAACCGGCATCATGAGCGGCTTTTTCCACTGCCGCGGTACCAGCCAACACGATGAGATCGGCAAGTGACACTTTCTTTCCTCCCTTGGCCGATGCATTGAATTCAGCTTGGATGCGCTCCAATGTGGCCAACACCTTTCCCAGCTGGAATGGATCGTTCACCTCCCAGCGGCGTTGCGGCTCCAACCGAATGCGTGCTCCATTGGCACCACCACGCTTGTCGCTGCCACGGAAGGTGCTTGCGCTGGCCCAGGCAGTGGCCACAAGTTCGCCTATGCTCAGACCAGAATCCAGCACCATCTTGCGCAAGGTCTCAATGTCCTTGTTGTCGATGAGTTTGTGATCCACGGGCGGGATCGGATCCTGCCACAAGAGATCCCCGGCAGGCACTTCTGGTCCAAGGTAGAGTGCCTTCGGTCCCATGTCGCGGTGCGTGAGTTTGAACCATGCACGCGCGAAGGCATCCGCGAATGCCTCTGGATCATTAAGGAAACGCCGCGAGATCTTCTCGTATTCGGGGTCGAAGCGCAGAGAAAGATCCGTAGTGAGCATGCGCGGCAGATGCTTTTTCTTGGGATCATACGCATCGGGAATGATGGGCTCGGCGTTCTTCGCCACCCACTGGTGCCCGCCGCTCGGACTCCGCTCCAGTTCGTACTCGTAGCCGAAGAGGTTCTCGAAGAAATTGTTGGTCCATTTGGTAGGTTCCTTCGTCCAAGTCACTTCCAGGCCGCTCGTGATGGTGTCAGGACCTTTTCCTGTTCCGTGGCGGCTGTGCCAGCCGAAGCCTTGTGCCTCGATGCTGGCGGCCTCGGGCTCCACGCCCACCAGTTTGCTGTCACCGGCACCATGCGTCTTGCCGAACGTGTGTCCACCGGCAATAAGGGCCACGGTCTCCTCATCGTTCATGGCCATGCGGCCGAACGTGTCGCGGATATCCTTGGCGGCCATGATGGGGTCAGGATTGCCATCAGGACCTTCGGGGTTCACATAGATCAGGCCCATCTGCACATTGGCCAGCGGCTTCTCCAGATCGCGAGAGTGCTTGTCGCCATCGGCATCATCATCCGCCGGAAGCACGCCGCCTCCTTTGATCACGCCTTCCGATCCGTGGGAGTAGCGCTCATCGCCGCCCAGCCACGTCTGTTCGCGGCCCCAGTAGATCTCATCGGGTTCCCAGGTATCTACGCGGCCGCCTCCGAAACCGAAGGTCTTGAAGCCCATGCTTTCCAGCGCCACATTGCCCGTAAGGATCAGAAGGTCTGCCCAGCTGATGCTGTTGCCGTACTTCTGTTTGATCGGCCACAAAAGGCGGCGAGCCTTGTCCAGGCTCACATTGTCCGGCCAGCTGTTCAGAGGTGCGTAGCGCTGTTGTCCGCGTCCTGCACCACCTCGTCCATCGAAGATGCGGTATGTGCCCGCGCTGTGCCATGCCATGCGGATGAAGAGGCCACCGTAGTGCCCGAAGTCGGCCGGCCACCACTCCTGCGAGTCGGTCATCAACTTCGTGAGATCCTTCTTCAGCGCCTTCAGATCGAGTTTCTTGAAGGCCTCGCGGTAATTGAATTCGGGATCCATCGGACTTGATCCATCCTGGTGCTGGTGCAGAATTCTCAGGTCTAGTTGGTCGGGCCACCAGTCGTTGTTCTTACGTGCGCGCGACTGTGGCCTCTGCGCATCATCGCCGTGCATCACAGGGCACTTGCCGTTGGACTTCGATGATCCTTCGTGCGGGTCTGTTTGGGGTTTGGTTTCCATTCGAGCGTTGAATTAGAATTCCTGATCGATCGGCATCGTACAGGATAAAGGTCGGTAGGCGAAGCGCCAAGATACCCTGACATTCATCATCGACCAAATTGATAGTTTTGATGCACATATAGATATCATCTAATGACCCTCCAACAACTCCAGTATATAGTGGCCGTGGCCGACAGCGGCCAGTTCAGCAAGGCGGCGCGCTTATGCCATGTAACGCAGCCCACGCTCACCATGATGGTGCGCAAGCTGGAGGAGGAGCTGGGCGTGCAGATCTTCGAGCGGCGATCGCAACCCGCGCGACCCACCATGGATGGTGAAGGCCTGATCGAACAGGCGCGTGTGGTGCTGCGCGAAGCCGGCCAGTTGAAGGATCTGGTGAATGAATTAAGAGCTGGCACCGCAGGTACATATCGCATTGGGATCATTCCAACGTTGGCGCCCTACCTGTTGCCGCTGTTCCTGGCACGTTTCGCCGATGAACACCCGCAGGCACGCCTCTCGATCGAAGAGCGCAAGACCAGCGGAATTCTCGATGGGCTGCGTAAAGGCACGCTGGACATCGGTATACTGGCTGGTCCGATCGATGATGAAGAGATCGCGACGACCGCTTTGTTCCGTGAGCCCTTCCTGATCTTTCTGCCAGAGGGCCACACACTGCTGAAGCGGGAACGCATCGCACGCCGCGATCTGCGGAAAGCACCGCTGTGGGTGCTCAGCGAAGGACATTGCCTGCGCGATCAAGTGCTGAGGGTGTGCCAGCAACCACGTGCTGCAGGACATGACAACATTGTGTACAGCACCGGCAGCATCGAAACGTTGAAACGCATGGTGAACAGTGGCAGCGGCCTTACGCTAGTGCCGGAGTTATCGGTGCGAAGTGATGAGAAGAACGTCCGTCGATTCGCCGACCCTGAGCCTGTGCGTGAAATGGTGCTGGCGGTGCGCAGGCCCTTCGTGCGTAGGAAGGCATTGGAGGCCCTGGTGGAGGCGATCCGCGAAGCGGTGCCTGACAGGATGAAAAAAGATCTTTAGCGCATCACACAGGCCGCACTCCATCATCCAAACCGTGCGCCCGGATATCCTCCAGTTCGGCCTGCCGGTCGAACCAACCATCGATCTGCTTCGTGGTGTTCCTGGAGCGGTCCTTCACCTCTTCCCACTCACTTGCATCAGCTCTCTCCACCTCGATCAATGCCTGCTGCACGCGAAAACGCTGTTGCTGCAACTCCTGCAATAGCTGCTCCTGGTCCGCGCGTTGCTGTTCCGGGATATCCTCACGCATCAAATCCTCCTCGATGTCCAGTAACCGCTGATCGATGTCCTTGCGCAACTGCACCAGTTCCAGGCGAACAGCTTTTCTGTCCTTGTCAAGGTCATTCAGGGCATTATCCACCCTGGTCTGCAAATGTTGCGCCTCCTGTTGTGGGCCGCAGGAAGCCATGGCTATCGCGAACAGGCACACAAGGAGATAGTATCCTGTTCTCTTGATCTCTGAATAGCGGTCGTTCATCATATCTGGATCTTTTCAACTACACCTCCTCTCACCTCAGACCCATCCGAACCGACCTCCCCAGATTCGGGAATGGCTTCCCCGATCCCCTTACCTCTCTACACGGACCGCCCAGCAGATACAGCCTTGTGATCCCTTGGGATCGAACGACGGCCGGCGATCAACGGAGCACCTGTGCCTGGGGATACCTCTTCTTCCAGGAATCCAAGGCTGACAAGCTCTTCAGCGTTATGACCGTACGGCGATCCAACTGCACTTTGATGCCTTTTGCACCAGTACTTAAGGGTTGTGAAAGGATCAGAGGCTTCTTAGCTCGGGGCATATCGGTATGGCTTCTTTGGTTATTTGGTCACGAACGCTATACACAACGCCGTGCCGATCAGCTCCGACCTTAGAAAGACGCGGCGATCCCAACGCCAGGAACATGCACGATCGTGGATGCCGGGGGCCATTCTTGGGGAAAGGAATACTGCACTGGCTGCGATCTTTTCCAATTGCTGGATCCCGCTCCAGTCTTACATGCAACTGTTACCCAACTATTTACAAAAAGTAGTTCGGCCAAGGCAGGTGTTTTGGATCCATTAAGGGCAAATGACAAGGTTCATACTCCATCAGTCCCTCCTACTCTTCGCGCTTGCTCATGCAGGTGTGATGTTGGCTGGAAAGCCGGCAACGGGAATGCTACATGCGGACGGCATCCTTGATGTGAAGGGGATGAGCGCTGATGAGGCCAAGATCACCGTAGCACCCGCCAATGGTGCAACATACTCTCTGACGGAAGGTACCACCCGATTCGTATTGGACCTTGAACTGAACAACTCTTATATAGTGACCTTCGAGCGTCCTGGGTGCCTCACCAAGGAATTGTATTTCGACACCAGTGTTCCCGAAGATTATCTGCATGACCATTATACATTCCCATTCAGCGTGGATCTGGAGCCCAAGCAGCACGATCAATTGGCTTACTCAGGTCCAGTTGGATACATCCGGTACATGGAAAGGGTGAATGATTTTGACTATGAGACCGACTATTCCTTGATCACGGATGAAAGACTGAAGGAGAGGAACGATCAGCAACAGGCCGCCCCCATTGCCAGGGTGGATGCTGAAGGAATTGGCGAGCAGGATGATCGGGCCGTGGAGATGCCTGTCAGGCGAACATCGGTCTCGGTCGCTCCCGTTGCCTCACCTGTGGTGAACGCCACAGCTCCCCGAGCCTTCGAAGTGCATGATAAAACTGATGATGACGTACGGCCAGAGCCAATGGAACCCAGGCAGGCCATGCCCGATCCAACACCTGCTGGTCCGGACCTGGCCTATTCAGCAAAGCGAAGAATGGCGATGGAACATGGTGCCCAACACAGCACGGCTTGGGCTGCTACCCCAGAAAGTTCATCAGCAGCAACGAGTTCCACGCCGGTGATCACAGGGAGGCACGAGGAACTGGTTGTTGAAGAACGCAAGGTCACGACCATCGTGAGGATATATGATGACCGGGGTCATGGCCATGAATATCGCCGTGTGGCCCATCATTTCGGACCTGTATTCTACTTCATGGATGATCAAAGCATTCCGGAACACATGTACCGTGACCGCACCGGAATGCCTGCTCACGAAGAGTGATGATCAAACCTTCTGAAGCTTCCACCGGCCTCGCTTGAAGAGTAGAGCGCTCAACAACGCCAAAGCACTTTCACTGATGGCGATGGAGGCGAACACACCATCCGCGCCCATCCCGAAAGTGATGGCGAGGAACCATGCGAGCGGGATCTCCAGCAACCAGAAACAGATCACATTCATCCATGTTGGTGTAAGTGTATCGCCCGCACCATTGAATGCCTGCGCCAGCACCATTCCGTACCCATAGAAGAAGTAGCCGAGGCATATTATCCTGAGGGCCCGCACACCGTGGCCGGAGACCACCGGGTCCGGCGTGAAGAATTGCATGAGCCATGGTGCGGCTCCCCAGAAGAAGACCGCCACCACCACCATGAAGAGCATGTTATAATGGCCGCACAACCACGCGGAACGTTCCGCACGATCGGGTCTGGAGGCACCGAGGTTCTGGCCTACCAGGGTGCTGGCCGCGTTGGCCATGCCCCATGATGGCAACAAGGAAAAAATGATGATCCTTACTGCGATGGTGTAGCCTGCCACAGCCGCACTTCCGAACGTGGCTACGATGCGTACCAGGAAGACCCAGCTGGCGGATGCTATGAGGAACTGCGCCACCCCGCCTGCCGAAATCTTGATGATGTTAAACATTACCGGCACATCCAAACGCAGCGGAATGCCGGCCATGCGGATCCTGCCCTTGATCCCGAAAAGATGGAAGAGTTGATACACCACCCCTACCCCACGGCCTATGTTCGTGGCCACTGCGGCACCCATGAGCCCCATCTCCGGAAATGGTCCCCAACCAAAAATGAGAATGGGATCAAGGATGATGTTGATGCCATTGGCCAACCATAGCGAGCGCATGGCGATCGCCGCATCACCCGCACCACGGAACACCGCATTGAGGCCGAAGATCAATAGGATCACCACATTCCCCCCCAGCATGATGCGGGTGTAGGACGCGCCTTCCGCGATCACATCGGGAGATGCGCCCATCACACCAAGGATCCATTCAGCTCCGAGGAAGCCGGGTATGGCGATCATCATCCCAAGGACAACCGCGAGCAGCATACCCTGCATGGCCGAACGAGGTGCCCCCTCCCGATCACCCTCACCGAAACGCCGGGCCACCACTGCGGTAATACCCATTCCCAGACCCCAGGACAGGGAATAGATGAGCGTTAGCACACTTTCGGTAAGGCCCACGGTGGCCACGGCATTCACGCCCAACCTGCTCACGAAGAACACATCCACCAGCGCGAATAGCGACTCCATGGCCATTTCCAACACCATGGGTACACTGAGCAGGAAGATGGCCTTTTTTACACCGATGCTGGTGTGATCCAGGTCCTCCCCTCCTTTCAGACTCTCCTTGACCAAGGTCCAGATGGCGGCCAACTTCATACTTCAGCCAATGAAAAGGCAGGCGAAGGTCGGTACATGACAGTGTTTCCCTGCATTCCGTTCATCCCGATCATGATGTACACGATCCCTGGTGAAAACCTTGCCTTTCCAAGACCGGAACACACATTGGCAAGCGGATACTTTTGATCGCATGAAGAACCCGGCATCCCACTACAGGGCCAGTTCGTCCATACTCTCCAGCTTCGTTGTGCTATTTGGCTGCTGCCTGTGCATGCCTCAGTTCATTACGGCCCAGAACATGTTGCAGCGTTCCTTGCAGAACGACACCATGCCCAACCTGGTGCCGGATCCGGGATTCGAAGGATATAAGCGGCTTTACTGCAGCTGGACACAGGATCCACAAAAATTCAATGACAACATGGGCTCATGGTCCTCGCCCACCCAGACAACGCCGGACCATTTCAGCAGTAAGAACGATCCCCAATGCTGGTCCCATCCATCGAAGCACAGCAGCGGCAAACAATCCACCCGAAGCGGCCACTGCATGGCAGGGATCAAGATATATGGCAAGGGCAACACCCCCACCTACTGGCATGAGTACCTGCAGACCGAGCTACAGGAGCCGCTGGAAGCTGGGAAGAAGTACATCGCGGAATGCTGGGTGACACGTGCGGTGAGGAGCAACGAGGCCAGCAACAACATCGGGATAGTGCTTACCGATACCCCGGTGAGCACACGCGATCGACTGCCCTTATATATGACCCCGCAGGTGAATGAGGAAAAGGTGGTGAAGGGTGGATGGCACAAGGTGAGCGGTGTGTTCGAGGCGAAGGGCGGCGAGCGGTATTTGTTGATCGGCAACTTCTATGGTGATGAGGACACAAGGATGGAGCGGCAACCGGAGGGTGAACGGGGCGCTTATTACTACATCGATGATGTGAATGTGCGCCTGGCGCCACCCAATGCGAAACTTTCGCCGAGACCGAAGGAAAGTGTGCCGCCCCCGCCGCGGCCTGTAGCTCCCCAGCATGCGAGTTCCAATGATGTGGACATCCACCAGGTGGAGCCGGCCGTTGGAACGCGTGTGCGGCTGGACAATGTGCAATTCGAGTTCGATAAGGCCACCCTATTGCCTGGATCTGAAAAGGAGTTGGACAAGTTGGTGGATCTAATGACCGACTACCCATTCCTGCGCGTGGAGATCGAAGGGCACACGGATGATCAGGGAAGCGATGCCTACAATTTGGAACTGAGTACAAAGCGAGCCGAGGCGGTTGTGGCTTATCTGACCGGGAAAAAGGTGGATAAGGCCAGATTATCCTGGCAGGGCTATGGCGAAAGCAAGCCCTTGGTACCGAACGATACCGAAGAAGATCGTGCGATGAACCGGCGCGTGGAGTTCCACGTTATCGAGCGCTGAGAACATCAAGCGGCCCGCTCTGTGAACGGGCCGCTGTGACACAAATGAAAAAAGGCCCCTTGAAGGGACCTTATCAAGCGTGTGCGAGCTGCTCGTTCATGATCTGCAAGGCACGATCAAGGATCCGGGTATCATCCAACGCCACTATTCCACCATCGGGACCTCCTTCCAGATGAACGCCCATTGGCATTCCATTGGAATGGTTGTAGCCACCGAAATAGTTCCACACGGTCTCCACATTAAGATCCAGTTCCTGTGCGATACGGTGGATGCTTCCATCGGGAAGGCTGTCCTTGATCCTCCGCAGCTCATTGAAAGTGATGTTCATGGTGGGAAAATTTTGTGGGTGACAGCTTAAAGTTATATTCACATCAGGCGGTTTCCAAACACGATCCGGCACGGTCTTGGGTAGCGCGCGCTTATCTTCCGGCCCATGCCTCGCACGCTCGTCCTGTGTTGCCTTCTGGTGCTGATGATCGCGCCGCTGGTGATGGCGCAACAGTACGATCTACGGTGCTATTCCCTGGAGCAGGGCATGCCAAGTGCCACCGTAAGTACGATCTGCGAAGACCCGCGTGGCTATCTCTGGGTAGGCACCAATGAAGGCATCGCCCGCACCGAGGGAGCCCGGTTCAAGGTCTTCGGCCGGCGGGAAGGTCTGCCCAGTGATGACATAACAGCTACATGTTGCACAAGCGATGGTCGCATCTGGGTAGGATGCCGTTCCGGGGCGATCGCCATGATCATAGACGAGGAGCCTCATGTGATCACCACCGGCGATCCCGCGTGGGGTCCCATCCGCAAGATCGACCACACTTCCGATGGAGCTCTCTGGTTCGCGACAGCCAACGGAGGCTTATGGAGATCCACGCAGGGGTCGCTGGAAAAGATCACCGCGCCTGGTGCCCCTCCGGTCATCATGTGCATGGTGGTGGATCATGCGGACCGGGTGATAGTTGGTGCTGAGGATGGCCTGTTCCTTCTTGAAGAGAAGGGCTGGCGGCGTGTGTTGGAAGCCGAACTGCCTGATCCGAAAGTGCTGTCGCTTTTCGCGGATGAACAGGGTCTTCTCATAGGTACGGCGGCAGGCCATATGGAGGTGGATACAGCCCTGGCCCCATTGCCTCCTGCTCAACGATTCACTGGCCATTTTCCCATAGCCCTGCCCGATCCACGGATCACCTCCATACTCCGGGCAACGAATGGTGATCTATGGTTGGGCACTCCCTCCGGCATCGCACATCTCATGCGCGTTGCCGGCCAGCCATTGCTGCGCATGATCAGCGAGGCGAATGGCCTCGGACATAACCTTGTGCGTACCCTTTACCAGGATAGAACAGGTGCCATCTGGTGTGGTACGGGGTTCGGGGGGCTCTGCCGATCCACCGGCGATGCCTTCATCCATTTCACCGATCGCGATGGCCTGCGTTCCCGCATCGTGAGCGCGATACACCGCACACCGGACGATCTGCTCTGGTTCGCGACGGCGGGAGGCGGGATCGCCGTTTGGGACGGGCGGGAACTACAAAATCTTGGGCGTGAACACGGTCTTCCCGACCCATATGTCATCACCATATCAGAGGATGCGGGTGGCCGCTTGCTGGCCGGTACGGCCACACAAGGTGTTTTCCGGTGGAATGGCGATCGATTTGAAAAGATCGTGTCCGCATCTCCGCCTGGAGCACGCATCCATGTTCTGGAACGCGATCCCCTGCAGCGGCTTTGGGTAGGGCATGATAAAGGCATACGGGTAGTGCCGTTGAACGGTGACCCTATCGATCTTGAACTGTCCTACGCCGTGATGGATATCACCATGCATGATGATACTGCCTGGATCGCCACTGAAAAAGGTGTACACATCACACCCCTCCATACACCCACGGCATTGTTGCCTCACGAGGACATCCCACCGCACCCGGCCCTATCGCTTGTGTTCGATCATGAGCGCCAGCTGTGGATCGGCACTGATGGACATGGGTTGCTGCGGTGGCGGCGCAACGCGTTGGACAGTATCACCACTGAACACAATACCATGGGCCTAGGGTCCATTGGCTCCAACACGGTACTGTCCCTGCTTCTGGATGCGTACCAGAATGTTTGGGCAGGCACACGCCGTGGGATCCATGAATTGCAGCTGGATGTGATGCAGGAAATGGTCCTGAACGTAAGGCAGATCGGCGCGGAAGGTGGCTCCATCGGCATGGAGGTATTCCGCAATGCGGCCATGCTGGACACGGACAGCACCATCTGGTTCGGCACGTTGCGCGGAGCCTCACGCTATGATGCAAGATCCGAGGTCGCGCTGGAAGACCCTCCGATCCTGCACCTCACGAACCTGGAATTGTTCTTCGAGGAAACGGATTGGAGCCGCTGGAGCGACACCGTAACGGCAGAAGGCATTCCTAAGGGCCTGTCACTTCCTTATCAGAAGAACCACCTCACCTTCCATTTTTCAGGTATCTCCCTGGCCGCGCCGGAACAGGTGCGATACCGCTATATCCTGAAGGGACATGATCCGGAATACTCGCCCATAACCGCTACCGAGCGCGTCACGTACAGCAACATCCCACCTGGTGACTACACCTTCGTGGTTGAAGCCAGGAGTGCCGGAGGCAACTGGACGCCGGAGCCACTGGAATTCCACTTCACCATTGTGGCACCACTCTGGCAGCGGACATGGTTCCAAGGCATTCTTTTCCTCGCATTGGCCGTACTGATCGTAGGTCTGTTCAGATACAGGGAGATGCGGTCGCGCAAGGTGAAGGCGCGTCTGGAGAACATGGTGGCCGATCGCACCCGTGAGCTCGCAATTGAACAACAGCGCAGTGATGACCTCTTGTTGAACATCCTTCCAAAAAGCACTGCCGAGGAATTGAAGACAAGGGGCATGGCCCAAACCCGGCATTATGAGAACTGCACGGTGATCTTCACCGATTTCACAGGCTTCACCAGCATGAGCAGCCACATGAATGGCGACCAACTGGTGGCCGATCTTGATCACTTCTTCCGCCTATTCGATCGTGTCACCGATGAATATGGCGTTGAGAAGATCAAGACCATAGGTGATGCGTACATGTGCGCATGCGGGATCCCAGAACCCAAACCATCCCATGCCCTGGATGCGGTGCTAACGGCATTGCGCATGCTGGTGGTCACAAGGAAGAGCAATAGTGAAAGGAGGGCGCTTGGCAAGTCCGAATGGTCCATCCGGATCGGCGTACACAGCGGACCCATCGTGGCCGGTGTGGTAGGTGAAAAGAAATTCGCGTACGATATCTGGGGCGATACGGTGAACCTTGCCAGCCGTATGGAGAGCAACAGTGATCCCGGCAGGATCAATATTTCGGGAGCCACTTATGCGCAGGTCATGGAATTCGTGGAGGCACGGCCGCGGGGACCGATCAAAGTGCGCGGCAAAGGCGAATCGCATATGTATTTCGTGGAGCGATTGAGGCCTTCGTTCAGCGCCGATGACGAAGGTCTGGTACCCAATGAACGGCTTCTGCGCATACGTGATGAGATGGCGCAGGTGCTGTTGATGTGAGGGTATACCTCAACTTCGCAGGATCAGGACATGCACAAAGCCTTCGCCAGGATCGGTCCTCTTCATTGTCTTGCGATCTATTTCCTGGGACTGCTGCTGCTATTCCCTCAGCTCAAATGGTACCTTGATAGTCCGGATGCGTTCCATTATCTCGCGTTGGCCCATCGTTGGGCCGAAGGAGAGCTCCAGCATGTGGCCAATGGTTATTGGAGTCCATTGATCATCTGGTGGACCGTTGCATTCATCAAGTTGCCGGTAAGTGACCTGGTCGCCGCCAAACTCGCACAGGCATCCATGGGTGCGATCGGCGTGTATGTCTGGTACAGGCTGGTTGAAAGAAACTCCCTGCCGGCGAAAGGTCTTGCCGCTCTGGCCGCCGTGCCCTTCATGTGGGTCTACACCTTCCTCAACTTCAGCGGTGACCTTTCGTTCCTGGTGGTATCCCTGCTGATCCTACTGCTGAGTTTGCAGCGACCATTCAACAGTGTTCGTTCCGCAGTGATCTTCGGTATAACAGGAGGCTTGTGGTACTTCAGCAAAGCATTCGGCCTGCCCATGTTCATAGCCTGGAGTGCGTTCCTATTTCTATCGCAAAGAAAGGGTTCGGCCGCGCAGGGAACACCGCCGATGCTTCGTAATTGGATCATCGCATTATGCACTGCCGCAGTGCTCGTATCACCTTGGATCTTCACCATAAGCCAACGGTATGGACACTTCACCATTAGCGAAGCCGCACGCTACAACCTGACATTGGAGGTGGCTCCCACACCCGAGGGACAACCACTATTGCCAGGGATCGCTGGAGGACTTATAGCACCGGAACCACCGGCGGTCTCCGCCTGGGAGGAACCCGGCGAATATGTGCGGCTGACACCGCTGGTCCCATGGCAGCATACCGATCGATACCTGTCGCTGCTCCACCGCAACCTGCTCACCATCCATTACCATGATGTACGCAGGCAAATAGGTTCGATCCTGCTGGTGTTGCTGCTGATCTTGCTTGTGAAGTCCGGCTGGCGACGGCCATGGAGCGATCGATCATTATCCTGTCCGCTTCTATTCATGGTGATCCTCAACGCAGGATATTCCTTGATCCTGGTACATGATCGATACATCTGGATCAATACGTTCATCATGCTTCTGGTGATCGGCCGGATACTGTATCTGCTGCTTCCAAAACAGGCGATGCTTCGCGATCTGGCCATGCTCTGTGTGCTACTGCTCGCGGTGAAAAGACCAGTGAAGGAGCTCCTCTATTCAGAGGATAAGAACGTGAGCGCACGTCAGTTGATCACCGATGTGGGCCGGCCTTTCAAAACGATGGAGAAGACCTACGCCACCGACAAGGCATTCGGCCACACCATGGCCGGCTTTTCCGCCATGGGTCCTGAGGGTCCCGTGGCCTCGTTGCGAACTGAAGGAAGTGAACGGGCCACGTACACGCGCACGCTTCACCTGGCCTACGCTTCAGGGTTACCCTACCACGGGGAACTGGAACCGGAGGCGGATCGCGAGATACAGCTAACGCAGCTGAAAGAGCATGCGATCCGCTACCTTGTATTGTATGAGGACGCACCTTCCTTTCAAGGCGATACCATGCTGACCTCAGCCTATCCAGCACTCACCATTCTCCGGCTTTACTGATCCTTCAGCTGTTCCAGCGTTCTCTGTATCTGCAGGAAATGGCGCTCCTGGTGCGCGATGGGGAAGCGGAACGCATCACCCGCCTTGAACCGGAGGATCGGGCCCAGCGTACTAACCACCTTCCTGCCTTCCAGGCCTCTTGTGCGCGCGATCCCGAGTAATTCGATGAAGCCTTCCAACACATGGCGGAACCGTTGGAGCGGCTCCAGCACCTCTCCGTTCGACCTCGGTTCGAAAATGCCCAGCGTCTTCATTTTCCAGCTGATCTTCCCATGCTCTCCAGGCCGCATCGCATGCACACCCATCTCCCCGAAATACCCGGGCCTGAAGCTTTCCGACCATCGCAACCGGCTCCCGGGATCTTGGTAGATCTTTTGTAGCTCTTTCAGGTAATGGCCACTGGTGAGTACCATATGCTCCACCACCTCCGCCACGCTCCAACGGTGAGGATCTGGACGTGTGTGAAGCTTTTCGGGCTCCATTGCTTCCAAAGTATCCAATGTCTTCAGTTGTTCCTGAAGGGTCGCAATGAGCGAATCGATCAGCGGAATGGTCGGATAGTGGGCCATGGAGCGAAACTATCGTTGCCCCGGAGCACCCGCACTTGACATGGATCAAGAAACGATCTTAGCCCTGATACGGCTTAGTGTCTCCGGTGTCATGTGCAGGTAGGATGCGATATCCTTTTGGGCCACCAACTGCAGGAGATGCGGGCTTCTATTCAACAACTGCCGATACCGTTCTTCCGCGGTCAAGGTGATCATTTCGATCTCCCGGGTCAGCCGTCCCTGGATCACTTCTTCCAAAAGCAACCTGCCGAAGCGCTCCATGACCGGATACTCCCCGTACAGCGCTTGAAGATCCTGGTACCGGATGCCGATCAATACCGAATCCGTCACGGCCTGTACATTGACACGTCCGGGCCGTTGCGAAATGAAGGATTCATAGTCGCCGGACCAACTATGGCCATAGCTGAAACCCAGGCAATGTTCACCACCATCATGCTCGAAGAACAGGCGCTGCACACCTTCCTTCACAACATAGAACATGCCCTCCACCGCCCCCGCATGGGAAACCAGCGCTCCGCGCGGGAATGTGCGTTCCTGCCAGTGGCCAAGGATAATGGACCATTCCTGTTCCCCAGGGTGGATGTAGCGGCCTATCACCGACCGAAGAAGCTCCATGCGCCAAAGATCATGCTGTACGGGGGTCTAAATTCGCGTTCATGCTTCCACGCTCGGAAAGGATCAAATTCCTGCTTCAACTAGGCAGGCCGTTCACCAACCGGGACAAGTTGATCCTGCGCGATCATCTTGCATTGGAGCGTACGCGGCTTGCGAACGAGCGCACCTTCATGGCCTACATCCGTTCCTCCTTGTACCTCTTAGTGGGCGGCCTGGCGCTGCTGCAACTACAGGATGTGGCGGACCTTGGCTGGGTGGCGATTGTTGCCATATCATTCGCTGTGCTTTTCGCAGCGATCGGCTTCATCCGTTTCTACCAGTTGAAACGGCAACTCGCCAGCTATTATGATCCGTTGGAGAACGAGGCGTCCGACGATCCGCCCATGTGATCAGGGCAACTTCACGAAGCGGTGCAATGTGGTTACCCGATCATCCTGCACCTCCATGATGTAGACACCCGGAGCATGCTCCATTAGAGGCAGGCTGATCACGCCCTCCGCATCCACCTGCTTCTCAAGGACCTTTCTGCCGCCTTCATCATACATGCGGATCCAGGTATTGCCGCCCCGGTCCTTTCGAATATGCACCATTTCACGCGCAGGAGAAGGCCAGACCAGCACCGCGTTCCCAGTGATGCCAACCGTTGATGTGCTGATCACCATCACCGGATCACTTTCCGATGAACAGCCGTTCCCGGCGGTCACCACCACATGGTAGCTGCCATTCATCATTGCTTCATGCACCTGCCCATCGGCACCATCGATCGCTTCCCCATCCACATACCATTGGTATGCTTCGGCCTCGGAACTGGTGAGCAGCGTTCCATCCACCATGATCACGGGAACGGGTGGGGCCTCCAACATGGCGAAAGTGAGCGTATCGCTGTACACCTTGCAATATGAGGTGTTGTGGCCGATCACACTTATGGGCCCCTCCTCTCCGAACTGGATCGTACTTGCACCTTCCGAACCATTGCTCCAGACATGGTCCAGCAGATCGGATGGTGCCTGCAATGTCACTTCCTGCCCTTCGCAAAATGGCAGATCACCCACCACCGCTATGGCGAAAGGATCCACATTGCTGGAGATCACGCTCGCGAATCCATCCACTTTCCCATGTCCCCATTGCACGTTGGGCACTTCACCGGTCAAGGCATCGGTGTAGGCTGTGGTGAAAAGGGCCTCCCGCACTTCCTGGCTCGTTGCCATCGGGCATTTCTCCAGGTAGAGGGCCGCTATGCCCGCCACATGCGGTGAGGCCGCTGAAGTGCCACCCATACGCATGTGCATGCCACCCTGCGCCAGTTTGAACGGTTCATTTTGCTGGAACCAGGTGATAAGCGCAAGTGGAATGGGTGCGAAGGTGACATCACCCGGAGCGGCGATCTCGGGTTTCAACCGATCATCCCGCGTGGGTCCTTTGCTGCTTGTGCTGGTGATCTCGCCTTCCACGATGTTGGGTGCTGTCTGGAAACTGCCGTCGAATGCGGTGTAGGAGATCTCATTCCGGTAGTTGGCCACCGTGATCACTTTGGGCGAACAGGTCCAGCTATCGGTGATGTGCTTGTTGTTGTCCGGGAAAACATAGTGCGCCATGGGTGGATATTGCGCTGCCGTGGGCACGGTTACCACTGTTGGCCAATTGTAGGGAAGCATCTGCGACCAGCCATCATACCGGAGGCTCCACACATCGAACTTGCCCGATCCGGTGGTCATGAACCGGAAATTATATGCACTGGAATCCGGCTGCACCATCATCACCATCAACTGGTATTGCTCCCCCCTTGGCTGCGCCAGGAATTGGACGATGCCGATGCGGTTCCCTGATGGGCTGAAAAGGGTATCCACGATCAACACGCTCAGGTTCTCGGACACATTGTGGAACGGTGTTCTTCCACGGAATTGATAGCCGGGCGTTACCCGATCGGCTCCGATGGCGTACTGCACATTCTGCAGATCGGCGGCATCGGCCCATGCTTCGAAATAAACGCCCCCTGTAACGCCACCGCCAAAGTTCATGTCGGGGTTATAGGCGAACCAGGTGAAACTCGTGTCCGCAGTGACATTCGTTCGCAGGTGGTACGGATCCCATTCGTTCCAATTGCCCGCCGCACAGACCACCACCCGTCCGGGCTGCTCATCTATCATGGCATCTATGATCATCGCGGCCCCGTCCTTCGCATCATGAGAACCCAGACGCCGGCCAAGGCTGATGTTCACCACACAAGGCTTCCCTATGGCGGCCGCTTCCGTGAAGATGAAGTGCACCGCATCGGCCACATTGGAAGTGAAATTCGCGCCACCTACATATTGGACGATCATTAGGTCGGCCTCCGGAGCAACACCCTTGTGCATGCCGTTGGCACTACCGTTGCCCGCGGCGATCCCCGCAACGGCCGAACCATGGCCGCTTTGGTCCACTGAAGTGAACTGGCCATTCTCGATATGCTCGCTGCTCCATACCTGGCCATAACCATACGGTGTTGGGGTGAGCGGCCCTGGTGCAAGACCCTGGTCCCAATATTTCAAGACCCTGTTCTCCCCATTCGCCCGCAGAAAATCCGGATGCAAAGGATCGATACCTGTATCGATGATCCCTATTACAACATCCTTACCGGTATACGGCTCCATGAGTGGTGCCATTCCTGCATGCACCTTGTCCACACCGCTCTTCAACAAGGCTGAATCATTCGCCAGGTGCGGAGGTGCAAGGCTGAACTCGAACACTTCCACGGCGGGATGCTCCGATAATGGCACAACGGCACCGATGGGCAGCCGCACATTCAATACACCTTTGATCGCCTGTTTCACCAGACCACCATGCGCGCGTACGGCCGGTGCCAGCTGCCCGGCATCACCATGGATAAAAAGATCCACCTGCGCATCCAGACCATGCTGGCGCTCCAGATAGGACATCAGCTCCAACCCGATGCGGGTGCGATCCTGCGCAAAGGAGGGAAGGCAGGCCAGCAGACACAGGGCCAGCGTGGTAATGGTGGTTCTCATGTGCTTGTAAAATTAGTCCTTAACGGCCTGACATTTCCTTGTACGTGGGTATGCGGGCCAGAGGGATCGCCTTGCCATGCTTGTGATCGATGCGGAAACTATAGTGGTGGTATCCATTGGTAACGATCAGGTGGCCCACTCGGAAGACAATATTGTATCGCGCAGCTTGCTCCAACGTACGCTGATCGATGCGTACGGTCGGGGCCTTGCACTCCACCAGACCCACAGGTCTGCCATCCGTGCCATGCACCACGATGTCGGCCCGCTTCGCCAGCTCATTCAGCACCAAGGGCTTTTCCACCGCGATCAGCGAAGCGGGACAGCCCAGATCCTGCACCAGATGATCGATGAAATGCTGGCGCACCCACTCCTCTGGCGTGAGTACCACCCACTTGCGCCGGATGTGATCGAACACCTCCGCACCTGCGGGCCCTTGCTTAGTTTTGAGGCCATGGTCCGGTAGGTCCAAGGCCTTTGCTCCCGGCTCCAACACCCCGCAAAAGTGCGAACGAAACAAGATATTGTACAGAACTGGCTGCCACGTTATACAGGGGTGCCGGTGGAGGACTTTCCCAAGCACATCCTCATCACCAACTTCGATAATTACGTGGAGATCTTCTGCGAGACCACCGGAGCCACGGTGCGCAGGCCAGATCGCGCCTTCAAAGTGGCGATCGCGGAGGATATGTGCATGATCAATTTCGGCATGGGCAGCGCCAACAGCGCCACACTCATGGACCTGCTCAGCGCCATTACACCAAAGGCCGTGCTCTTCCTGGGCAAGTGCGGCGGCCTTAAACGCAAGAACGACCTCGGCGACCTGATCCTGCCCATAGCAGGGGTCCGTGGGGATGGAACCAGTAACGACTACTTTCCACCCGAGGTGCCTGCCTTGCCGAGTTTTATGATACACCGTGCCGTGAGTCATGTGATCCGCGATATGGAACTGGACTATTGGAGCGGCACCGTGTACACCACCAACAGGCGCGTTTGGGAGCATGATGAAGTGTTCAAGAAACGGCTCCGCCGCATGCGCTGTATGGCCATAGACATGGAAACGGCCACTCTCTTCATGACCGGTTTCGCCAACAAGATCCCAACCGGTGCGTTGCTGCTGGTGAGCGATCAACCCATGATCCCAGAAGGTGTGAAGACCAGCGCCAGTGATGCCCAGGTAACCAACCTCTACGTACGCAACCATGTGAAGATCGGAGTCGCTTCGCTGAAGGAGATCATCAACAACGGCCTATCTGTGAAGCACCTGCGCTACGAATGAGCAAGACGCTGGACGAATACAAGAAGCTCATGACCGAGGTGCGGGCCGGGAAGTTCCATCCGGTGTACCTG
>JAEZCB010000004.1 GCA_023412755.1 Bacteroidota bacterium
ATGCGGGCCTGTCCATCTTGGGAGCAGAACAAAGCCTGCCGTTCCTGGAGTTGGTAGGCCACTCCAAAGAAGAGTTCCATTTCACGGGCGTATGTAACACGGACGCGGAATTGGACTTGCTCAATAAGTGGGGGATCTGTACCAACATGATCGAAACGATCATCGATGGCGATACTTCCCATGACGATCTACCGATCATCGTGCAATATGACAGGAGCACAGGCCGCGCCGTGAAGGGCACCTACCTGAGTGATCAAGGCTCCGGGTCCGGTCCATACCTGTATAATGAGGCGCTATTGAACCATCGGGTATTGGAACGCTATGCCCTGCCCTCACAGATCGGTACCATTATCAACCCCACCGATGCCAACTTCCATGCGGAGTACCAGGGAGTGGCGAACGTGGCCAACTACCAGCCCCCGGCGCCGGCCAATGATCCCTTCACCACGAGCATCATCGATCTGACCTTCCCCACGGAGGTCGATGATCCGGGGAACAATTACGATAACGTCACCACACACCGGTATAATGCTCCCGATGCAGGGTACTACCTGTTCCGGTTCCGCCTTCCCTGGAAGATCCTTGCGCAGGCCGGAGGGTTTCCAACCGGGTGGATCCGTGTGGCACCCATCGCGGTGTTCCGCCGCTACAACAGCGCGGACCAGCTTATCGACACCGCGGAGATCGCGGCCGAGTACCAGCACATACCAGCCTCCTATGACTTCAGCGCCACAAAGGGCTGGGTACTGTCTCCCGGCGACGAGGTGAAGGCGGACATGCGCTGGCGTTTCCTGCGACCCTTGGCAGGTAACACGCAGGTCGTTCTTGAGCGGAGCCCAGGGATCCAGTTCCTCACGGACTTCGTGGCGAATGGCGGGGGCAGCTTCGAGAACATCGATCCGCTTACGGCCAAGATCATCCGATACACATATGAGGGGCATGTTCCGGCCACGCTATGGGAAGCCCTGAACAATGATCCTCGCGGGTGTTTCGAGATCTCCAATACTACGGGCAACATTCGCCGCTGCCACCTGCAACGCATCACCCGGGCCATGGATACCGGCAAGGCCACCATTGAACTGATCACCGATAGATACCAGCCATTATGATGAAACAGAAAGCAGGAAGACCAACCGCTTACAAGCCCGATTTTGTAGGGCAAGCCGAAAAGCTGTGCCTATTAGGTGCCACTGATGAAGAGATGGCCGATTTCTTCGATGTGGATGTGCGCACACTCTACAGGTGGAAGGCAGTGCATGAAGAGTTTTGTCAGGCCATAAAAACGGGCAAGGAGGTAGCGGACGAACGTGTTGAGCGGTCCCTGTATGCAAGGGCCGTGGGTTACACCTTCGACAGCGAGAAGATCTTCCAGTTCCAAGGCAAGGTGGTCCGGGCATCCACAAAAGAGCATGTGCCCCCCGACACCACGGCCATGATCTTCTGGCTGAAGAACCGCAGACCGGACGAATGGCGGGATAAGCAGGTGATAGCAAGCGATCCGAACGACCCTGTACACTTCCACATCACCAGAGAGGTGATCGGGAATGAAGCAAAAACAAGCAAGCACAATGAGCAGCACTGAAACACTGACCACCACGGCGGGCATCATGACAGAGGCCGAACTGGAACACTACCTGCTTAACATGGCCGAAGATCATGGGGTGGATGCCCTTGTTGACTGGGCCATGGAGAGCCGGGACAACCTCCGGGCCTTCTATACAGTGATCTCCAAACAGATCGAAGAGGAAGAGTAACACCGTATTTATCGGCTGGGATACGGACCCGGCCCATCACCAACGCCCTGCCCTGGCATCATGCCAAGGTGGGGCGTTTCGGTCTATCTTCCATGCGACTGAGGCGCGGACCGTTCACGGCCGGTGAAACACTCCTATGGGTGGGATGGATGGTAGCGATCACCCTTGCGCTTCGCTGGCTACTCTTCCGGCTGAAGGAATACACCATCGTATGGGAGCGGATCCATGGCGGGTGAATAGTGCCCAAAGTGCCGCCAAAGTGCCGGGGCACTTACCCCCTACAACCCGCGCCAATGCTGGGAAGTGCCGAAAGTGCCAGAAGTGCCGCCTATAAGCAACCGAAATAGCACCGATGGAGTGTCTTATCTGATGCTGGCCAAGGGGTAGGATTCCAAGGAATGTCGGCCCTATGTTGGCCCCGGCTAAATAGCGAAGGGTTCCAGATTACTCCGGAACCCTTGCTACTCTAGTGAGCCTCCCACGGGATTTGAACCCGCGACCTGCTGATTACGAATCAGCTGCTCTACCGCTGAGCTAAGGAGGCCAGTACCGTCCAAAGACGGGGCGCAAAAGTAGCTGGTTTTGGCTTTGGCGGCTAGCTTATTGCTTCACGAAACGCACCGCAGGCGCCCCTGCCACTTGCACTGTGTATATACCTGTGTTGAGGCCGGAAACACCGATCTCTATTCCAGACGGATCATTAGCACCTATGCCTTCCCAAACCTGACGTCCCAACGCGTCCATGATCCGTACCTCCGCTTTCTCCATGGAAAAGCCACTGATCCTGATCCTATCCACCGCCGGATTCGGGAAAACAGAGATCCGGGAAGGCGCCTCAGTTGTGATGCCTGTGGACATACGGATATCCAGTGCAAGATGACCAGGACCAACTCCCACGGGAACAGAGGCGGAAATGATACCGTCATACTGCATCACATGCAATTCGCCGCTACTGAAAAAATCCGTGGTGGTGGCGTACATCACCCCATTAATGTGATCGTCCACCAGACCGTACGCACTGATGCCATTGAAAAGTGTATCCATCACGGCACCTGAGACCAGGTCGAATCGAGCCAGTGTGTTCACCGCATACTCCATGAAATACACTTTTTCCTGTACAGGTGCCAGGGCCGATGCCCCGCAGCCACTGTTGAGCGCCAGCGGTTCGGTGATATCCAGGCTGAGGCTTTGGCGGGAGATCTTGCTGATGCTGCTGGCGGTGAAATCGGTGTTGTTCAAGACATAGAGCGCATCACTGGTCACCATGAGCTTCTCTGGATTCAAGCCTTCAGGACCCAGCTCGATGGTATCCACCAATTGCAGATCGGCCAGATCCACAACTGCCACATAACCTGTGAGTGCTCCCCATTCAAACGCATTATTCACGCCCAGCCAGGCCCTGTCATCCGCCACTACCACATCCTCGATGGAATGGGGCAGACCATCTGCTGGCGTAATGACCGTGACCAATTCCAGATCGCCCGCGTTCCTTACTTCGAAATAATGCGGCAAACCGCCCAACTCACCGCGTGTGATCAGGATCAGATCATTCCACACAGCGATCTTCCTGATGCCTTCCACCTCTACTTCGTCCATCAGGGAATGATCATCCCTATTGAACTTCAGAAGTTTTGCATCCGCGGCCACATAGATGAACTGATCATGCACCTCCACATCGGAAGCGAACCGGCTTCCATCAATGGTCGCTACTGTCTGGTAGGTGCCGCTGGAAGGATCATAGCTGCCGAGCGTGACCGGCACGACTTGTTGTTGCTCCTGCCAGTCGAAATAACCTTCATTCAACACCAGCACCTGGTGTACATACTGTTGCGCGCTGACGAAGAACGCTGCAGAAAAAGAAAGAATGGAAAGTGTACGTCGGTACATGTTACAAGGGTTTTATGCCACTTTCTCCGAGTGGCGGATCCATGAATGACCCGTGGGAATTGGCGGAACCTGTACCGCAAGCCGCACCCTTTCCCGGGGCCGTTGTCTCGTGCGTTTCGGCAGGTCTTCTGGCTCACCACCCTCACCCGCCGCACCTTCCCTTCCGTAAACGGAAAGTGGTGTAAGCGGCGGGCCCCAGTGGTTCACAGCTGCGGGAACAGCTCCCGGTCTTCACGGGATTCCCTCTTAGCCTTGCCCATGATGGACAAGGACCGGAACGCGGGGCGAAGCTAGTGCGGCCCTGGCATCCATTCCCCATGGGTGCGGATCATCTTTTAACAATGATGCTATTTGTTCCAGGCCTCACTGGCCGCGCTTTCCATACGCTTGTGTGACAAAAAAGGCCTTGCATGTGCAAAAGCACCCTGTTAACTTTGTATTGCCTCGGAAATGAGCCTTACCCACGGATGATCCAGTGGAGGTGCGCGTGACGAAGCAAGGAGATCATATGAAGGACCAGACCAATGCCCAACAGGGCAGCGCGGAGGAGAAGGGAGAACAGACGGAGAAACGTGGTCAGCGCAGCTACGCAACGTACTGTAGATCGGATGAGGCCTTCGATCCCATGAAGGATCTGAATCTTCCTGGAAGTTATGATGAGGTAGTGACACGGTTCAAGCGGTTGCAGGGCGAGCGTGCCATGGAATCGTTGAATTGATCCTACCTCCGAAAGGAACCAGAAGCCCCGCTTGATCAGCGGGGCTTCTGGTTTCAGGGAAGTAGTGATCCACAGCACTTCGCGATCGTGCCTTCGCAGGGTAATTATGATATGGAAACATGTGCTTGGGATCATGTCTTCTTGCTTATGAAAATGGCTTGAGGTGGGATCGCCGATTGAATTAACATCCGTCATTGTACGGACCGGTTCAGCTTGCATTAACTTCAACCAGCCGCCCGATCCCCCCCACCAGATCGGACCACGTTCTTTTCATAAACCCACCGCCGTGCCATGCGCGCCTCCGGCGGTACCTAAAGCCCTTGCGCCATGAAAGTCTTCGATGCAAAACACATCAAGAACATCGCACTCCTCGGATCCCACGGATGCGGCAAGACCACGCTGGCCGAAACCATGCTCTTCGAAGCGGGTCTTATAACACGCCGCGGCCGGGTCGAGGACAAGAACACGGTGAGCGATCACCACCCGCTCGAGCACGAGCGCGGGAGCAGTGTGTACAGCACCTGCCTGCACACCGAATGGCGCAACTACAAGATCAACATCATCGATACCCCCGGCCTGGACGACCTTGCCGGTGAGACCGTGCCCGCACTGCGCGTGGCCGATACCTGCGTGCTCCTCCTCAACGCCCAGCACGGTGTGGAAGTGGGCACCGAACTCATCTGGAACCACATCCAGCGCTACGACCGGCCGCTGATCCTCGGCATCAACGCGCTGGACCACCCCAACGCCGATTTCGACAACGCCGTGGCGCAGGCGAAGGAGCTCTTCGGCAGCGCGGTCACCATCATGCAATACCCCGTGGAGCAGGGCGAAGGCTTCCACCGCATCATCGATCTGTTGAAGATGCGCATGTACGTGTTCAAGGACAACGGCGGAAAGCCTGAGAAACACGACATCCCCGACAGCGAGCGTGCACGTGCCGAAGCCCTGCACAAGGAGCTGGTGGAAAAGGCCGCCGAGAACGACGAAACGCTCATGGAGCACTACTTCGAGAGTGGCGAACTCAATGAGGATGAGATGCGGCTCGGCCTCAAGAAAGGCATGATGGCCGGCACCTGTTATCCTGTCTTCTGCCTGAGCGCCCTGCGCAACATGGGCAGCGGCCGCCTCATGGGCTTCATAGACAACGTGGCCCCCAGCGCCACCGAGATGCCGCCCGCCAAACTCGCCGATGGCGGCGAACTCAAGTGCTCACCCGATGGACAGGCCGTGCTCTTCACCTTCAAGACCATCATCGAACCGCGCGCGGGCCACATCAGCCTCTTCAAAGTGATGTGCGGAGAAGTGAAGGAAGGCATGGAACTCGTGAACGAGAACACCGGCACCACCGAGCGCATCGGGCAGCTCTTCAT
>JAEZCB010000022.1 GCA_023412755.1 Bacteroidota bacterium
GGCATACCCCATGTACTGGTCTCATGGGGCGGATTCATGGGTGCCACCTCCGCGATGAACCTGGAAGGCCTTACCGTTACCATCAACGCTTCCCGGTCCGAACCACCCATGGGGGCGCGCACCCCGATCTCGCTGCTCGCAAGGACCATTGTGCAGTATGCGGCCACACTGGAAGAAGCGGTCGCTCTCGCCGGGGCGTACGATGTCTTCGTATCTGAGAGCATCCTGGTGGCCACCGCGCGCGATGGGAAGGCGATCATCATTGAAAAGACACCGTCCGGAATGGCCGTGCACGATGAGGATTCCGATCTGGTGGTATGCTCCAATCATTTCCAAAGCAGCACCTTCGCGGATGACCCGGCGAACGTTGCGAACAAAAAAGAAAGTGATTCCATGGCCCGGTACGAGCGGATGCGGCATCTGGTGGATAGCGTCGGCAGGATCGATGCGAACATGGCCGCACTGATACTTCGTGATCGCAAAGGCCCCGGTGGCAAGTGGATCGGAAACGGCAATCCCATGGCCATCAATCAACTCATCGCCCATCATGCGGTGATCTTCCAACCTCATGAACGCCGGTTATGGATCTCTTCAGCGCCTTACCAATGCGGCGAATTCATCCACTATGATCTACGCGAGGTCTTTGGCGGGAAAGTGGCCGGGGCATTGCATGACACCACCCGGACGATCGCGGCGGATCCATTCATTTTAAGCGAAGAATTCCAACACTACCAGAACTGGAGTGCATTGCGGACCAAGTATGCCGCAGCTGTGGCCAGCGGTAAAATGGAAGACCTATCACCGGAACAAGAATCCGCATTCATCAACGCCAATCCGGACAGTTACATAACCTATCAACTACTTGGTGACGTGCACCGATTGAAAGGGGATCTTACCAAGGCAGGCACGTACTATGAGCATGCTCTACAACTGGAAGTATCTAGCCTGAAGGAACAGCACATCATTAAGACGCGGCTGGCCGAGTGCCGCAAAGGATCATGACCAGCGCCCGGCCAGTAAAGATCACCGATGCACATGTGATCCGCATGCGCGAGCATGTGGCTTACCTTCTTGAACGCTCGCCATACTACAAGGAAAGGCTTCGCAACGCGGGCGTCGGACCGGGTGATATTCGCTCGTATAATGACATAATAAAGCTGCCTGCCACCACAAAGGATGACCTGGCCCGGCAGCCGGAACGCTTCCTCTGCGTACCACCGGAGCATGTGGTTGAGCATGTCACCACCTCCGGTTCCCTGGGCGATCCCGTGCCCTTCATGCTTACGGAAAAGGATCTTCAGCGCCTGGCACGGAATGAACAGCTTTCACTTACTACGGCGGGTGTGACAGGCAGGGATGTGGTGCAGATCACCACCACACTGGACAAGTACTTCATGGCCGGGATCGCATACTGGCTGGGTGCGCGCGCGATCGGAGCCGGAATAGTACGCAGTGGCCCCGGCGATCCGCAGGCCCAATGGCGTACCGCGGCGCGTTGTGGTACCACTGTGCTTATAGCCACACCCGGCTTTCTCCTGCGCATGCTCACGGCCGCTGGTGGTGATATTCCTGCATCGGTGCGAAAAGTGATCTGCATTGGCGAGCCGATCGCCACATCGTTGGGTGTGCCCGATCGCCAGGCCCAACGCATCCTTGAACTTTGTGATCTGCAGCTGCATGGCACGTATGCCAGCACCGAAATGGCCACTGCTTTTACCGAACCCCTTCCTTTCCAAGGTCATCTGGTACCGCATGAGCTCGTCTTCGTGGAACTGCTGAATGAAGATGGCCTCCCCGTGGCGGAGGGTGAGCCTGGTGAAGTGGTGGCGACACCGTGGAGTGTGGAAGGCATGCCATTGCTGCGGTTCAAGACCGGTGATGTATGCACCATGCGGAAGGAGATCGATGAACAGGGCCAACTGCGCGAATACCTTGGACCGGTGATCGGAAGAAAGGCCCAGCGGATGAAGGTGAATGGCACCACACTTTACCCCCAACAGATCATGAATGCACTGAATGGGGAACCAGCCATACGTGCTTACACGGTGATCCGTGAAAGGGATGAGAACGGGTTGGATAAGGTCCGCATAGCATTGAACACCCATGATCACGATCTTTCGGGCCTGAAAGAGCGGCTTCAGGGTCAGCTCAGGATCGCCATTCCCATAGACCGAATGGAAATGACCGACCTGATGACGATGATCAACATACCTGGCGAAAGAAAACCAAGACGATTCATAGACCTTACGAGACCATGAGCAAGCTGAATCTCCTATTCTCACTCGCTGTGTTCCTCACTATTCCGTGCATCCTGAACGGGCAGACCATGGCGGATGCACTATACAACGGCACGCAGGTCACTTGGGTGGGGCTTGATTTTTCAAATGCGAAATTCGTTCCGGCGGTAGAGTTCACGGAGGTGGATGCCGATCCGCAACTCGCGATCCTCAAATGGAACAACCTGCTTGAACAGGAACCTGAAAAGTTCAACCTCTGCAAGGCACTGGAAAGCACGCGGTGCTCCACCAACACCTCCTTCATGAGAAAGGTACATGAAGGCTTGACCTCGGAAGAGTTGCTGGGCCGTGAGTCATACTCGTTGGACAAGGCCGAGATCCCGGGCATGGTGAAGGATTACGATACCAAAGGCGAAGGAGTGGGAGTGGTCTTCATCGTGAGCAGCTTCGACAAGACCCAGAACATGGCGGAATACTGGGTCACCTTCTTCAACATGGAGACAAAGGAGATCCTGCATACACAACGGTTAGCGGCCAAGCCTTCTGGTTTTGGCATGCGCAATTATTGGGCTGGCAGCGTGTACCAGGCGCTGAAGACCATCCAAAAGAACCACCTCAATACCTGGCGAACGCAATTCCGCTGAAGCAGATAATGCATCATTCTGATGTACTGATCATAGGCGCCGGCCCTTCCGGCACAGTAGCCGCCGCATGGCTTGCACAGAAGGGGCATAACGTAACGGTGCTGGAACGTGCCCATTTCCCCCGGTTCGTGATCGGCGAAAGCCTGCTTCCCTTGAGCATGGGCCATTGGGAGGAGACCGGAATGCTCCCTGCGCTGATGCAACAGGGCTACGCGGTGAAACGCGGTGCACGGTTCCACAAGCATGGCCGTGTTTTCGACCTTGCCTTCAATGAAGGTTCGACCAAAGGCTGGGACTGGACCTGGCAGGTGCCTCGGTCACACTTCGATCATGTGCTTGCAAAAGCCGCTGAAGCCAAAGGCGCCAACATTCGTTTCGGGCAGCCGGTGGTATCCATCGATCTTAAGCATGAAGATGGTGTCAAGGTCACCACCCAGGATGACGAGGGCCAGCATGATCACAAGGCGTCTTTCCTAATTGACAGCAGCGGATATGGAGGCACGTTGGTGAAGTTGCTTGGGCTCCAGGATCACCGGGCTGGCAATGGGCGAATGGCCCTTTTCACCCATGTGGCGGAGACCGATGAAGAGCGCGCAACACATCCGGATCCTCTGCTGATCAGCTTCGAGGTGCTAGAACGGGAACTATGGTTCTGGAGCATTCCATTCTCCAATAATGTGACCTCCATTGGTTTTGTCGGAAACAAGGAAAACTTTCTGTTGACCGAACCGCAAGGCCCTGCTGGTACCATGCAACGGATGTTGGAGAGGTCGAAGATCTTCCGCGACCGCTACCATGGAAAGACACCCTTGTTCCAGCCACAAGTGATCGAGGAGTACACACATTACAATGACTCGCTCGTTGGCGATCGCTACGTGCTTTCTGGAAACTGTGCGGGCTTCCTGGATCCCGTGTTCTCCAGTGGTGTTGCCTTCGCTACCGAAAGCGGTTTGCGCGCGGCCAAACTTCTGGACCGTCAATTGAACGGCGAGCACATCGATTGGAAGCAGGAATACGAGGCCCACATCCGCGCAGGGGCCGATGTGTTCCGCTCCTACATCGAGGATTGGTATAGTGGTGATCTGCAGGATGTGTTCTTCGCCGATACGATCGAAGCTTCACATAAACAAAGGATCGTTTCCGTATTGGCGGGGTATGCCTGGGATACAAGCAATCCGTATGTCACCAGGCATCAGCGCGCGGTGAAGGCATTGGCCCAAACCATTCGCATGAGTGGGCAACCTCAGCCTTTGACGATCCGATCCAGCAAGTAACGCTTGCCTACCAGCTCGGAACAGGTGGTGACCGCGCCGACGGTGACACCGAGCAAGCCGTGAAGATTGAGGTTCTGCCCTGTTAGCAGGAGGTTCGGCACCTTGGTACGCGGAGATATGAATGTTCGGATCGGATCGCGGCTTTCCTTGCGGATGCCATACATGGAACCGCCCGGAGCGCCGATGTAATCGCGAAAGGTCAATGGTGTGCTGCTGTTGATGGAACGCACACCAGCGGAAAGACCCGGGAACCTTCTTTCCAACAACGCAAGCAACTGCTGCTCCTTCTCCTTCTTGAAACGCTCGTACCCCTCGCCCCTCGCCCCTGGTTCGGCCACGGTGTTCCCAGTATCCAACCATGGTGCGAAGACCTCGCAGGGCATGTAGGTCATCACCGTGATGGCCTCGGCGCTGCCTTGCATGCGTGAGGTGAGCGGAGTGGAAAGCATATATGCCGAAGGCCATGCATCGCCCGCCCTGTCAACTGCATCCCAAACATCGTCCACTTCGAAGTGGTAGATGTTGTGGTCCAGATAGGGGAACGAATCCGGCTTCATCACCAGATGCATGGTGAAGGATGCCACCGTATTCTCCAGCGCATTGATGCGGGAACGGTACGCGGGACGCACGTGGCTCGGTCCGATCATCTCCAGCAAAGTTGAAGGATGCAGATTGGCGATACACCATTTGCAGGAGAACCGGTCGCCATCGCTGGTGAGCACCGCGTTCACCCCTTTGTCGCCGATATCCAGGCCGGTCACCCGTTTGCGTGTGATGATCGTACCCCCTTCCTTCCGCACGTTGGAAGCGAGGTATTTGGCGATCTGGGAGCCGCCATCCACGCAGCGCCAAGAGCTTTCTATGTATGTGTTAACCACCAGCGCATGCACATAGAATGGTGAACCATGATCGCCGGCATAGAGCGCATTGTTGCCGCCGAGCACATTCCGCAGCGTCGCATCCTTGGTAAGCGAGGCGATCACCTCTTTCGCGTTCCAATGAAGGCTCTCATTCATCCACTCATTGTCCTCACTGTATCGCAGGGTATAGAGAGGAAAGCCCTGGCATACCTTCTGGATCAGTTCGCAATACCTGGCAATGGCCTGTCCTTCCTTGGGAAAGAACTCGCTCAATCGATCTATGAAACGATCGTATTCCTGCGCATATGGATACTGGTTCGGATCTCCGGGAAGCTCGATCCGGTCGAAACCATCCATGTCCATGCGGTGCAGTTTCAGCCTCTCCATGATGCCGAAATAGGAGAAGTAACGGTGCAGGTTCTGTCCTGGCGCCAGGCCGCCTATGTAGTGTACGCCGGTATCGAAGATGGTTTTGTCCCGGCTGAACACCTGCAGGCTTCCACCGATCTGGTGGTTCTTCTCCAACACACACACCTTGTACCCTTCCCGGGCCAGGATCAGCGCACACTCCAGCCCACCAAGTCCGGACCCGATCACCACCACATCGAAATCACGATCGCTCATGCCTGCTCCTTTGTGAGTACGGCCAGTTTATTCGAGTTCCGGTCATCCTTCATCACCCATTCCACTGAAAGTCCAGCCTGGCCGGCCATTTCCTCGAACCTTCTTCCGGAGATGAAATGCAGACCATCCTTCGCTTTGTTGAAGCCGAAGCCGGTGGAAAATCTTTCGCCGCGCACAGTTCGTTGATGTCCATCGTCCATCCCGGAAAATCCGTCCCGCACAAAGATGGCTCCTCCTGGTTTCAGCCCTTCCGAACATGCCCGCAGGGTACGTTGCTGAACCTCCTCCGGCAGGTAATGGAGAACATCCTTCAATATGTATGCATCGGCGTCTGGTGGAGTGTAATGCGCCAGATCGGACTGGATGAATTCGAGGCCGCGATCATTCCGTGAGATATGTTTCGCCATGGCCACTTTTTCCGCATCATGTTCCACCCCGGTGATCCATCGCCCTGGCGCCATCCAATGCAGCAGGAATGCCACCATGCCGTGGCCGCTGCCCAGGTCCACCACGTCCGCATCATGCGCAATGTGCGCATGCAGATAGGCATGTACAGGCTCATCCATACGCGCCTTTATACGTGTATGCCATTCCAGCATTGGCCCCTTGTAAGTGAAAGTGTGCACCAACCGCTGGTGATACCATGATGGTGTTTCCCGCTCATTGCGGATACGCGCGTATTCCTGCTTCATCAACCGGGAGAACCAGCGTGTTTTCTCCAGGATGCTGGTCCCGTTACCTTGATCGTCCATGTGTACCGGTGTCAATGTGCGCATGGTAAGTACGGCATCGTACACGATCATGTCCTTCTTCGGAATGGCCTGATGTGCTCCATGCAGCACCACCGGAAGCACGGGTACATCCGTAGCCCAAGCAAGGTGGAACGCTCCCTTATGAAAGCGGCCCATGCTACCCTCCGCGGAACGGGTACCTTCCGGGAACACGATCACCGATAGACCTTCGGCAACCGCTTTCTTCACCTTCTGTTCGTTCACATCAAGGCCATCACCGGTGTAGAGATAGCCAGCAGACCGCACCACGGCTCCGAACAAGGGGCTGTTCCAAACCCAATGATTCACCATCATCACCGCACGATCGGTCACCATCAACATTAGCAGAATATCAATGAAGGAGGAATGATTGGCAACGATGATCGCGGGCCTGGTACGGACCTGTTCCGCAAAGCCTTGTATGTCCTTTTTCAGGTTGAACATGATGTGGATCAGGATCCAACAGAACCACCGGATGCCATGCCTGATGATCTTGTGTGCGAAGCTGCGTGGCAAAGGCAGGATCCACAGCAGCCCCTGAAGGATCACAAGCAAAATGCAACCGAGCGCGAAGGTGCCATAGGCAATGGATGAGATGAGCAACACCCGTAAGGTGATCGGTCGTTTTCCAGCTTCGGCCCTTGAGGTGATCAAGCTGTGGAACAGGGCTGGTTGCACCACCAATGCGATGGCGATCAACACCACCATGCCGGTAACGGCCAGTGTGGCGATGGAACGCAGCGCGGGATGCACCGCGAACAGCAGTACCCCCGTGCCGATGATGGTGGTAATGGCAGATAGTACCACCGCATGGCGGAACGAACGGGCATGGTCCGCACCGGTACGGTACCTCGCCAGCATGCCTTCGGTGGTGAAGATGCAGTAGTCATCACCAAGACCGAAGATGAAGGTGCATACTATGATGTTCACCAGATCGAATTGTATGCCGGTGAGGCCGCATATCCCCATGATCCAGACCCACCCCAGGGCCATGGGAAGGAAGGTGAGCATCGCCAGTTCGATCCTGCCATAGGTGGTCAGCAGTACCACGAACACAATGAGCGAGGTGCGCCAGAGGATCCCTTGCAGATCCTCCTGTACGATCTCCCCGATGCGAGCGCCGAGTATGCCTCGATGGAGGAGGTTGGCCGTATCAACACCGGCCATTTCGCGCTCCAGATCCTCCAAAGCCGCAGGTGGCAATGCCATCGCACCTGCAACGATCACCTCGCCTTCCAATTCCACTACCAAGCCCTGGACCCAACGTTCCAATTGCGGAGGAGGCGGAGCGGTATCTGGAGATCTTATCTGTAGCGTGAAAGGCGTGAACGCATCCCCACGGAATCCATTTCTGCGAGCCGCTTCTTCTATTCGCGTGATGAACGCTTCTCCGGATCCGCCTCCAAAAAGTTCCCGCCACAGATCCAAGCGTTCCGCGAGTTCAACTGTTGATGGACGCAGATCCGTGGGAAATACCATTTGCGACAGTTCCGGATCCTTGCCGCGCAACTGGTCCACCGAACGTTCCAGCCTCTGCCGGGCCTCCTCCTCCGTGGCACCATGTGCGGCGAGGAATACATTCACCGGCCTACCCTCCTCCCCTTCGATCGCATCACGGACCATCTTGAGTTCGGGCGGTACATAGGCGAGTTGCTCGGGATCCTCGGAATAAGAGACCGCGTCAACGAATGGCAACAGAAATAAGGTGATCGCGACCACCACCCCCAGTTTCCATAACCATTTCCGGGGTTGTTCCAGTTGATCCGCATCGCCTGGCACCTCGGCAGGCACGGATATCCTTCCCACGAAATGCGGCAATACAAAAAGCACAATGAAGACCGCGGCAAGAAGTGTGAACGCGGCTATGATGCCCAGATCGGCAATGACCTGACTGCTGGCGAAGGAAAGGGCCCCGAATGCGAGGATCGTGGTGATATTGCCCAGAAGCATGGGAGACGCCACTTCTTTCAACGTGACGCTTACTTCTCCACGGTGCCGGAGGTGAGTGAAGAAGTGGAAACAATAGTCCAGCGCGATACCGATCAGGGCCGCGCTCCCACCCAGGGCCAATGCCGAGATCACCGGCCGTATCATGGCCATGATGCCCACTCCGATCACAAAACCGAGTATCGGCGGCACCAGGAACAACAAGGGTATGCGTACGCTGCGATAGCGCCAGATGAGAAGCCCGATGATCAGAATGGTGGCCACGGAGCTTGTCCACAATGCATCTGTTTTGATCCGCTCCTGGTTCACAATGGCCATGGGTGCCGCACCGAAAGGGGCGGCAGAGATGCCCGTGCTGCGGATCTTTTGGAGCCGGTCTTCCATTACCTGGTGAAAGACCTCATCCGAAGCCTCGCTGGAAGGGATCACCAGGACCAGGGCCATGCTGCTATCCGGAGTGAACAACCGGCCATCGATGAGCACCATGCCGGCACGATCCGCAGAGGCCAGCATCCGATCCATCAACGGATCTACCATGCCGAAGGGATCATACTGGAGGGAAGCCACGTCCATTTCGGCTCCCAAACCAGCCAGGGAGTTCCGAAGATCCATGAAAGCGCTGTCCAGGGCCACATCATCCATACGCGCCACATGCTCCAATAACATGGGGTCGGCATAGAGCGGGAGCCGTTCCAATAAAGCTTGCTTCGTCTCTTCGTAAAATGCCGGGTCGGGTTCGGTGAGGGCGGTGCGGATCGCTGGATCATCCGCGAGATCCAAGGCGAATCTGTCGGCGGCAGCGGCAAGTTCCTCGATCGTAGCGTTGCCATGGAATCCCACCACCACCGGCCTTTCACCGACCGCGGTGGCCACCAACGCCTGATACCGCCGGATACCGGGATCCGGTGGAAGTGCTTCAAACAGATCCGTTGCGAACCTGGCTCGGGAGGCCGACCAGATGGAACCGGCCACCACCACCAGTAACACCATGATCCAGATCCAGCGGACTGGCTTGGTACGTGCGTAAACGTATGCGATCGCCCCGCCGATCATCTTGAGATCACGTGGGTAAACATAGCCAGAAGCGGATGATGCGGCCCCGGCATGACCGCCGTTCTTCCTTGTTCCACCGGCAAAAACTATCTTCGCGCGCCCAAAAAGCCAGTGTTCACGGCCCGCTCCCATAACCCTGCCCACGCGTTGGACCTCAAGGAATTCATCTCCATAGTTCGAAATGGGGAACGCTACGAGACCAATGGTGAGGCGATGGATCGCGTCCGGCGTTCATTCGAGTTCCTGGAGACTTTCGCCAAAGGCAAGGTGATCTATGGCATCAATACCGGTTTCGGCCCCATGGCCCAACGCGCCATTCCAGAAGAGCACCAGATCGCGCTGCAGTACAACCTGATCCGCAGCCATGCCGCTGGTGCCGGCGATCCTCTGCCGTATGAGGCTGTGCGTGCCATGATGCTGGTGCGTATCGTCACTTTCCTAAAAGGCGGTTCCGGCGTAGGCGGTCCAGTGGTACAAGGACTTGTGGACATGCTGAACGCCGGCGTGTGCCCGCGCGTTCCAGAGCATGGTGGTGTTGGTGCCAGTGGTGACCTTACCCAACAGGCACACCTTGCCCTGGGCTTGATCGGTGAAGGCTGGGGCATGGATGCGCGTGGATCGGCCTCCATGAAAGAACTGATGGCAAGGCACGGTCTCACCCCGGTGGAATTGAAACTTCGTGATGGGCTGGCCCTGATCAACGGTACCGCGTGCATGACAGGTATCGGGCTATTGAACATCCACCATGCGCAGGTATTGCTGGATCGTGCCATTGAAATGGGTGCTTTGTTGACCGAAGTACTAGGCACCTGGGATGACCATGTGAGCGTTGGTTTGAATGAGGCGAAGCATCACCGTGGACAACGGGAGGTGGCCGAAAGGGCCCGGCAGGCGCTCACCGGCTCCAAACTCACCAGGGATCGTTCCGCACATCACGGCTCCATGGGAGCTCCCGGCGATGTTTCCTACTCCCATGTGGTCCAGGAACAGTACAGTATACGTTGCGTACCGCAGATCCTGGGTCCCATACTGGATACCCTCCGTTTCTCGGAGCAGGTATTGCTGGACGAGCTGCATTCGGTGGATGATAACCCCGTGGTGGTACCCGGAACAGGGGTGTTCCATGGTGGCAACTTCCATGGTGACCAGGTTTCCTTGGAAATGGACAAATTGCGGCTGGCGGTCGTGAAACTTTCCATGCTCACGGAAAGGCAGCTCAACCTACTCCTGAACGATCGCGACCAAGATCGTTTTCCGCCATTCCTGAATATGGAGACACCCGGTCTCACCCTGGGCATGCAGGGCATGCAATTCACCGCCACCAGCACCGTGGCCGAGAACCAGGCGTTGGCCACTTCGCTGTATGTGCACAGCATAACCTGCAACAATGAGAATCAGGATGTGGTGAGCATGGGCACCAATGCGGCCAATGCCACAGCGAAAGTGCTGCGGAACACAGGCCGTATCATGGCCATCCAGGCCATCGCACTCGCACAGGCGGTTGATCTGCAGGGTAGGAAAGAAGAACTCTCCCCGGCGGGCCGTGCATTCCATGAGCGGGTGCGTTCCTTCACACCGCCCATTGTTTCCGCCAGTGATCCTGCTGAAGCGGTGGAAGCTGTATATAACGGGATCTTTCAACCTTCGGCCGCATGAATGACAGCAGGGATTGGGCACTGGTCACAGGTGCTTCGAGGGGCATCGGGCGGTCCGTGGCGTTGGAGTTGGCCCGATCGCTAAGGGTCAACATCATCCTGAACTACGCTTCCAACAAAGAAGCAGCGGAAGGAACGCGCAGGGAGTTATCGGCGCTCGGTGCAGAGGTCCATATGGCCCCATTCGATGTAAGGGATCCCGAAGCGGTGGAAAAAGCCATGGACCAATGGCGGCAGGAACATCCAGAAGCCCGCTTACAGATCGTGGTGAATAATGCCGGCATCACGAAGGACAACCTCATGGTATTCATGCCACGGGAGGATTGGCAGCAGGTGCTGGACATACACTTGAATGGCTTCTTCAACGTTACTTCTTCAGTGCTGAAGGGCATGGTACGTCAGCGTTCCGGAAGGATCATCAACATGGTGTCATTGAGCGGAGCGAAGGGAGTACCTGGCCAGGTGAACTACAGTGCGGCCAAGGCCGGCATCATCGGTGCCACGCGATCGCTGGCCCAGGAGGTGGCCAAGCGCGGCATAACGGTGAACGCGGTGGCACCCGGTTTCATCGTCAGCGACATGACACAGGCGCTCGATCAGGAGAAACTAAAGACCTTCGTACCCATGGAACGCTTCGGTACGCCAGAGGAAGTTGCTGCAGTGGTGGCTTTTCTGGCCTCACCTGGGGCCTCCTACATCACTGGAGAGACCATTCATGTGAATGGCGGCATGCACTCATGAGCAGGGATAGACGCGTGGTGATCACCGGCCTGGGCATCTGGAGTTGCCTGGGCAAGGACCTTGCGGAAGTGGAGCGTTCTCTTCGCGAAGGCCGGTCCGGCATCGGCATCGATCCGGAGCGGAAGGCCATGGGTTTTCGCAGTGCACTTACTGGTATCGTGCCCATGCCGGACCTGAAGGAGCACCTTAACCGCAGGCAGCGCATAGGCATGGCCGAACAAGGCTTCTATGCCTATGAGGCCACCCGGCAGGCCATGCTTCAAGCGGGGATCGATGTGGGCTACTGCGAAAAGAACATCGTGGGCCTCATCTTCGGAAACGATAGCTCGGCGCTGGCCGTGGTGAATTCCGTGGATACCATTCGGAGAAAAGGCGACACCACACTCTTGGGATCCGGCGCCATCTTTCAGGGGATGAATTGCACGGTGACCATGAATCTGGCCACCATCCTGAAGATCCGCGGCGTGAATTTCACCTTGAGCGGTGCCTGCGCCAGTGGTTCGCACTCGATTGGAACCGGCTATCTGCTGATCAAGCAGGGTCTGCAGGACATGGTGATCTGCGGTGGCGCCCAGGAAGTGAATCCATACGCCTTCGGCAGTTTTGATGGTATCTCGGCATTCTCGGTGCGTGAGCATGATCCAACGAAGGCATCGAGGCCATTCGATTCATCCCGGGATGGTCTGGTGCCCAGTGGTGGTGCGGCCGCTCTGGTGCTGGAAAGCCTGGAGAGCGCACAAGCCCGTGGGGCCACCATTCTCGGTGAGCTCGTCGGTTACGGTTTCTCCTCCAATGGCGCCCACATCTCCGATCCGGACAAGGATGGGCAGGTACGCGCACTGCGGATGGCGCTGGATATGGCCGGCATGACCCCGGAGCAGGTGGATTACATCAATGCCCACGCCACCAGCACACCGATCGGGGACAGGATCGAGGCCCAGGCATTGCATGAATTGTTCAGCCACCGGCGGCCGTTCGTCAGTTCAACCAAGAGCCAGACCGGGCACGAATGCTGGATGGCTGGAGCAAGCGAAGTGGTGTATTCCATGATCATGTTGCTGAAGGGTTTCATCTCGCCCAACGTCAATCTGGAACAACCCGACGAGGATAGCGCCAAATTGAACCTTGTGCGCTCCACCATCTCAGAAACTTTCGATATCTTTCTGTCCAATTCGTTCGGCTTCGGTGGAACGAACTCCACCCTGATCGTAAAACGTTTTCCAGCTTAGTTCGTCGTCATGGAGAAGGTCGCTTCCCGCAGAGCAGAGATCGAGAGTAGGACAAAGCGCTTCTTGAGTGAGGAGTTCGAGGTCGATCCCGCAACCATTGTCCCTGAAGCTCCCCTAAAGGAGACCCTGGCCCTGGACAGCCTTGATTATGTGGATCTCGTGGTTGTGATCGAGAGTAATTTCGGTTTCAAGGTGAAAGGCGAAGAGTTCATGAAGCTGGTGACCTTCGCGGACTTCTATGACCACATAGAAAGCCAGCTGGCAGCGAAGGAAGGGTGAACCAGGAGCAGGCGCGGTGGTCCGGCAAGAGCAAAGGCACACCGCTCGGCTATCTCATCTTCATTACCGTTATACGCAGGATCGGCGTGCGGGCAGCTTATCTGATGCTCGTTTTTGTAGCGCCCTGGTACCTGCTCACTTCCCCAGCCAGCAACAAGGCCATCAAGACCTATGCGCGGCACCTGCGTTCCCGTTTCCCGGATGCACAACGCGTAACGCCGCTGGCATCCTACATGGCCTTCGGCCGTAGCCTCGTGGATAAATTCGCGATACAGGCCGGCCTTTCGCACCGGTATCAATGGAGCGAGCATGGGAAAGAGCACCTTCAGGCGCTTATGGCATCCGGAAAAGGGGGGATCCTTATTGGCGCGCATATAGGCAACTGGGATCTGGCCGGGCACGTGCTTAGCGGCTTTCCCGGCAAAATGACGGTGGTATTGCTCAGTGCCGAATATGAACGGATCCAACAAGTAATGGAGAGGAACCGCACCACTTCGGCATTCAATACCATACAGCTATCACAAGATCTCTCCCACGTCTTCAAAATGAGTGATGCGTTGAGGGAAGGCCACCTGCTCTGCATGCATGGCGATCGATCGCTGCCTGGTGCGCGCACCCGCCGCATACCATTCCTCGGCAAGGAAGCGGACTTCCCTGTGGGCCCCTTCGCTTTGGCCATGGCGCACAAGGTTCCCATCTGCATTTCCTTCGTGGTGAACAGCGGGAACATGCGCTACTGGTTCACTTCAACACCACCCATCCATCCGGAAGAAAGCATCGAGGCATTGATGGAACGGTATGTTGCCGAGTTGGAGGAGGTGGTGCGGAAACATCCTCTACAATGGTTCAACTATTTCGACTTTTGGGCCCATGGAAACGACCCTGGCGAGCGGAGACGCGGTGCTTGAACTGATCCCACAACGCCCACCATTCGTGCTGGTGGATACTCTTGTTTCCGCCAGCGACACGAGATTCCATAGCCGCTTCACCATACCTGCGCACCATGTGCTGGTGGAACATGGGCGGCTACTCGATGCCGGCATCTTCGAGAACGCCGCACAAACGGCGGCATTGGGCATGGGCCATCTGGCGAAAAAGCACGGCGCCCCACCCCCATTGGGTTTCATTGGCGCGATAAGCAAGGCCGAACTGCATGGCGAACCTGCTGCCGGCGATACCATAGATACCGTGGTGGAGATAAAACACGTGGTGGCCACGGCACATGTTCTTGAAGCGAGGGTGATGCATGGTGAACAGACCATGGCCACATTGGAATTGAAAGTATTTCTGATCGATACGGAAGCGGATGGAAGCACCACATAGCATAACCGAAGTGGCCGTGAGTTTCGGTGATCTGGACCCCATGGGCATTGTGTGGCACGGCAACTACTACGCTTTCATGGAGATAGGCCGGGAAGCATTCGGTAACGAGCATGGACTGGATGCCATGATCATGCATCGCATGGGTTACTTCACGCCCATCGTACGATCGGTCATCGACCATAAAGCGCCACTTGGGTATGGTGATGTGGTCACTGTTCGCACCTGGATGGTCCCCAGCCCTGCGGCCAAGATCATACTCCAATATGAACTGAGGAACAAGAAGACCGGCCAGGTGGTGGCCACGGGAGAGACCATACAGGTATTCCTGGACAGGGAGCGGAAACTGGTGCTGGACATGCCGGATTTCTTCGCTGTCTGGCGACAGGAACATCTACCAGCGGAATGAGCAACGCTCCATCCATCATCTCAGCGGCCATGCCATTTGTGCCATGGGTGAAGGTGTTGCGGACAT
>JAEZCB010000042.1 GCA_023412755.1 Bacteroidota bacterium
CAGGTGGTCCATGGCCAGGAAACCCAGGACCAGAAGGAGCCATCGCGGCATGGTGATCAAATTCAAGAGACCGAAACCCGCATCGGCCGCCCATGATGCGGCGATCAGCTCGGCCGGCAGGAGGAGCAACCTTAGTACGATGAGTGAAGGCACCGCAAGCCCCACATTCACCCATAGCCTGGGCACCACTCCCCTCACCCAACGCCGCAGCGGATGCCTGAACTGTAAATAGAGCAACAGCATGAACATGCCCCCGATCACCGGCGCGCCATACACATCCAGCACCGGCTGGTACACCAATTCTGTAAAATAGTCCTTCACGTTCTCAAGAACTGTGGTAACCTATCCATTCCAACGCTTCGTTCTTTTGTTGATGATCGAAGCACCTCATCTTCACTTTCATCAACGGGTCTGAGATCTTCGCAAGTGCCTTTACCCAGTTCTGGTCCGCAACAATGGCCACTTTGCTGAACTGGTTGTAGTAAGGTGTATTCTTCAGATCCTGGATGGCGGCATTGGGCGTGATCTTGTCCAACGCCCCCACTTCCACGTAGGCCCGGGGCCCCTCCTGCTTCAACGTAAGTTCCAGCATGGGACGCAACTTGGTGAGATCATCCTTCATTATGTCGCCCTCCAGCCGGACCGCCAGGAGATCAGCACTGGTATAATTCAATACTTTGATCATGCTTGTTTTTTAGATGAAGTTACGACCTCCCCGAGCGGATGATCGATGCGATATGCGATCTTCGCACGCGCCATGATCATTAGGAAACGCCTGCGATTGGATCATGCGATCCGTTATTCCTGGAAGAACATCGCGTATAGCTCCAGCTGCTGGGCGCTGGCTTATTTCACCACACACCACCCTGCTCTAACACCGCTAAACATCCCCAACATCGTGGTGGGGATCCTGGGTACGGCATTGGCGATCATACTGGCCTTCAAGAACAGTTCGGCCTATGATCGCTGGTGGGAGGCACGCAAGATCTGGGGCGGCGTTGTGAACGAGAGCCGCACCCTGCTAAGGCAATTACAGTGTTATGTGGAGGGCGAGGATCCCACCGAGGAGTTGCGCATACTGGGCAGGGCGCACATCGCATGGGTGAATGCATTGAAGCTCCAATTGCGCCAGATCACGGATCCCGCACGCTGGAAAGCCGAAGTGTACCACTACCTCCGGCCTGAACTCCATGCCAAGGTGGCTGCCAGTTCAAACAAGGTGACCCGCATAGGCCATGAACAAGGCAATGCTGTGAAGGCCCTGTATTCAACAGCGAGCATGGAACCGCATTTCCTGGTGCAGCTGGATGATACGCTGACCCGGCTTACCAGCCTGCAGGGCGCTGCGGAACGGATACGTAACACACCACTGCCACGCCCATATGAATACTATACACTGGCATTCCTCAACATCTTCATCCTATTCTTCCCGCTGGGCCTGATCAAGGACCTGGATGAGAACATGCAGTTCGTTCTGCTGCCCATCACCATCATCGCGAGTTGGATCTTCTTCCAGATATACATTTTCGGCAGGGTGCTCTCACAGCCTTTCCAGAACTACAAGACCGATGTGCCCCTGGACGCCATATGCCGCACCATTGAGATCGATGTGAAAGAGGTGCTTAACGAAAGCGTTATTCCCGAACCCTTGGCCCCCGTGAAGGGGGTGATCATGTAGAGGCCTCGGCGGTCCCACCATTCTAGCCGGTCTTACCCTGGACACATCCGTACCTTTAAGGTATCCAAGACCTGCATGCCTTCACTGAACGAGATCCACTTCAAGAACGAATTCACGCAAGCTTTTCCCGGCGATGACAGCGGTTCCCTGGTGTCCCGGCAGACACCTGGCGAACTTTACAGCCTGGCCTTGCCAACACCTGTTAGGGATCCGAAACTGATCGCATGGTCCGAGGCCCTTGCAACGGAGCTGGGGCTTGAACGCCCGAAGCAAAAGGAGGATGTGGATGTGCTGGCAGGGAACCGGATCACGGAAAGCATGCGGCCCTATGCGGCCTGTTACGCAGGTCATCAGTTCGGCAATTGGGCAGGGCAGCTCGGCGATGGCCGTGCGATCACATTGGGTGAATACACCGCACCGGACGGCCGCACATGGGAATTGCAGTTGAAGGGTGCCGGGCCAACAGCTTACTCCCGCCGTGCTGATGGGCGTGCAGCGTTGCGATCTTCCGTTCGTGAGTATCTGATGAGCGAGGCCATGCACCACCTGGGGGTGCCCACCACACGCGCCCTGGCCCTGGTATCAACTGGTGAAAAGGTGCTGCGTGATATGTTCTATGATGGGAACGCGGCCTATGAACCAGGCGCGATCGTGATGCGTGTGGCCCCCACATTCCTCCGGTTCGGCAACTACGAGATGCTCGCGGCACGCGGGGAGATCGAAAACCTGAAGGCTTTGGTGACCTGGACAATAGATCGGTATTTCCCGGAGATCACCGGTGAGGACCGCATTTTGCGATGGTTCAGCGAGATCACCGATCGCACGGCACATCTCATGAGCGAATGGATGCGCGTTGGTTTCACGCATGGAGTGATGAACACCGACAACATGTCCATACTGGGGCTAACCATAGACTATGGCCCATTCTCCTTTGTGGATGACTATGATCTGAACTTCACCCCGAACACAACCGATCTACCGGGCCGCAGGTATGCTTTCGGCCAGCAGGCATCCATTGCGCAATGGAACCTTGGATGCCTGGCCGGAGCCATCTCCCCACTCCTGCCGGATACCGCCGGACTCCTTCCGATACTCGAAAGCTACAGGGATCGCTTCATGGACAAATACAGGCGCATGATGGCCGCGAAACTCGGCCTGGGCGAATTGCGTGAGGATGATGCGGAGTTGATCACGGATGTGGAACGCATGCTGAACACGCTTCACCCGGATATGACCCTGTTCTACCAATTGCTCATCAGCCTGCCGCAGGATGGTAAGGGCGAAACCATGATCGAACATTTCCGTCCTGCACTTTATGCGGAACCAGATCCCCAGGCCACCAGATCATTGATCGGCGTTTTGGAGCGTTGGAAGGAACGGCTCCGCTCGAACAACATATCCAGCGAGGAGCGGGTTCTGCTCATGCGTCGCACTTCGCCCCGCGTGATCCTGCGCAATTACCAGTTGCATCAGGCTATCGAAGAACTTGAGCAGGGGCAGGATGAGTTGTTCCGGCAATTGGAAGCGGCAATGCTGCGCCCCTACTCCATGGAACATGAGCAACTCGTGAACAAACGGCCGGAATGGGCCACCAGTAAGGCCGGATGTTCCATGCTATCGTGCAGCTCCTGAATTCCCTGAAGCACAGATGAACAGATGTACACTGATGGATCCCAAAGATCCGTGTTCATCCCCATTCCCCTTAGCTACCGCGCTGGCCGAATCGTCCTTAATGCGTAGCAACCATCCCGCCGAATTGATCGTTTCAGGATCATTTGTCAGAGCTTGATCAGGGCACATCCTCCCACGATCGAGGATGGTATGCCACGATCCGTTGGCGCTGGCTTTGAATGTGTTTCGCCGCTTTGGTGACGTGCCGGGGCATAAGATCGGGATGGCATGACATTGGTCCGCTAGCGGGAACAACCAACGATATCTTATACACCATGGCAAGACCATCCACAGCAGCAACCCTTTTCACACTGGCCGTTGGTGCGGCGCTCGGTGTGCTTATCGCCCCCGCATCCGGCCGTGAAACACGCCGCCGCCTCATGGAAAAAGGCGATGGCATGAAGGATACTTTCCACTATTTGGTGATGGAGGCCGGGGATCTGCTGGACCAGGTACGCTCGCTCATCGGACCAGAAGATGAGCGCATGACCCAACGTACCTCCGTGGGTTCAGGCCGGGGCCGCGCCTCTGATAATTGATCGATGCCAGGATGAAAAAAGGCCGGGATCCCGGCCTTTTTTTCATTCCACGATACCACGCACCTATTCCGCAACGAACGCCACCGACCTTACGCTTCGGCCATCCACTACGCGGAGCACATGATCCCCTTTGGAACCGGTGAGTTCGATCATGCTGGTAATGGTGCCTGGGACAGAACCACGGAGCACGGTCCTTCCAGTGAGGTCCACGATCTCGAATGGCAGATTCCCATCACCGCATCCGGCGCAGCTGATATGCAGCACTTCAGCTGCGGGCACAGGCCAGATGGTAAGGCCATCACCTGTTGCGCTATCATGGGCGGCCACACCTTCAGGCAATGGATCACCCGCGGCAATAGCCTCTGAAGAAGCTATGATCGTTCCATCCGCGATGGCGGGATCCTGGGCCTGCATGGACACCAGGGGTAGCAAAGACAGAAGGATAAGCGCGGAATTTTTCATGATGAAAGGGTATTGGATCACTGTGATCCGCATCAGCAGATCCATGACCGAACGGCGAGTTCCCACTCGAAGCCTTATCCAACGCGGTTCCTGGCATCAAACGCTTTCCAAAGGCCTTTGTGCGTAAGGAAACACATTCCCCGTAATGTGGATAAAGATCACCCCACACGCTGTACGGGGAACACAGAAGCTTACTCGTATTTGTTTGGGATCGTTGGATCGATCGTGAATAACCCGTCAGCGAAATGGTATGCTCTTGTGCCTAATGGACTACTTTGCGGCTCGGAAAGCTATTAGAGGAGAAGAATGACCTTCACTGCCCAACTGGATGATCTGACCACCGCCCTTCGTCACACCCGCGCACGGCTGCTGGCCCCGCTGGACTTCAGCCAGCATCAACTGCCTAGGGATCCGGAGATATTCGTAGAGGATGTGCTTCACTACATGATGGACCAATGGGGGGAGGATCTGAAACAGCAGGGTCACGTGCTGGAGCACGATACCAGCTGGCAGGACCCTGTGAGCCACTACCCCATGTACCTGTTGCGCATGGCCGGAGGTGATCTACTACGCCTGCACTTCACCGGCGAATATCCGAGGGTGCTCTATGTGTCCATTTCAAAGGGCTTCCGCAATCAGGAACAATTCAGTGATGCGCGGCAGGTGCTGGTGGAGTTGCCGATCACCACCGATCCGAACGTGCTGCTGATCACTTTGTTGGACGGCCTGCGCAAGTTCAAGGCATAAGGTCCACCTGGTCTTCCACCTGTTCGATCATGCGGACGATCTATTTCTGCAGGCATGCCAAAAGCAGCTGGGACGATCCGCGGATGCGGGACTTCGACCGGCCTTTGAACGACCGGGGGCTGCACAATGCACCCATGATGGCCCGCAAATTCAGCGAAAAGAACGAGCCGGTGGATCTTCTGATCACAAGTCCTGCCGTGCGTGCCCTGAGCACCGCCCGCTATTTCGCCAGGGAGTTAGGCATGCCGGAGGAGTCGCTGGTGAAGGAGCCCATGATCTATGAGGCCAGTGTTGCCACCCTGCTCAAACTGATCAATGTTTTGCCCTCGGATCAGGGATCCGTGCTTTTCTTCGGCCATAACCCCGGTTTTACGGAGATCATTGAATACCTCTCCGGTGATGCTATTGGCAACCTCCCGACCTGTGGCATGGCCCGGATAGATGTGGAGGTGGATGACTGGATGGCCGTAAGCCGTGGAAATGGCCGCCTCGTCTGGCGGGACCATCCAAAAAGGCACGAATGCTAGATCCTGTTGCCTCCAAAGATCCGCCGGCGCGCTAGGAGCCGCGCATCATGTTCTGATACTGGTTGATGTGCCCAGGATCGATGATCTGCAGGGTATTGAAGAGTTTGGTCTTCTCCTGGGGCTCGGCCGGTTTGAACATCTCCACGATCTCGTTGTACTTCGCGTTGAAGAATACCTGCAGGTTATAGCTGGCGGGCTTCGCCTGATGCACCGTCTTGAGTTTCTCGATCTCCGCGGCGATCACTTTTCGCGCGGCACCGGGATCCTCGGTCATCTTATCCAACCCTTCCCGGTGGTAGGTGTACAACAGCTCCCTAAACGGGCGGAATACCGCCTGCACCTGGTTGTCCACCAACCAATAACGATTGCGCTCATTCTCATACGCCTGCCAGCCGGTCTCGCTCACGTTCTGCGCATTGTTCACCACCTGCTGGGCCAGCGTGTAGTATGGTGATCCCCCCATGGACGAGTAGGTGTCGGCATCGAGTCCCAGCACGTAATAGGCGTAGAAACCCAGCAGCGACGAAAGATTGCTGATATGCCGGTCCGGGGTGAACTCGATCTGCGTGTTCTCCAGAAAATTGAACTGGATGTTGTTATCCACCATGTCCAGGATCGGGCTGTTGTAATCGGAGCCATAGACCGGACGGGCATAGATCACCTGGAGGCTTCCCTCGAAGCGATCGGGCGCAGGCACGCTGCTGATCGTGAGCAGCAGGTTGATATCGATGCGCTCCATGGGAGCATAATTCAAATTGGTGAACCGCCTGTTCTGGTAGAATTCCCGGATGGCCGTTTCCAACGATTTGAAGATGCGTGGTTCCGCATTGGCCACCTGCGGAGCGATCACACTCACCTGGCAATTGAATTCCTGGGCGGAGGCACCGAGCCATCCGGCCAGGGTGAAGAGTACGAGGATCCTACGCATGGTTCAGCAAAGTTCTTCCAAATGGTCCAAGATCACACATGCGACATCGGCCTTGCTCATTAACGGGAACTCCCTGGGATCAGTACCCCTGCCGAAAAGGGTTATCCGGTTGGTATCATGGCCAAAGCCAGCTCCTTCATCCTTCAATGAATTGAGCACCAATAGGTCGAGGTTCTTATCTTCAAGTTTTTTCCGGGCATTCGCATGGGCGTCATCGGTCTCCAATGCAAAACCTACGAGTAGCTGAGCATCAGGCTTATTACGCCCCATTGCTTGAAGTATGTCTTCAGTTGGCTCCAGAAGCAGTTCCTGCTGCATGGTGGCCTTCTTCAATTTGCTGGAAGCTGGTGCCGCAGGCCGGTGGTCGGCCACCGCGGCACACATGATCACCACATCCATATCACCAGCATAGCGGTGACATGCTTCGGCCATATGCGCAGCTGTGATCACATCATGCCTTTCCACACCAGCCCGATCGATCCGCAGATCCACAGGGCCGGAGATCAGGATCACCCGGGCACCGCGGAGCGCGGCCTCTTCCGCGATCGCGAAACCCATTTTACCGCTGCTCCGGTTGCTGATGTAGCGGACCGGATCGATCGGTTCCTGTGTCGGGCCTGCTGTCACAAGCACACTCTTGCCACGTAACTTGCTTTGGCCCAGCAGATCATGGCATAGGGCTTCCACGATATCACCGGGTTCGCTCATCCTGCCCTTGCCCTCCAGACCGCTGGCCAGATCACCATACTCCGGACCAATGGCCTTTACGCCTCGCTCCTTCAGCAACCGCAGGTTTTGCCCCGTGGTGTCATGCGCGTACATCTCCAGGTCCATCGCAGGTGCCACATATACCGGGCAGGTGGCACTCAGGTAGCAGGCCATCAGCAAGTTATCGCATAGCCCGTTCGCCATTTTGGCCAGTGTGTTCGCACTGGCGGGCGCGATCAACAACACATCAGCCCAGCGCGCCAGATGCACATGGTCATTCCAGCGGCCGCTGCCCTCGCGAACAAAAAGTTCTGTAAGAACAGGTCGTCCGCTGAGCGTGGAAAGTGTAAGAGGGGTGATGAAGTCGTGTGCGGAGGGCGTCATCACCACCTGCACCTGCGCCCCGGCCTTCACCAGTTCGCGTACCAGATGGGCCGTCTTATAAGCAGCGATGCTGCCCGTGACACCGAGCAGCACCTTGCGACCTAGATAACGTTCCACCGTGGCGGAGGATCGTTCCATGACATATTATTCCCTCTCCTGCTGCGGTGCGGCAGTATTCTCTTCAGGGCGGCGGAAGTAGATCTGCCCCTCCAGCATCTCCTGGATGGCGATCGCAGAAGGCTTGGGCATACGCTCGTAATGTTTGCTCACCTCGATCTGCTCACGGTTCTCATAGACCTCCTCGAGGTTTTCACCGCTAATGGCGAATTCCTCGAGCTTCGCGCTCAGCTCTTCCTTGATCTGCACGCTGATCTGGTTGGCACGCTTGCCCAGGATGGCCACTGCCTCGTAAACGTTGCCCGTGGTCTCATCCAGCTTGGCCACATCCCGGGTAACGGTGGTCTTGGCGGCGTTCAAATGTTTGTTGTTCATGGTGTTGTGGCTGTTTCCTGGGTGAGCATCGCGTTCAACTCCCGGTACATCCTGTTGGCATCCGGGAGCACGGCGCTTTGCGGAAAAGCGTCCGCTAAATTATGATAACTACGGATAGCTTCCTGCACCCGCTCCAACCTTTTGCTTTCCACACTGTTCATCGCCAGCTGGTGATCGCTCTTCAACAACAGCAACATGGCGTCTTCCCTGAAGCGGCTGTTGGGCCAATCGCGTATGAAATTCCGGAAAGCCACTCCTGATGCCTGGTAATTGCGCATCCGGTAGTATTGGTTGGCCGCATGGTAGGTCTTCACCTCAAGCTTGGTCCGCAACTGGTCTATCAACGCGTTGCAGCTGTCCCGCAATTCCGTACGTGGGTAGCGCACCATGAAAAGCTGAAGCTGATCGATGGCATTGCGCGTGTCCAGCTGGTCCAGTTCGTAGTTCGGTGAATTCTTGTAATGGCAGAAGGCACTGAGGAAGGCGGCCTCCTCTGCGTACTGGCTGGTGGGAAAGGTGCGAACGAAATTGGCCAGATAGTAAGCGGCCAAAGTGTAGTCCTTCATATTGAAGTGTGCCTTCGCATGGAGATAGTTCATCCGTTCACTCTGGGAGGTGCCCCGGGTAAGCACGATAAGTTCCTCCAGCAGTGGTATGGCCCGTTCCCAATTATTGGCGGCATAATACTTCTCGGCCACCTCCATCTTGTAATCCACACGGTCGCTCTTCAGTGCCTTGTTGAATTCCCCGCAGGAGGCCAGTGTCAATAAAGCCAGAAGCAGGATGGCCGGTCTATTCATTCAATGGGAAGGGATCTGGGGTCGTGGAAAAGCGCGCAAATATAGCCGCCAGCCCACAAGTGCCTGTTGAAGTAGTTCAACGCAAGACACCTCGTTCTGGTATGGCCGGGCGGTTACCTTTGCCGCACCATTCCCAGTGGATGGGTCCAAGCAATCTCCCATGAACGACATCTTCGACAAGATCCGCAAAGACCTCGGACCGATCGGGCGCCAGGCCAAGGAAAGCCACGGCTATTTCAGCTTCCCAAAATTGGAGGGCGAATTGGGGCCGCACATGACCTTCCGGGGAAAAAAGGTTCTGGTATGGAGCCTCAACAACTACCTGGGGCTGGCCAACCATCCGGAGATCCGCAAAGTGGATGCTGATGCGGCCGCGGAATGGGGCATGGCCTATCCCATGGGCGCCCGCATGATGAGCGG